>NZ_JBWKCM010000016.1:0-150016 GCF_056436485.1 Streptomyces sp. NPDC043746 | reverse complement strand
CCCTTTTCTGACGCCCCCTTCTTTGGTTTTGTCCAGAAAAAACCAAAAAAAGAGGGTCGACCCCACACACAACCACGACGGCCCCCCCCGCCCCCCCCCCCCCCCCCCCCCCTCGCCTGTCCGGGCCCGCCCCGGGCCGCGGGGTAGGTTGCGCCCATGACCGAGTGGGACGTCAAGAAACTCCGCATCCTGCGCACGCTGCGCGACCAGGGCACGGTGACGGCGACCGCCGAGGCGCTCCTGATGACCCCCTCCGCCGTCTCCCAGCAGCTCACCAACCTGGCCAGGCAGCTCGGCGTGGAACTTCTGGAGCCGCAGGGCCGCCGCGTCCGCCTCACCGACGCCGCCCACCTCGTCCTGCGCCACGCCGAGGCGGTCTTCGCCCAGCTGGAGCGGGCGGATGCCGAACTCACCGGCTATCTGCGCGGCGAGGCGGGCGAGGTCAGGGTCGGCGCGTTCTCCACCGCCGTACCCGCCCTCGTGGTCCCCGCCGTGCGGCTCCTGCGCGCCGAGGAGCGCCCGGGGCCCGACGTACGCGTACGGGAGGCCGAGGCGGCACAGGCGTACGAGCTGCTCACCGCGGGCGAGGTGGACCTGGCCCTCTCGCTGGCCGCCCACGCGCCGACCGCCCGCGACCCCCGCTTCTCCCTCTTCCCGCTGCTGGCCGACCCGCTGGACGTCGCACTCCCGGCCGACCACCCGCTGGCCGCCGCGCCCGCACTGCGCCTCGCCGACCTGGCTGCCGACCGCTGGATCTTCGGCGGCTCGGGCCCCTGGTCCGAGATCACCACGGCCGCCTGCGAGGCGGCGGGCTTCGTTCCCGAGCAGGCCCACAGCGCCGCCGGCTGGACCGCGATCCTCGCCCTGGTCGAGGCGGGCATGGGCATCGCGCTCGTCCCCCGGATGGCCTCCCGGGGGCAGCGGCCGGAGGGCGTGGTGACGCGGGTCCTGGCGGCGGACCAGCCGCGCCGCCACGTGGTGGCGGCGGTCCGGCACGGGGCGGAGAGCGGGCCTGCGGTGGCGCGGGTGCTGCGGGCTCTGAACCGGGTCGCGGGATCGTTCAGCTGAACTGAACAGTATGTGCGATAACTTTCGATGGACCTGATGGGTCGGTCTGCGCGAAGGTATGGGCATGACCTTCGACGCGAGCGAGACCGCATTCCAGAACCCCGACCCCCACGCCAATGACGCCGCGCCCTACGGCGGCGGCGACCCGTACGCCGACTACCGCGAGGCGGGAGACCTCCCCTTCACCGAGCTGGTCGACCTCGCGGACCGCCGCCTGGGCGCGGGGGTGATCGCCGCCAACGACGAGTTCTTCGCCGAGCGCGAGAACCTCCTGATCCGCGAGCGCGCCGTCTTCGACCCCGAGCACTTCGGCCACAAGGGCAAGATCATGGACGGCTGGGAGACCCGCCGCCGCCGCGGGACCGACGCCGACCACCCCTTCCCCGCCCCCGAGGACCACGACTGGGCGATCGTCCGCCTCGGCGCCCCCGGCATCGTGCGCGGCCTGGTCGTGGACACCGCCCACTTCCGCGGCAACTACCCCCAGCGCGTATCGGTGCAGGCCACCGCCGTCGACGGCGCCCCGAGCCCCGAGGAACTGCTCGCCGACGACGTGAAGTGGGAGGAGATCCTTCCGCCCACCCCCGTACGCGGCCACGCGGCCAACGCCTTCGAGATCACCAGCGTCCGCCGCTACACCCACCTCCGCCTCTGCCAGCACCCCGACGGCGGCATAGCCCGCCTCCGCGTGCACGGCGAGGTCGTCCCCGACCCGGCCTGGATCGCCGCGCTCGGCACGGTCGACCTGATCTCGGTGCTCAACGGCGGCCGTTACGAGGACGCCTCCGACCGCTTCTACTCCTCGCCCACCCAGATCATCCTGCCGGGCACCTCCCGCAAGATGGACGACGGCTGGGAGAACCGCCGCCGCCGGGTCCGCGACACCAACGACTGGGTCCGCTTCCGCCTCGCCGCCCAGGGAGCGGTCCGCGCGGTCGAGATCGACACCGCCTACCTCAAGGGCAACTCCGCCGGCTGGGTGGCCCTCCAGGGCCGCAACGGCGAGACCGGCGAGTGGTTCGAGATCATCCCGCGCACCCGCCTCCAGCCCGACACCCTCCACCGCTTCGTGCTCCGCGCCCAGGCCGTCGTCACCCACGTCCGCCTTGACGCCTTCCCCGACGGCGGGGTGGCCCGGATGCGGCTGCACGGCAGCTTCACGGAGTCGGGCACCGCCGAACTGACCCGCCGCTACGAGGAGACGGGCGCGTGACGCCGTAGCCCGGCGAACCACCGCCCCTCAGTTCCCGCCCGGTGAACCACCCTCCAGTTCCCGCCCGGCGGACGGCTGCGCTCCTGCGCCCGCCCGCCGGGCGGTTTCCAGACCTTCCCGGCGGATTCCGGCAGAGCGCGCGGCTCGGACGGCGTACGCGGAGAACCGCAGCGTCCGGGCCGGCACCCGCCAGGTGCCCCACGCGAAGGGGCGCCCCCGCCGCCGCAGCGGAGAGAGCGCCCCCACCCAGAAGTCGCTACGCGGTGGCCGCCGCCGCGTCCGCCGCCTGGGCCTTCAGCGCGCGCTCCACGCCCGCCCGCGACTCCGACATCATCCGGCGCAGGGCCGCGCCCGGCTCCGCCGACTCCAGCCAGGCGTCGGTGGCGTCCAGTGTCTCCCGGGAGACCTGGAGCGTCGGGTAGAGGCCCACGATGATCTGCTGGGCCATCTCGTGGCTGCGCGAGTCCGACACCTCCTTCACCGAGGCGAAGTACTTCTCCGTGTACGGCGCCAGCAGCTCACGCTGGTCCGGCTGGACGAAGCCGCTGATGACCGCTTCCTGCACGGCGTTGGGCAGGTCGCCCTGCTCCACGACCGAGGCCCACGCCCGGGCCTTGGCCTCCTCGGAGGGCTGGGCCGCCCGGGCGAAGGCGGCGTGGCGCTCGCCCGCCGCCGTCTTGTCGCGCTCGTACTCGGCGGCGATCTCCTCCTCGTCCAGCAGCCCCACGGCCGCCAGCCGCTGCACGAACGACCAGCGCAGCTCGGTGTCGACGGTCAGGCCCTCGATCGCCTCCGTGCCGTCCAGCAGCGACTGGAGCAGGTCCAGCTGCTGCGGGTTGCGGGCCGTCGCCGCGAAGGCACGGGCCCACGCCAGCTGGTGGTCGCTGCCCGGCTCCGCCGCGCGCAGGTGCGCGAGCGTCGCGTCCGTCCACTGGTTGAGCGCGGCCTCCCGGGTCTCCGGCGCGGAGTACAGGTCCAGGGCCAGCTTCACCTGGCGGTGCAGCGACTGGACGACGCCGATGTCCGACTCCTTGCCGATGCCCGAGAGCACCAGCGCCAGGTAGTCGCGGGTGGCCAGCTCGCCGTCGCGGGTCATGTCCCAGGCGGAGGCCCAGCACAGGGCGCGCGGCAGCGACTCGGTGAAGTCGCCCAGGTGCTCGGTGACGACCCGCAGCGACTCCTCGTCCAGGCGGACCTTGGCGTACGAGAGGTCGTCGTCGTTGAGCAGCACGACCGCCGGGCGGGCCCGGCCGACCAGCTCTTCCACGGTGGTGCGCTCGCCGTCGACGTCCAGCTCGATCCGGTTGGTCCTCACGAGCTTGCCGCTCTCGTCCAGGTCGTACGCGCCGATGGCGATCCGGTGCGGGCGCAGCGTCGGCTCGCCCTTGGCTCCGGCGGGCAGCGCCGGGGCCTCCTGGAGCACGGTGAAGGAGGTGATCCGACCCTCGGCGTCGGTCTCGATCTCCGGGCGCAGGATGTTGATCCCGGCCGTCTCCAGCCACGCCTTCGACCAGGTCTTCAGGTCGCGGCCGGAGGTCTTCTCCAGCGCGCCCAGCAGGTCGGTCAGGCGGGTGTTGCCGAAGGCGTGCGCCTTGAAGTACGCCTGCACGCCCTGGAAGAACGCGTCCATGCCGACGTACGCCACGAGCTGCTTGAGCACCGAGGCGCCCTTGGCGTACGTGATCCCGTCGAAGTTGACGAGGACGTCGTCCAGGTCGCTGATGTCCGCCATGATCGGGTGCGTGGAGGGCAGCTGGTCCTGGCGGTAGGCCCAGGTCTTCATGGAGTTGGCGAAGGTGGTCCAGGAGTGCGGCCACTTCGAGCCCTCGGCGTACGCCTGGCAGGCGATCGAGGTGTAGGTGGCGAACGACTCGTTGAGCCAGAGGTCGTTCCACCACTCCATCGTGACGAGGTCGCCGAACCACATGTGGGCCAGCTCGTGCAGGATCGTCTCGGCCCGCACCTCGTACGCCGCGTCCGTCACCTTGGAGCGGAAGACGTACTGGTCGCGGATGGTGACCGCGCCCGCGTTCTCCATCGCGCCCGCGTTGAACTCCGGGACGAAGAGCTGGTCGTACTTGGCGAACGGGTACGCGTAGTCGAACTTCTCCTGGAACCAGTCGAAGCCCTGCCGGGTGACGGCGAAGATGTCCTCCGCGTCCAGGTACTCCGCCAGCGAGGGCCGGCAGTAGATGCCGAGCGGGACGGACTGGCCGTCCTTCTCGTAACTGCTGTGCACCGAGTGGTACGGGCCGACGATGAGCGCCGTGATGTACGTCGAGATGCGCGGCGTCGGCTCGAACGTCCAGACGTCGTCCTTCGGCTCCGGCGTCGGCGAGTTCGAGATGACCGTCCAGCCGGCGGGGGCCTTCACGGTGAACTGGAAGGTCGCCTTCAGGTCCGGCTGCTCGAAGGAGGCGAAGACGCGGCGGGCGTCCGGCACCTCGAACTGGGTGTAGAGGTAGGCCTGCTCGTCGACCGGGTCGACGAACCGGTGCAGCCCCTCGCCGGTGTTGGTGTACGCGCAGTCCGCGACGACCTTCAGCTCGTTGGCGCCCTCGCGCAGCCCGGCCAGGGCGATCCGGGAGTCACGGAACACGGCGGCGACGTCCAGCGCCTCACCGTTGAGCACCGCCTCGTGGACGGCGGGGGCGACCAGGTCGATGAAGGTCTGAGCACCGGCCTCCGCGGAGTCGAAGCGCACGGTGGTCACGGACCGGTAGGTGCCGCCCTCCTGCGCTCCGGAGAGGTCGAGATCGATCTCGTACGCGTCCACGGTCAGCAGGCGCGCCCGCTCCTGTGCCTCTTCGCGGGTCAGATTCGTGCCAGGCACGCGGTCATCTCCTTGGTGTGCGACTTGATATGCGGCGTTTCCGGCCATCCTTCCATGCGCGCCGCACCCGGGGACTCCCGGCGGCGCATCCCGCCGCGCACGCCCCGCGCGATGTCCGGTTTCCGCCGGGACGCGGACGGTACGCATACGAAGGGGCGGCCCCACCGGTGCACTCCGGCGGGGCCGCCCCTTCCCGTACGCGGACGTCCGCGAGGCCGCGCGTCAGCCCGTCAGCTCGGCCGCCACCAGCTCCGCGATCTGCACGGCGTTCAGCGCCGCGCCCTTGCGGAGGTTGTCGTTGGAGACGAAGAGCGCGAGGCCGTGGTCCACCGTCTCGTCGACCCGGATGCGGCCCACGTAACTGGCGTCCTTGCCGGCCGCCTGGAGCGGGGTCGGGATCTCGGAGAGCTCGACGCCCTCGGCGTCCTTCAGCAGCTCGTAGGCGCGCTCGACGCCGATCGGGCGGGCGAAGCGGGCGTTGATCTGGAGCGAGTGGCCGGAGAAGACCGGGACCCGGACGCAGGTGCCGGAGACCTTCAGCTCCGGGATCTCCAGGATCTTGCGGGACTCGTTGCGGAGCTTCTGCTCCTCGTCCGTCTCGAACGAGCCGTCGTCCACGATCGAGCCCGCCAGCGGCAGTACGTTGAAGGCGATGGGGCGCTTGTAGACGCCCGGCTCGGGGAAGTCCACGGCCTCGCCGTCGTGGACCAGCTTCTCGGCGTCGGCGACGACCTTGGAGGCCTGGCCGTGCAGCTCGGAGACTCCGGCGAGCCCCGAGCCGGAGACGGCCTGGTAGGTGGCGACGGTCAGCGCTTCGAGACCGGCCTCCTCGTGCAGCGGGCGCAGCACGGGCATGGCGGCCATCGTGGTGCAGTTCGGGTTGGCGATGATCCCCTTGGGACGTACGCGGGCCGCGTGCGGGTTGACCTCGGAGACGACGAGCGGGACCTCGGGGTCCTTGCGCCAGGCGGAGGAGTTGTCGATCACCACGGCGCCCTGGGCGGCGACCTTCTCGGCCAGCGCCTTGGAGGTCGCCCCACCGGCCGAGAACAGCACGATGTCCAGGCCCGTGTAGTCGGCGGTGGAGGCGTCCTCGACGGTGACGGCCGTGTCCCGGAAGTCGATCGTGGAACCGGCCGAGCGGGCGGAGGCGAAGAGCCGCAGCTCGTCGACGGGGAAGTTCCGCTCGGCCAGGATCCTGAGCATGACTGTGCCGACCTGACCGGTGGCGCCGACGATTCCGACCTTCACGAGGACTCCTCTGTTCTGTACACCTGTGCGGCCCGTTTGCCGCTCCATGATGCGTATGACCGGGCCCGGCTTGTCCAATCCATTGTCCGACCTGCGGACTCTCCGCGCGAGGACCGCAGGATCTGCATCGGCCGTGCGCCCCAAGGGGAACATCTGCGGCGGCCGTCCCCCGGTGTGACCATGAACACGTACAGCGGGGCGGGTGCTCGTGGAGAGCGCCCGCCCCGCTGCTGTTCGTACGGTGTCCGTTACGGCGCGACCTTCTCGATCACGACGCTGCCGGTGCCCGCGGCGGTGCCGCGCGCGTTGACCAGCTGGACCTCGCCGAAGAACTGGCGGCCCGCAGGCGCCGCACCGGCGACCACGACCTCGGCGCCGACCTGCGCCGAGGCGCCGTTCGCCAGGCTGTAGGTCTTCGACGCGTCGACCTTCAGGGTGCCGAGCGAGGGCGTGTAGTACACGTCCCGGTAGTCGTACGTGGTCGACCCGGACGGGACCGAGTAGCCCTCGACGATCACCGTGTACGTACCGGCGGCCGGGTTGGTCAGGCTGACCCGCTCCTCGGAGCTGGCCGTGGTGCCGCTGCCGACCTGGGTGGCGCCCCGGAAGACGTACAGGTCGAGGTCGGCGTTGGCGTCCGACGTACCGCCGATGGCGAAGTCGAGCTTCTCGACGCCCGCACCGATGGTGACCGTGGTCTGCCGGGTCTGGCCGGTGGAGATCGACGGCTTGTCGACCTTGGCCGAGCCCAGCGCGCCGCCCTTGAGCTTGCCCTCAAGCGCCGCCGCGCCGTTGGTGACCTTCCAGTTCACCGCGGCCGGGGAGCCGATCTTCGCCTCGGCGATGGTCTGCACCGCCGGGTCGAAGGAGGCGCCGAGGATCGACACGTCCAGCTTGAACGGGTTGTCCAGCAGCGGCGAGGTACGGCGCGACTCGACCTCGACCTCCCAGACGCCGGGGTACGGGTCCTTGTAGGACCGCACGTCCGGACGGCAGGTGTTGGCCGGGTTCTCGTAGTTCGGGTAGCAGTTGACCGTGGAGGTCGGGTCGACCGGCGTCCCGTACGGGTGCAGGGCGATGAACCGCGTCTGGCTGCCCGAGCGCAGCGCGCTGAGGGCGACCTCGAGGGTCTTGGCGCCCTCCGGCACGTTGAAGAAGTACGAGGTGGTGCCGTTGCGCTGGACCGAGCTGGAGTCCTTGAAGGCGTAGCCCGGGTGGCCCAGCTCGTGCGCGATGACGACCGTGGCGAGGATCTGGTGGTCCACGCCGACGGTCTTCTTGTCGTCCACCTGGAGGATGGCGCTGTGCACGCCAGCCTTCTTGGCCTTCGCCGTGACCTTCAGCTTCACCGGCACGTCGAGCGGCAGCGAGACGTACTCGGGGCTGCTCAGCTTGAAGGTGCCGTCGTTGTTCTTCCACGACAGCTTGTGCTGGACGTTGCGGTCCGGACCGGTGGTGCGGGTGACGGTGACCTCGTAGACCTTCGTCTGGCCGACCTTGAGGCCGCCCTCACGGTCGTAGAGGCCGGTGCCGAAGCCCGGGTCCTTGAGCGCGAAGTCGATCGCGGTGTCGACCGGGGCCTTCACCTTGTACTCGTGCGCCGGGTCGCCCTTCTTGGTGATGAGCTTCCAGGCGCCGACGATGTCGATCAGACCCGAACCCTGGACGTGCGCGGGCACGTCCTTGATGTGCGAAGCGGAGCTGGTCAGCGCGGTACGGAGGTCGGCCGGGGGCAGCTCCATGCCCTTCTGCTTCGCGGCGGAGAGCAGCAGGGCCGCGGCACCGGCGGCCTGCGGCGAGGCCATCGAGGTGCCCTGGAGCATCGAGTAGCCGGGCGGCAGGGCGTAGCCCGCCTCCCTGACCGGACCGCCCTCGGACCAGGTCTGGGTGGTGTTGATCGCCGCGCCCGGGGCCGAGATGGTCGGCGTGAAGCCGCCGTCCTCACGCGGACCGCGCGAGGAGAAGGGGAGCATGTCGTACTTCTTGGTGACGTTGGAGCCGTAGTTCGCGGCCCAGGTCTCCTTGGAGATCGACGCGCCCACCGAGATGACGTGGTCGGCCAGGGCAGGGTCACCGATGGTGTTGAGGCCCGGGCCGCTGTTGCCGGCCGAGATGACGAGCTGGACGCCGTAGATGTCGATGAGGCGCTTGTACAGCTGCGCGCGGGCGTTGTTGCCGTCGTTCAGCGGCGGCAGGCCGCCGATCGACATGTTGACGATGTCGACACCGCGGTTGACGACGAGGTCGATCATGCCCTCGGTCAGCGCGATGTTGGTGCAGCCGCCGGACCAGGTGCAGGCGCGCGAGGAGACGACCTTGGCGCCGGGCGCCGCGCCGTTCATCGCGCCGCCGAACAGGCCGTTGGCCGCGGTGATGCCCGCCACGTGCGTGCCGTGCGAGCCCTCGATCACGCCGATGTTGACGTAGTCGGCCTTGGCGCCCGACGCGTTGTAGACCACGTTCTTGCGGGTCTCGACGACGAACGGGATGCGCTCGACGACCTTGGTGCGCGGGTCGTCCTCACCGAAGTACGCGACCTGGAACTTGTCCTTGTACGGCTTGAGGGCCGTGTCGTCGGAGAAGTCCGCGTTCTCGTTCAGGTCCACCCGCACGGTGCCCTTGACCGGGTCGTACAGCACGCCCCAGACGTCGGTGGTGTCACCGTCGCGGTTGAGGTCGCCCGCCATGTCGCCGCCGGTGGTGGCCGACTCGGCGAAGGTGGCGAACTTGTAGCTGCCCGCCGGGGCGGACCAGGTCTTGCCGGCCGCCGTGAAGGTCGGGCCGGTGACCGTCTGCGACATCTGCAGCCAGGTGCCGTCCCCGTCGGTCACCGGGTCGGTGGCGGTGACCCAGTCGACGATCTTGCGCTCGCCGGTGGTGGTCTTCTTCAGCGCCGGGTGGCCGAGGTCGACACCGGAGTCCAGGACACCGATGGTGATCCCGCGGCCGTCGGCCGTCGGGTTCTTCTTCACGAAGTCGACCGCGCCCGTCTCGAAGGACGGGTTGTACGGGTTGGCGGCCGGGGTGTTCTTGTCCGGTGCCGGGTAGCTGCCCGTGGCCTTCGACTGCTTGGCCCCCGCGGCCCGGTCGCCCGCGGGCGTCGGGTCGTCCAGCTTGATCTCCTGCTTGAGATCGATGCCGAGCACGGACTTGAGCTTGGAGGCCGCCTCGATGGTGGCCCCGGCGGTGCTGGTCGGCACCGTCGCCCGTACATAGCCGAGCTTGTCGTAGGTCTGGCCGAGCACGGAGCCCTTGACGGCGTCCAGCTGCTCGGTGACCTGCTCGGTCGCCCCCGGAGTGGTGGCGATCATCATCGTGATGGTCTTCTCGCCCTTGGCCTCGGCCTTCGCCAGGACTTCGGCGTCGGCCTTGCCGAGCTTGTCGCCCCGGTCGCTCGTGGCGGCCGGTTTGACGGGTGCCGGTGCCGGGTCGTCGACGGCGAACACCGGTGCGGCACTGGAGGCCGCGAGTGCGGCAGCCAGGCCGGCGGCGGCCGCGATGCGTGCGGCGCGTCTCGTCCCGGATATGGAGCTGGGGGATTCCTTGGTCATCAGCATCCCTGTAATTGAAAGAGAGAGTCCGGAATTCGGTACCGGATGACCGCTCAGCCTGTCGTAAATGACAGAGGTTTGTGGAGAGTTGACGGAGGCGAGTCAGGTACATGGCACAGATCCGCCACTGGGCGTGATGCGCCACGTGGGATGAAAGAGGTCAAAGCGGCTGATGGAATTGGAGATTCCGGATTTCCGGTCCGGACCACGGGCCCAGTGGTCCGGACCAGTGGAACCGGCGCCACCGGCCCGGACCGCTCACCGCGGCAGCACCATCACGTAGGCCGCCGGCTTCTGGTCGCCCGCCGCCATCAGCGCCGTGCGCACCACTGTGGCCTGCTGTTCCGCCGCCTCGCGCAGCTTCAGTGGGGTGAGGTGGACCACCGTGACCCCGAGGCGCTCCAGCCGCTCCCGCTTGGCGGCGTACGCGGACCACTGCGGGTCCTCCGGGTGGGTCACGCCCTGGTTCCCGCCCCGCCGGTCCGGTTCCGGCGCGCCGAACCGGGGTGCCCGGGTGTCCAGCTCGACGGCAACGGCGAGATCCGGCCAGTACGCGTCCACCCCGCCCAGCTCCGGCCCGCCCGGCAGCCGCAGCTCCACGTTCCACAGCGGCTCGGGCAGCCCGTGCTCACGCACCATCGCGTACAGCCGCCCCTCCGCCGCCGCCCGCCCCTCCGCCAGCAGTGCGTCCACCGCCCCCGCCACCGCCGGCCGCCCCAGCACTTTCGCCGCGCTCAGCTCCCGCACCACGCAGCCGGGTTCGCAGTGCCCGGCCCGCACGGCCTCGGTCAGCAACCGCCGTACGTCCGCCGCGTCGCCCGCCCCCGCCACCGCATCGGCCAGCGCCCGCTCCACCGGCGCGACGGGAACCCCGGCCAGCCGCACCGGTGGGGGCAGCGCGGCCGCCCGCACCACCTCCACGTACCGGGTCGAGCGCAACCGCCGGGTCCGCGGCACCAGGACGTCGACGCGGTGCAGCGCCTCCAGGTCCGGCGCCGAGGCGAAGCCGTGCAGCGCGAGTGCCGCCAGACCGGTCACCATCGCCTCGCCGAACCCGTCGTCCGGGGCCTCCGGGGGCGTACGCCGGGAGGAGGCGGGAGGGCGCCCCGCGTACAGCAGGGCGCCGTGCAGCCGCTCCTGGCCGCTGGGCGGGCCGGCGTGCAGCAGGTAGACGCCCGGCAGCAGCGGCTGCCAGGGCCCGCCGGGCAGGCACTGCGCCGACGTCTGCGCGGCCGAGACGCCGCGCGCGCGGAGCTGGGCGGCGGAGAGGACGCGGTGAGGTGCGTCCTGCAAGCGGTGTGCGGCGGACGGGAAAAGAGGGGGCAAAGGGGAGAGCGGGGTGTTCTGGGTCATGGTCGATGATTTCCCGCCAACCCAGGCTGTCCTAACCCCTGTTACATGCCCGTCGACAATTCCGGACAACGCTGCCCTAAAGTGCGGGCGTTCGAGGGTCGAAAAGGGTCGTCACGCGAAAAATGCGGAGGGGGCGCGTCGGTCGGATGTGCGAGCGCTGCTTTCGCGCCGCGCACACACCAGTCCTGCGCGCCCCCTACCGCCGGGGACGATCCCGATCACGCCCGCGCGTCGCACTCCTGTCCGCGCAGCACCCGCGCGAGGTCGTCCCGGGCCTCCAGGACGAGTCGGCGCAGCGCCGGAGCGGCGTCCTCGTGACCGCTCAGCCAGGCGTCGGTCGCCGCCAGGGTCTCCGGGCTGTCCTGGAGCGCGGGGAAGAGCCCCCGGACCACGTGCATGCCGATCTGGATGGAGCGCTCCGCCCAGATCCGCTCGATCACCGCGAAGTAGCGGTCCGCGTACGGGGCCAGCAGCTCCCGCTGCGAGGGCTGCTCGAACCCGGCGATCGTCGCCTCGACCAGGGCGTTGGAGAGCTTGTCCGACTCCACGACCGCCGCCCACGCCTGCGCCTTGACCGCCTCCGAGGGGCGCGAGGCCAGGCACCGTACGTGGTGGCGCCTGCCGGACGCCGTGTCGTCGCGGGCCAGTTCGGCGTCGATGGCCGCCTCGTCCGCCACCCCGTGCGAGGCGAGCGGCGAGAGGAAGGTCCAGCGCAGCTCCTGGTCGACCTCCAGGCCGTCGATCCGGGCCGTGCCGTCCAGCAGCGAGCCCAGCAGCTGGAAGTCGGCGTCGGAGCCCGCGACGGCCGCGAAGAAGCGGGCCCAGGTCAGCTGGTGCTGGCTGCCCGGCTCGGCCTGCCGCAGCTCCCGCAGCGCGCCCTCGGCCAGCGCCCGGCCGCCCTCCTCGCGCCAGGCGGGGGCGGAGTAGTTCACCAGCGCCGACTGCGCCCAGGCGTGCAGCATCTGGAGGACGCCGATGTCGCTCTCGCGCCCGGCGTGCGCCAGCACCAGCGCGACGAAGTCGCGGGCGGGCAGCAGGGCGTCCCGGGTCAGGTTCCACAGGGCCGACCAGCACAGGGCGCGGGCCAGCGGGTCGGTGATGGAGCCCAGGTGGTCGCGGAGGGTGGCGAGCGACCCCTCGTCGAAGCGGATCTTGCAGTACGTGAGGTCGTCGTCGTTGACCAGGATGAGGTCGGGCCGCTCGGCCCCGGCCAACTCCTTCACCACCGTGCGCTCCCCGGCCACGTCCACCTCGGCGCGGGCGTACCGGGTCAGCTCGCCCTCCGGCGTACGCCGGTAGAGGCCGACGGCGACCCGGTGCGGGCGCAGCTCCGGGTGGGAGGCGGCGGCCTCCTGGACGACGGTCAGCTCGGTCAGCGTCCCCTCCGCGTCGTACGCGGGCACCGGGGTGAGCACGTTGACGCCCGCGGTCTGGAGCCAGGAACGCGACCAGGCGGTCATGTCGCGCCCGGAGGTGTCGGCCAGCACGGAGAGCAGGTCGCCCAGGCGCGTGTTGCCGTAGGCGTGCTGCTTGAAGTAGCGCCGCGCGCCCTCCAGGAAGGCGTCGCGTCCCACGTACGCCACCAGTTGCTTCAGGACGGAGGCGCCCTTGGCGTACGTGATGCCGTCGAAGTTCAGCTTGGCGTCCTCCAGGTCACGGATGTCGGCCGTGATCGGGTGGGTGGAGGGCAGCTGGTCGGCGCGGTAGGCCCACGCCTTGCGGTTGTTGGCGAAGGTGATCCAGCCGTTGGTGAAGCGGGTCGCCTCGACCATCGAGAAGGAGCCCATGAAGTCCGCGAAGGACTCCTTCAGCCACAGGTCGTCCCACCACTCCATGGTGACGAGGTCGCCGAACCACATGTGCGCCATCTCGTGCAGGATGACGTTGGCGCGCCGCTCGTAGGCGGCCGAGGTGACCTTGCCGCGGAAGATGTACTCCTCGCGGAAGGTGACCATGCCCGGGTTCTCCATCGCCCCGAGGTTGTACTCGGGCACGAACGCCTGGTCGTACTTCCCGAAGGGGTACGGGTAGTCGAAGTGGTCGTGGAAGAAGTCCAGGCCCTGCTTGGTGACCAGGAAGACGTCGTCCGCGTCGAAGTGCTTGGCGAGCCCCTTGCGGCACATCGCGCCGAGCGGGATCTCCAGGGTGGTGCCGTCGTCGAACGTACGGCTGTAGTGGTCGGTCACGTAGTGGTAGGGGCCGGCGACGACGGCCGTGATGTAGGTGGAGATGGGCTTGGTCTCCGCGAACCGCCACACCCCGCCCTCCTGCGACTCCTCGACCCCGTTGGACCAGACCCGCCAGCCCTCCGGTGCGGTCACCTGGAAGCGGTAGGGGGCCTTCAGGTCCGGCTGTTCGAAGTTGGCGAAGACCCGGCGGGCGTCGGCCGGTTCGTACTGGGTGTAGAGGTAGACCTCGCCGTCCTCCGGGTCGACGAAGCGGTGCATGCCCTCGCCGGTCCTGCTGTACGCGCACCGGGCGTCGACCACGAGGACGTTCTCGCCCTCCAGCAGTCCGTCCAGGGCCACCCGGGCCCCGTCGAACACGGCGGCGGGGTCGAGGGCCTTCCCGTTCAGCGTCACGGCGTCCACGCCCGGCGCCACCAGGTCCGCGAAGGTCGAGGCACCGGCCCGGGCGGAGCGGAACCGGATCGTGGTCAGCGACCGGAACGTCCGCGGAACGGCGTCCCCGTCACCCCCCTCCGCACCCCCGCCGGCCCCCTCGGGGCCGTCGACGGCGGAACGCAGGTCGAGCTGGACCTCGTAACCGTCGACGCTCAGCAGCTCGGCCCTCTGCTGGGCCTCGTCGCGGGACAGGTTTTCACCGGGCACGGGCACTCCTTCGTGACGCGCGTGATGTGTCGTGTTCGAACCCATTGATCCTTGCACGCGTCTCCGGCGACCGGTATCCGGTATGCGGTGCCGCCGTACCGCGCGCGGTGTCGGGCCCGCGCCCGGGAATGAGGACCCTCCCGGAGGCGTTCCATACGAAGCAGCAACCGGCCTTCCTGAGGAGCGAGATACCCGAGAACACCCCCGCGAACGGCAAGACCCCGGCCGACTTCTGGTTCGACCCGCTCTGCCCGTGGGCGTGGATGACCTCCCGCTGGATCCTGGAGGTCGAGAAGGTCCGGGACATCGAGGTCCGCTGGCATGTGATGAGCCTCGCCGTCCTGAACGAGGACAAGCTGGACGAACTGCCCGAGGAGTACCGCGACCTGCTGGAGAACAAGGCGTGGGGCCCGGTCCGGGTCGTCGTCGCCGCCCAGCAGCTCCACGGCGACCAGGTCGTCGGCCCGCTCTACGAGGCCCTCGGCACCCGCTTCCACAACAACGGCGAGGGGCCCACCCGCGAGGCGGTCGTCGGCGCCCTGAAGGACGTCGGCCTCCCCGAGGAGCTGGTGGAGTACGCCGACAAGGACACCTACGACACCGAGCTGCGCGTCTCCCACAAGGAGGGCATCGAGAAGGTCGGCCAGGAGGTCGGCACCCCGGTCATCGCCGTGCCGGGCGCCGACGGCGAGCAGGTCGCCTTCTTCGGCCCCGTGGTCACCCCCGCCCCCAAGGGCGAGGACGCCGCCAAGCTCTGGGACGGCACGCTGCTGGTCGCCTCGATCCCCGGCTTCTACGAGATCAAGCGGACCCGCACGCAGGGCCCGATCTTCGACTGACCTCCGCCTTCGGGTGACTTCCGCCTTCGGAGGGGCTCGGGCCGGGAGCGAGCGCGTGCTCCCGGCCCGTTGTCAGTGGCGACCCGTACGGTGATGACCATGCGAATCTCACCGGAGATGATCACGATCGACTGCCCCGACCCCCAGACGCTGGCCGCCTGGTGGGCCACGGCGCTCGGCGTCGACGGCACACAGGACTACGGCGAGTTCGTCGTGGTCCCCGCCACCCCGCTGGTCCTCGGCTTCCAGCGGGTGCCCGAGCCCAGGACCGTCAAGAACCGTGTGCACATCGACTTCGCCTCTCCCGACCGCCCGGCGGACGTGGAGCGCCTGGCGGGCCTGGGCGCGACGGTGCTGGGCGAGCACTCCATGCACGGCCTGACCTGGACGGTTCTTCAGGACCCCGAGGGGAACGAGTTCTGCCTGGCGGACGAGGGGGCGCACTGAGGGGACTGTTCGTACCGCGACCGGCGGTACGGTGACGATGCTCCGCGCCGCCCGGAACGTACCGGCCCCGGTGTGCACGGTGACGCCGTGCGCGTCCCGTACGAGGCGGGTCCCCAGTCAGGAGCACCGTCGTACGCCGAAGTGCCGTACAGGGCTTCGTGGTTCGGCATACGCCGCACCTTTCGGGAGAGCTGGGCCACACGGTTCGGGAAGAGGCGGGGAGCGGAGGGCTCATCCGCGCCGCATCATGCGCTGGACCAGCCGCAGCCCGGGGCCGTCGGTGAACGGCGGCTGGGCCAGGCGCAGGGTGTCCGGGACGAGCGGCTTGCGCAGGACGGGCTTGAGGTGGGTGAAGGCGCGCCAGGAGTGGACGCCGTGGTACGCGCCGGTGCCGCTGGCGCCGACCCCGCCGAAGGGCAGCCCGGTCGCGGCGGCGTGGACGAGACCGGCGCCGTGGACCACCGCGCCGGAGGAGGTCCGCTGCTCGAAGAGGCGGCGGGTGCGGGCGGAGGAGGAGAAGACGTACAGGGCGAGCGGCTTGTCCCAGCCGTTGACCACCCGTACGGCCTCCTCGGCCGACGCGACCGGGACGATGGGCAGGACGGGCCCGAAGATCTCGTCCCGCAGCACGGGGTGGGCCGCGTCGGGCCCCACGGCCGGAGGGCTCTCGCCGGAGGAGGGGACGAGCACCACGGAGGGGGCGATGTAACGCTCGGCCCGGTCATGATCACCGCCGACCACGACCTCCGTGCCCTCCAGCAGCCCGACGAGCCGGTCGAACTGCCGCTCGTCGACGATCCGGCCGTAGTCGTCACCGGTACGGGGATCGGTGCCCCACAGATCGGCAATCGCGGACCTGAGCGCGTCCACCAGCGCCGGAACCCGGTCGGGCGTGGTCATCACGTAGTCCGGGGCGATGCAGGTCTGCCCGGCGTTGGTGAACTTGGCCCAGGCGATGCGGCGCGCCGCCTGGCGGAGGTGGGCGTCGTCGTCGAACCAGACCGGCGACTTGCCGCCCAGCTCCAGCGTGACCGGCGTCAGATGCTCGGCCGCCGCCCGCATCACGACCCGGCCGACCGTCCCGCTGCCGGTGAAGACGATGTGGTCGAACCGCTGGGCCAGTAGTTCCGTCGTCTCCGGAACCCCGCCCTCCACGACCCGTACGGCCCCGTCGGGGAAGTAGCGCGGCACGAGCCGGGCGACCAGCGCCGAGGTGGCGGGCGCGAGTTCGCTCGGCTTGAGGACGGCCGTGTTGCCCGCCGCCAGCACACCGGCCAGCGGGTCGAGCAGGAGCTGGACCGGGTAGTTCCACGGGGCGATCACCAGCACCACGCCGAGCGGCTCGGAGACCAGTCGCGCCCGGCCCGGCAGCAGCGCCAGGGGCAGCGGACCGCGCCGGGGCCGGGCCCAGCGCCGCAGATGCCGCAGGGTGTGGTCGATCTCCGCGAGGGTCACGCCGATCTCGGTGAGCTGGGCCTCACCGGACCCCTTGTGCAGATCGCTCCAGAGGGCGGCCTCGATCGCGGCCTCGTTCTCGGTGATCAGCGCCCGTAGTGCCCGCAGCCGCCGTGCCCGGGCGGCCAGGGGCCGGGTGCCCCCGGAGTCGAAGACCCGGCGCGCCTCGGAGACGGCCGCGCGAGCCGGGGAGGAGAGACCGGTCGTGGTCGTCGTGGTTGTCGGGGCCATGGGAACCACCGTACCTCGATACGAAACGGATGCTTTTCGTTTACGTTAGCGGAGGTGAGGGCGGCGCACCAGCGCGAGAGAATCCGGGTATGACAGCACAGGGCGAGACCGAACCGCCGAAGGGCCGGCCGATGGACCCGCGCGTGGACGCGGCGCTGCTCGACGCGGCGGTCGAGGTCCTGAACGAATCGGGCTGGGCCGCCTTCACCACCACGGCGGTCGCCCGCCGCGCCGGCGCCTCCACGGCCTCCCTCTACCGCCGCTGGCCCTCCAAGCAGGCCCTCGCCGGAGCCGTCGCCCGGCACATCGCCCTGGACGAGCTGGGCGGCATCGACACCGGCTCCCTGGAGGGTGACCTCCGCGAGCTGCTCTCCTCCAAGCGCCGCATCCTGGAGAGCGCCACCGGCCCCGCCCTCCTCTCCCTGATGGGCCAGGCCCCGCACGACGCGGAACTGCGCCGCATCCTCCAGGACGACGTCTACGCGGTGGTCCGCGGCCAACTGGAGACCCTCATCGCCCGGGCGGTCACCCGCGGCGAACTGGCCGCCCCTCTCGGCGCCTCCCACCTCGACGTACTGGCCCTGGTCCTGGTCGGCACCACGGTGGCCCGCTCGGTCTTCCTCACCCGCCCGGGGGAGGCCGACGCCGACACGGTGGAGACAGAACTGCACCTGCTGCTGGCGGCGCTGCCCCGCGGGGGCGGGGCGGCGGAAGAGCGGCGTGGCCACGCCGACGGCCGGTAGGGCCGACCGCGAAAGCGCACGTTGAGCTATTGCAACATCAAGGGGGAAGTCTGCCGATGTCTTCGCGTCAGACGAACGCCTGGATCACTGTCGCCGGAGCCGTGGTCGTGGCGGCATGCGCGGGGTTGTCTTCCTGGTGGACCACGAATCTGCCCGGCCGCGTACGACGCGCGGTGCGCGCACGGTCAGCTTCCCCGTTCTCGTCCTCCCGTCGAGATGCGATGGGGATCCATCGAGTGTCGACAGGCCGGGCAAGGGCGAAGCGGTGCCGGGGCCGTGGCCTACGCGTCGCCCTCCCCGGCGTGGTCGGGGTCAGGGTCCGTCGTGCCGGTGTCGGCGCTGCCGTCCTCGGACGCGAGCCGTTGGGCGTCTGCGTGGACGTGCCCGCTGATCAACTCGCCCAGCGGGTCGGTCACGGAGAAGGAGTGGGGCCCGGGGTGGTGGTCGAAGTACGCGCACAGGGTGACGGTACGCATGACGAAGTCACGGAGCAGGGCGGGGCACAGCGGCAGGACGTCGAGCCGGTAGACGCGGTGGGTGCCGCTCCCGGTCCACCGGAGCCAGAGGTCCTGGTCCTCGCCCGGGATGTCGGCCGCCCACAGATGCCCGGCGTGCTCGACGGACTCGTCGTGCTCGCCCAACTCGCAGAGCAGGAACTCGTCCTGGTCGAGAACGTCGGCCGGATGCTCCGGCCCGCCCTCCATGGTGGCGAGCGCGAGGAGCGCTTCGGCGAACGGAACGGGGGTTACGGCGGTGCATTGCAGCACGGGGTCGGGCCGTCTCTTTCGTACGGTGCTGTGGGCGGGGTCGATGCCCTGCCCACGGCGTCGGAGCGGTACGCGGGCGGGGCTCGCGGTTCTTCACCGGGGGCCGTCGGGGATCACACCGGCCGAGCCCGCCCCGGCCCCTCCTCGGCGGCATCGATCCACACCCGCTGCCGGGAGGCCGAGACCGTGATGCCGAGGCCCAGCGTCGGAGCCCTTCTCCAGCTGGTCGGCCAGGGCGTGGGTGACCGCGTCGGTGATGCCGGCCGGCGTTCTCAACCGCCGTACCAGCGCCTCCGCCTCGCCCGAGCGCCAGTGGCCGCGCTGCGCGATCGCCCTGCTCAGCCCCGGGAAGTACCGGTCCCGGTACGCGGGGTCGCTCTCGATACGCACCAGTTCGGCGAAGGGCGCGTGCGGGCGGCGGGGGAGGGGCCTCACAGGGAACGTGTTCCGGTGGGCAGTTGGGCCCAGACGGTCTTTCCGGGATCGCGCGGGCGCACGCCCCACCGCTCGGCCAGCGCGTCGACGATCAGCAGCCCCCGCCCGGACACCTCGTCGTCGGCGGGCTTGCGCAGCTCGGGCATCAGCCACTGGTAGGAGTCGGCCACCTCCAGGATCAGCACGCCGTTCCGGCGCCGTAACCCCAGCTCGAAGTAGTCGCCGGTCCCCTGGGCGTGGCTGACGACGTTGGTGGCCAGCTCGCTGGCGATCAGCGACGCGTCGTCCACCAGGCCGCCGAGCTTCCACCCGACCAGGACCGTTCTCACGTGCCGCCGAGCGGCGGGGATGGAGTCCCTGCGGACTCGGAACCTCTTGCTGTCTGTGCGCCCGGACATACGTCCCCCAAGGTCGTGGGCAGGCGGAACCGTGATCACGTGGTGTGCCCAGATGGACACCCGCCGTGATGAAGTCCAAGCTAGAGCGAGAACCAGGTGTTATGCAACCGAAAGTAATCGAGAAGTTGCATGTTGCTAGAGGTGGCGACGGCCTTGCTAGGGGTAGCAACCGGCATGCAGACTGATCACGGACAGTAAGAGGAGGGGACATGCCCGCAGGTGGACGTCCTACCGTGCGCAGTAGGCGGTTGGGGGCCGAACTCAGGCGCTACCGGGAGGCGGCCAAGCTCGATCAGGTGCATGCGGCTGCGCACATCGCAGGCTCCAAGGCGAAGATCAGCAGGGTCGAGGCCGGGCAGGTATCAGCGCGTCCCGGGGATGTGCGGCTCCTGTTAGAGCTCTACGGAGTGGAGGACAAGGCTGTCTACGAGCGCCTGGAGCAGCTGGCGCGGGACTCCAACAGGCGTGGCTGGTGGCTCGATTACGAGTGGGCTGCGAAACCGGAGTATGCGGACGTCATCACGCTGGAGTCCGACGCCACGTACATCCAGACTTGGCAGCCGTTGTTCCTGCCGGGGCTGTTGCAGACCGACGACTATCTGAGGTCTCTGCTCGCTGCGAGCTTGACGGTGCACGCCCCCGATGCTGTTGACGAGATGGTGGCGATTCGTCGGGTGCGACGAAAGAAGATCGAGGAGGACGGAGCCCGGTTCGCCGCTGTCATATGGGAACCGGCAATCACGGCGCCGATGCCCTCGGTGAAGGCGCATCGTGATCAACTTCTGCATATCCTCAATGTGGCGCAGCGCCAGAATGTCAGCGTGCAGGTGCTGCCGGCTTCGGAGTGGCAGGCGGCACATATGACCTCTCACTTCGTCATGTACCACTTCGGGCCTGAGCCCGTACCCAGTGCAGTCGCTTTCGACGGGACGACGAGCACGGTCATCATCGAGGACCTGGAGCAGATGGCCATGCACGCCCAGATCTTCGAGGCCCTGCGGTCGGCGGCCCTCACGCCCTCACGAACTCTCACGTTCCTTCGCGAGTGTCTCGCCAGCCTTCCCGAGTCTGAGAAAGAGCCGACATGAACACCCCTGAAATTGTCACGGAGTTCAAGAAGTCCACCGCATCCCAGGGCGGGCAGCAGGAGTGCGTCGAGGTCGCCCGCACCGCTGACGGCGGCCGGGCGGTGCGTGACAGCAAGGACCCGGCAGCCGGGCTCCAGTTCTACGGGCCTGGTCACTGGGCCGCCTTCATCGACGGGGTGAAGGCGGGCAGCTTCGGCAGCGGCAAGGGCTGAGCGGCCCCCGAGCGCCCCGGTCTCCCCGTACGAGGCCGGGGGCACCGCGCGTCTCAGCTCTCGGGGGTCGCCCCCGGGGCCGCCGCCTCCAACTCCGCCACCGTGCCCGACATCACCGTACGGATATGGCGCGTCAGATGGTCCGCCGGCCAGTCCCACCAGGCCACCGCCAGCAGTCGTGCGATGTCCGCCTCCTCGTAGCGGGTGCGGATCAGGCGGGCCGGGTTGCCGCCGACGATGCCGTAGTCCGGGACGTCCGAGACGACCACGGACCGGGAGCTGATGATCGCGCCGTGGCCGATGCGGACGCCCGGCATGACGACCGCCTCGTAGCCGATCCACACGTCGTTGCCGATCACCGTGTCGCCCCGGTCGGGCAGCCCGGTCAGCAGGTCGAAGTGGTCGGCCCAGGAGCCGCCGAGTGTCGGGAACGGGAACGTGGACGGGCCGTCCATACGGTGGTTGGCGCCGTTCATGATGAACCGCACCCCCGTCCCCAGTGCGCAGAACCTGCCGATCACCAGGCGCTCGGGCCCGTAGTGGTAGAGCACGTTCCGGGTCTCGAACTCCGTGGCGTGCTCGGGGTCGTCGTAGTACGAGTACTCCCCGGCCTCGATCAGCCCCGAGGTGATCAGCGGCTTCAGCTGCACCACCCGGGGCTGGCCGGGCATCGGGTGCAGGACGGTGGGGTCGGCCGGGACGGGGGCGGCGGCAGAGGTCACGAGGGTCGCTTTCGGGGGGGGCGTACGGGCGGATGGACGACAGCCATCGTGGCAGCCGGGCTCGACGGGCGGCGGGGGTTTTCACGCCGCCGTCACGCCCCCGCGCCTCACCCGGCAGCGCTGTTCCCGGCCCGGTGGGCTCCTGGGCCCACTGCTCGGTGGCCGTCCTGCGCCACCGCCCCCACCCGCAACGGCGCCCCCTGCGTCCACCGGGCCGCCACGCCCCGCATCACCAGCGCGCTGTCCAGCACCGCGCTGCCGGGCGGGAAGCGGTCCAGGTCCTCGAAGAACGAGGAGCGTACGGTACGGGGGCGGCCCGCCGTCACCTTCCAGGCGGGCGTGGACAGTTCGAGGACGTCCAGGTGGCCGCCCCCGGCGGCGGGGGAGAGGCCCCGGCTGCCCAGGCGGAAGAACTCCGACGCCTCCGCCAGATCCGTGAACAGCTCGCTGCCGCGCAGTTCCCCGGCGTCCTCCACCGTCGCGTCCACCTCCACCTCGCCGTCCCGGGTCGCGAAGGCCACCCGTACCGCGTCGGCCTCCTCCCGCACCGTGAAGTCCGCGCGGCCGTGCTCGCCCGGGAGGATCCGGCCGCCCGCCCACGCGTTGAGCCGGGAGGCGGTGTCGCGGCGCGGGATGTAGACGCCGCGTTCCACACCGTCCGGGCCGTCCCACTCGACGGAGATCCGGTGTGCCGCGTTCTCGCTGGTCAGGCCGGTCCCCGCCGGAGCCCAGGCGGGGCGGACACCGCCGATCCGGAGCAGGCAGATCCCCGCCACCGCCTGGCCGCGCACCAGGTGGGGGCGGAGCGGCGCGGGCAGCAGGGCCGCCGCGATGTGCGGGTCCACCCGGTAGTTCACCAGGAGGCGGCGTTCGATGGTGCTGGAGAGCCTGGGGCGGATCATGAGGCGTCGCCTTCCGGCGCGGAGCGCCACTTCGTGTGCCGGAGCACGATCTGTTCCGGGCACACGGCGCTCAGGAACCGGCCCACGCACATGGCGAGACGTTCCTCCGCCAGCGAGTAGAGGATGCGATTGGCGTCGCGGCGCTCGGTGACGAGCCCGGCCCCCTTGAGAACACCCAGATGGCGTGAGATGGACGGGGCGCTGATCGTGAACCGGCTCGCGATCTCCCCGGCGGCCAGCTCGCCGCCGCGCAGATCCTCCAGGATCTGACGGCGGGTGGGGTCGGCCAGGGCCCGGAAGGCGCTCGCCTCGTCGTCGGGAGCGGCGGAGGGGGATTCCATGGTCCCATATTTAGCACATGAGCTAAAGAGCTAAGAAACCAAACAGTGGCCGGACATGGGAGAACCCCCGCGAGTCACGTCCTCGCGGGGGTTCTCCGTCCATCCGCCTGCCGGGTGAAGGTTGAGAAGACGATCACGAGGCAGGACGTGCTGTGGCCGCGCCCATGGCTGAGGCGGAGCCGGGGGCGGAGGTCAGGGGGCGAGCAGCAGTACGTCCGTGCGCTCCTTGGCCGCCGCGTAGCGCTTCGCCACGTCCTGCCAGTTGACGACCTGCCACATGGCCTCGATGAAGTCCACCTTCTGGTTCTTGTACTGGAGGTAGAAGGCGTGCTCCCAGGCGTCGAAGACCAGGATCGGGACCGAGCCCTGGCCCACGTTGCCCTGGTGGTCGTAGACCTGCTCGACGATCAGCCTGTCGCTGAGCGGCTCGTAGGCGAGCACGCCCCAGCCGGAGCCCTGCGTGGTGGCGGAGGCCTTCGTCAGCTGGGCCTTGAAGCCCGCGAAGGAGCCGAAGGACTCGGTGATCGCGTCCGCGAGGTCGCCCACGCCGTCCGCCGCGAGGGGCTCGCCGCCGCCGTCACCGGTCATGTTGTGCCAGTAGATCGAGTGCAGGATGTGGCCGGAGAGGTGGAACGCGAGGTTCTTCTGGAGGCCGTTGATCGCTCCCCAGGCCTCCTTGTCGCGGGCCTCTTCCAGCTGCTCCAGGGTGTCGTTCGCGCCCTTGACGTACGCGGCGTGGTGCTTGTCGTGGTGCAGCTCGATGATCTGCGGGTTGATGACCGGTTCGAGCGCCGCGTAGTCGTACGGGAGTTCCGGGAGCGTGTACGTGGCCATGATGCGAGCCCTCCGACTGCTGGGAATGCCGTCCAGTTGTTATTGCAACCTATATGCAGGAGCAGGCTAACAGCAGGAGGGTTCCCGGAGTGATCAGCCCTTCGGCCTAGGACCGGCGGCCCGTTCCTCCGGGCCTTGCTCCGCGGGTCTCCTCCTCCCGCAGGTCTTCCGCCCTTTGTCCCGCAGGGGTGATTTGCTCCTTCTGTCGTGCTGCGTACGCCATCGCAGGTTTGGACCCGTCGTTCCGGGGGACCCGGCCAAGCGGCCGGGCGTCGCGGAGCCGGGGTCCGCAGGCGCGCCGCTCGCCGCTGAACGCCCCACCGATCAGGAGGACTTGATGGCACCCCGCAATGCCCCCGACGCCCCCGACGCCACGAATGCCCCCGACACTCCGGGCGGTGGACCGAACCGCCCCCGCGACCCGAAGCTCGCCCCGCCGGTCGCGGACGCGGCGGGCTGGGGGCCGCTCGACGTCCGGGCCGTCGACACCGCGCGGCTGCTCGCCGCCGACGCCGTGCAGAAGGCCGGCCACGGCCACCCCGGCACCGCGATGAGCCTGGCCCCGCTGGCGTACCTGCTCTTCCAGCAGGTCATGCGGCACGACCCGGCCGACGACCAGTGGCTCGGGCGCGACCGCTTCGTGCTCTCCTGCGGCCACTCCAGCCTCACCCTCTACATCCAGCTCTACCTGAGCGGGTACGGGATGGAGCTGGACGACCTGAAGGCGCTGCGCACCTGGGGCTCCAGCACCCCCGGCCACCCGGAGTACCGCCACACCCGGGGCGTCGAGATCACCACCGGACCGCTCGGCCAGGGGCTCGCCTCCGCCGTCGGCATGGCCATGGCGGGCCGCCGGGAGCGCGGGCTGCTCGACCCGGACGCGCCCGTCGGCACCAGCCCCTTCGACCACCATGTGTACGTCGTCGCCTCCGACGGCGACCTCATGGAAGGCGTCACCTCCGAGGCAAGCTCGCTCGCCGGGCACCAGGAGCTGGGCAACCTCGTCGTCTTCTACGACTCCAACCACATCTCCATCGAGGACGACACCGACATCGCCTTCAGCGAGGACGTGACCGCCCGCTACTCCTCGTACGGCTGGCACGTCCAGACGGTCGACTTCACCCGCACCGGCGACTACGTGGAGGACGTCGACGCCCTCCTCGCCGCCGTCGAGGCCGCGAAGAACGAGACCGGCCGCCCCTCCCTGATCCTGCTCCGCACCATCATCGGCTGGCCCGCGCCCACCAAGCAGAACACCGGCAAGGCCCACGGCTCCGCCCTCGGGGACGACGAAGTGGCCGCCACCAAGAAGCTGCTGGGCTTCGACCCGGACGCCGCCTTCACCGTCGAGGACGCCGTACTCGAACACGCCCGTGCGGTACGGGAGCGGGGCGCCGAGGCCCACCGCGCCTGGCAGCCCCGCTACGAGGAGTGGCGCGCCGCCCACCCCGAGCGCGCCGCGCTCCTGGACCGGCTGCGGGAGCAGCGGCTCCCCGACGGCTGGAGCGACAGCCTGCCCGTCTTCGACGCCGACCCCAAGGGCATCGCCACCCGCAAGGCCTCCGGCGACGTGCTCACCGCGCTCGCCCCCGTGCTGCCCGAGCTGTGGGGAGGCTCGGCCGACCTCGCGGGGAGCAACAACACCACCATGGAGGGCGAGCCGTCCTTCGTGCCGGAGGGGAAGCAGACGGGCGAGTTCCCCGGCAACCCCTACGGCCGCACGCTCCACTTCGGCATCCGCGAGCACGCCATGGGCGCGGTCCTCAACGGCATCGCGCTCCAGAGCCTCACCCGGCCCTACGGCGGTACGTTCCTGATCTTCAGCGACTACATGCGCCCGGCCGTCCGCCTCGCCGCCCTGATGAAGCTCCCGGTCACCTACGTCTGGACCCACGACTCCATCGGCCTCGGCGAGGACGGACCCACCCACCAGCCCGTCGAGCAGCTGGCCGCACTCCGCGCGATCCCCGGCCTCGACGTCGTACGGCCCGCCGACGCCAACGAGACCTCCGTCTGCTGGCGCACCGTCCTGGAGCACCGCGACCGGCCCGCCGGGCTCGCCCTCACCCGCCAGCCGCTGCCCGTCCTGGCGCGTGGCGCGGGCGAAGGCGCGTACGCCGCCGCCTCCGGCGCCGCCCGGGGCGGGTACGTCCTGGCCGACAGCCGTGGCGACACCCCCGACGTCATCCTCATCGGCACCGGCTCCGAGGTTCACATCGCTCTGGAGGCCCGGGAGTTGCTCGCCGCCGAGGGGCATGACGCGCGGGTCGTCTCGCTGCCCTGCCGCGAGTGGTTCGCCGACCAGCCGCACGCGTACCAGGACGAGGTACTGCCCCCCGGCGTACGGGCCAGGGTCAGCGTCGAGGCCGCCGTCGCCCAGGGGTGGCGGGACATCGTGGGCGACGCGGGCCGCATGGTCAGCCTGGAGCACTTCGGCGCCTCGGCCGACTACCAGCGGCTGTACGAGGAGTTCGGCATCACCCCGCGCGCGGTGGCCGACGCCGCCCTGGCGAGCATCCGCGCGGCGGCGGGCCCGGTCCGGCCCGGCGACGAGCGCCCCGGCGCCACCCCGACCGAGGGGGGCACCGCCGACGCCGACTGACAGCGTCGGCCGCGCCGACGCCATCGCCCATCTCGGCGCCCTGGACCTGATCCACACGGGGATCATCGAAGGCCGTCGCGCGGCGGTCGAGAAGGTCGGTGGGCTCGACCCCGTCACCGAGGACCTGCTCATCGGGCATCTGCGCGGCCCGGAGCAGTTCCCGTGGTTCGTCCGCGCGCACCTGGAGAGCAGCTGAGGCAGCCTGTCGACCGCCGACACCGGCGCCGACACCGAGGCCGCGGCGGCTGCGGCCGTCGCCCCGAAGCGCGCGGCCACCGGGCGGACCCCGGCGAAGAAGACGGCCCTGCCCGCCCCCGCGAGGAAGGCGGCGGCCAAGAAGACCACCGCCACCAGGAAGTCGACGACGAGCAGGCGCACCACGCTCTGAGGGCTGCCCCTGGGGGCCGGGCCCGCGCCCGGCCCCCCGGGGCGGAGGGGCTTCGGCCCCCCAGGGGTCAGAGGCCGTAGTAGGCCACGTAGTGGTTGGCGAAGCCGGCGAAGGCGGCCCGGGTGCCGGTCCCGGCGATGCCGTCGATGTCGCCGGTGTAGTTCCAGTGCTTCTTCAGCGCGCGCTGAAGTGCCTTGATGGTGTTGGGGCCGACGATGCCGTCGATGGCGTCCGTGTAGCCGTGGTTGTCGCGGAACGAGCGCTGCATGGCCTTCCAGCTGTTGGTGCCCAGCTGGCCGTCGATGGTCCCGGGGTTGTAGCCGGTGTCCTTGTACCGGCGCTGGATCGCCTTGGCCTGCTTGACGCTCAGCCCGAGGTTCTGGACCGCCTGCGTGCTGAACCCGGCGGCGGCGGCCGGGGCGGCGCTCGCGGGGGCCGCGGTGGCGGTGGCGGTGGTACCGGCGAGGGTTCCGACGGCGATGCCGGCGGCGACGACGCCGCTGACGAACGTCCGCTTCCACGTACCGAGTCGCATGCTCTGTCCTCCTGCTCAGGGGTTCGAAAGGGGTCGCAGGGGAGCGTAGGGGCCCGGTCGCGTCCCGGACATGCCGTGCACGGCCGTCCCAGCAGGGCCGCGCCTCCGACCTGGCGCTTCGCTCCGGAACGCGGGACAGGACGACGGGGGACGGGACGGGGGCGGGACGGGGGACGGGGCACCGGGACGGGCCCGTCACCGTGAAGTGCGGTCGGGGCCCCGGGCTTCCGGCCGGGACCTCGCACCTGGTCATAATGCGCGGGTGAACAAAGGTCCTCTGCCGCTCCCCGCCGAGCACATACCCCCCGGCGCCGCCGACTGGCGGACCCCCGACGCCCAGCGCTGGCTCACCGCCGTGCCGGCCCGCTGGGCCCACCCGCTCTGGGCGGTTCTCGCGCTCGTCGCGGCGGGGATCTGGTACCTGGAGGGGTCGCCCGCCGTCGCTTGTACCTCCGCCGCGCCGTGCGGCACCGACTGGCCGGGGCTCGTGATGGCCGTCGTGCTCGTGCTGACCCTGTACTGGGTGTGGCGCCAGCCCCGGCTCGCCCTCGCGGGGCTGGCGGCGGGGCTGGTCGGGTTCGCGGAGGACGGCGGATTCACCGAGTCGTTCGGAGAGCCGTACGCGCTCGCCCACCTGGTGGCCGCCGCCTTCGCCGCCGCCGGGCTCGTCCACCGGCTGGCCCTCGCCGGCCGGCAGCGGGCGTTGGCCCTGGAGGCGGCAGGGGAGGTCCGGCAGCCGCTGCCCGCCGCCGCGCGGACCTTCCGCCGGGGCCGGTTCTCCCTCGTCCTGGCCGCCCTGCTGCTCGCCGTCGCCGGGTTCGGCTACTGGCAGGCCCAGCAGGTAGCGGACGCGTACGAGGAGCGGGCCGCACGCGCCACCCACCTGTCCGGTCAGGTCGTGGCCCTGGAGCGGGGCGACGAGGAGGCCGACGTCCTGAAGGTGGAGGCCGACGGACGTACCCACCGCATCGAGACGGCCTTCCCCGAGGACTTCCCCGAGGGCAGCAGGGTCGATCTCGTGGTGGACGGCGACTGGGCGGCGCTGGTCGCGGAGCCCTACGACGCCTTCGGCTGGGAGCTGCTGGTCCTCGGCGGTCTCGCCGGCGGGCTGGCGTTCTTCGCGAACGGCGTGGACGGTCGGACGCGTTCGGTACGGCTGCGGCGCGGACCTCTGCCGGTGCTGAAGGTGCTGGTGCGCGAGGACCACGAGGACGGCCGCACCTGGGTGTTCGCGGCCGACGACCCGACGACCCTCCGGCCGATCCTGCACTTCCACTCACTGGCCGCCTTCGAGGAGGAGGAAGAGGACGAGACGGAAGGGCCCGAGGACGTCGACGGCGTGGCGCACGCCGTCGACCTCACCACGTTCCAGCAGATCCTCAAGGGCGAGGATCCTCCGCCGCCGCTGCGCGAGGCCGTCCTGTACGGGGTCCCCTACGCCGGTGCCGAGGTCGCCCTCGCCGCACGCCCCGACGAGGAGACGCCCGAGGTGCTGGTGGAGTGCAGCGTCACGGCCGTGAAACCGGCCGTCCCGAAGCTGGTGCGGAGCCGGTCGAAGAGCCCGGCAGGGGGCCGGGATCGGCGGAGCAGGCGGCGGCCCGTCGAGGAGATCGCCGCCTCCATGGCCCCCTCGGAAGGCCTGCGGGTGTGGAAGGCGCACGGCTTCTCGCGCGGCGTGGGCCTCGGCCTGCTGGTGGTGCAGGGCGGCGGTCTGTGGGCCCTGCTCGATGACGGGCTGTCCTGGTCCTGGTCCTGGCTCTGGCTGGCGGTGGGGCTGCCGTGGCTGACGTCGGCCGTCGCGACGGCACTCACCTGGCGGATCACCGCTGACCGCGACGGGTTGTGGGTCACCGGGGCGTGGCGGGTGCGGCGGGTCGAGTGGGCCGCGATCACCGCCGTACGCCACTCCGAGGACGGCATCCGCATCGGCACGGGCAAGGGCTTCGACAACGTCGAGTTGTCGCCCACCGGCTGGGCCTGGCTGGAACGCCGCCTGGGCCGTGAGCCGTACGCGGAGCGCGCCGCCGAGGAGCTGCGGGCCCTCCAGCTCAGCCCGGAGCTGCGGCCCGCCGAGGAGGCGCCGACGGACCGGCAGGGCATGCCGGTCGGACCGCCGCTGGTCGCCCTGTCGGTGCTGTGGGGCGCGGCGGTGCTGCTGCTCTGACCACCGTGCCCCGGACCGCCCCCACCGGCTACTTCCGCTGTGCGGGGATCGAGGCCCCGGCTCCGTCGGAGCTGTCGGAGGGCTCGGCCTTCCCCTTGCGCCGCTGACGCACGAGACCGATCCCGGTGAGCACCAGCGTCAGCGCACCCGTGGCCAGCAGCTGGTCGCGGGTGCCCGGCTGGCGCAGCATCAGCAGGAAGATGCCCGCCATGCCCACGAGGGCGGCGACCGTGAGGACCGGGAAGAGCCACATCCGTACGACCAGCCTCGAAGGCTCCTCGCGCTCGGTGCGGCGGCGCAGGATCAGCTGCGAGACGGCGATGAAGATCCACACCACCAGGATCACGGCGCCGATCATGTTCAGCAGCCAGGGGAAGACGTCGTCCGGCCGCCAGTAGCTCAGCAGCACGCACAGGAAGCCGAAGACCGAGGAGAACAGCACCGCGTTGCGCGGCACCCCGGAGGAGATCCGGCCGAGCACGGCCGGCCCCTGGCCCCGGGCGACCAGGGACCGCGCCATCCGCGAGGCGCCGTAGATGTTGGCGTTCATCGCGGAGAGCAGGGCGATGAGGATGACCACGTTCATGATCTGCGCGGCGCTGCCCACGCCGAGGTGGTCGAGCATCGCGTAGAAGGGGCCGACCTCGGCGACCTTCGGGTTGTCCCAGGGGACCAGGGTGACGATGACCGCCATCGAACCGATGTAGAAGACCGCGATGCGCCACATCGCCGTACGGACCGCCTTCGCCACGCCCTGCACCGGGTTCTCGGACTCGGCGGCGGCGATGGTGACGGTCTCCAGACCGCCGTACGCGAAGACGGAGGCGAGCAGTCCGATGATGAAGCCGTCCATGCCCTTGGGGAGGAAGCCGCCGTCGCCGGTGAGGTTGGCCAGGCCGGGCGCGTCCGTGTCGGGCAGGACGCCGAGGATCGCCAGCAGGCCGAGCACCAGGAACAGGGTGATCGCGATGACCTTGAGCGCGGCGAACCAGAACTCGAACTCGCCGAAGTTCTTCACGGCGGCCAGGTTGGTGCCCAGGAAGACCACCATGAACAGGGCGACCCAGGCCCACTCCGGGGTCCCCGGCAGCCAGCCGCTGACGATCTGGGCGGCGCCGATCCCCTCCAGGCCGACCGCGACGCAGAGCAGGAACCAGAAGGACCAGCCCGCCGTGAACCCGGCCCAGGGGCCGATCGCCCGCTCGGCGTGCACGGAGAAGGAGCCGGACGCCGGGTTGGCGGCCGACATCTCGCCGAGCATGCGCATCACCATCATGACGAGCAGCCCGGAGAGCGCGTACGCCACGACGATCGAGGGCCCGGCGGCGGCGATCCCGGCCCCGGAACCGACGAAGAGCCCGGCGCCGATCACCCCGCCGAGGGCGATCATCGAGAGGTGGCGCTGTTTGAGGCCGTGGGTGAGCGCGGAGTCCGTCGAGGCTCGGGCGGTGGGGGCGGAGTCAGCGGTGGGGGGAGACACGGAGGTCCGGGACATGGACAGGCTCTGTTCGCTAGCTGAGACGGGGGACGAACCCACAGTCTGGGCATCGGCACCGCTCACACGGAACGGGTGTCCGTTATACGGGCACGAGGCTCACACAAGGTGCGCACGTGCCTACCTGCCGGTAAACGCCGACCTCCCGCCCTCCCGTCGCTGACGCACCACGGCCACCAGCAGCACCAGCGCCGTGGCCCCCGCCGACCACAGCACCTGCGGTCGCGCCCCGTCGTCCGTCAGCATCAGCAGCAGCACCCCCAGCAGCCCGGCCAGCGTCAGCCAGCTCAGATACGGGAAGCACCACATCCGCAGTGCCAGTGCCTGCGGGGCCTCCCGCTCCAGCCGGGCGCGCAGCCGCAGTTGGGAGGCGGCGATCAGGGCCCAGACGAACAGCAGCACCGCGCCGACCGAGTTGAGCATGAAGAGGAACACGGTGTCCGGCCAGAGCAGATTGAGCAGTACGGAGACGAAGCCGAAAGCCACCGACGCGAGCACCGCCCGCCGGGGAACCCCGCCCGCCTGCCGCCCGGAGCCGCCCGACACCTTCAGCAGGCCGCGCGGCGCCTCCCCCCGCTCGGCCAGCGAGAACACCATCCGCGAGGAGCCGTACAGGTTGGCGTTGAGGGCGGAGAGCAGCGCCACGAACACCACGATGTTCATGATCTGCCCGGCCGACGGCACCCCGATCGCGTCCAGCACCTTCACATACGGGCTCAGCCCGGCCTGCTGGGCGGTCCACGGCAGCACGGTCACGATGACCAGCATCGAACCGACGTAGAAGAAGAGGATGCGCACCACCGCACTGCGTACCGCCCGCCCCACCGCACGGGCCGGGTCGGCCGTCTCGGCGGCGGCGATGGTGACGACCTCCAGGCCGCCGAAGGCGAAGACCACGGTCAGCACCCCGGCGACCACCCCTCCCCAGCCGTTGGGCAGGAAGCCGCCCTGCCCGGTCAGGTTGGCCATCCCGACCGGGTCGGTGTCCGGCAGCCACCCGAAGACCGCGAGCAGCCCCAGTCCCAGGAAGACCACGATCGCGCCCACCTTCAGGGAGGCGAACCAGAACTCGAACTCGCCGAAGTTCTTCACCGCCGTCAGGTTGGCGGCGGTGAACACCACCATGAACAGCAGCACCCACGCCCACGGTTCGACCGCCGGCACCCACCCATGGGCGATCTGCGCGGCCGCCGTCGCCTCCACGGCGAGGACCACCACCAGCAGGAACCAGTACAGCCAGCCGACGCTGAACCCGGCCCACCGCCCGAGCGCCCGCTCCGCGTGCACGGAGAAGGAGCCGGAGGCGGGCATGGCGGCGGACATCTCGCCCAGCATCCGCATCACCAGCATCGCCAGTGCGCCCGCGACCAGATACGAGACGACGATGGCGGGCCCGGCCACGGCGATTCCGGCACCCGACCCCACGAACAGTCCGGCCCCGATCACCCCGCCGAGCCCGAGCATCGTGAGATGACGCTGCTTCAGCCCGGGGGCCAGCGGTTCGGGAGCGAGCGGCCCGGAGTCGGCCGGGGGAGCGGCGGGCGCGGTGAGCGCGGCGGGGGGAGCCTCGTGCATGGGGTGCGGGTCACTCTCGGATCGTTCTCAGGCCGTTGACGGGGAGCCTGCCGTTTATGGGGAATCCACAGTCTGAGCCCCGGATGCCCTTCCCGGCAAAACGGGCCACCTCCAGCCCCACCTCCGTGACAAGTGTCACGCCGGGAAGTGGTTGTGTGGCAGCCTTTGTGTGAACCCCACCAAGGCGTCAACCGCCGCTTTGTCGGCGGCTGACGGTGATCGACCGTTCACCGCTGGGCTAACGTCGGCAGCAGTCCCTCCCCACCCGTCTGCCCTCACCCGCGGAGTCCCGATGAGCACTGCTGCCGCCCCCGCCCGCTCCGGAGCGGTTCTCGCCGACCTGCTGCCCGCCGCCGCCCGGCACCGCTACGCCGTCGACGCGGCCCTCGTCCTGGGCGGCGCGGCCCTCACCGGTATCGCTGCCCAGATCGCCGTCCCGGTCCCCGGCTCCCCGGTCCCCGTCACCGGCCAGACCTTCGCCGCGCTGCTCATCGGCACCTCGCTCGGCGCCCGGCGGGGCTTCCTCTCCCTGGCGGTGTACGCGGTCGTCGGCATGGCCGGCATGCCGTGGTTCGCGGGGGGCGCCTCGGGGTACGCGATGCCGTCCCTCGGCTACATCCTCGGCATGCTGCTCGCCGCCACCGCCGTCGGCGCCCTCGCCCGCCGGGGCGGCGACCGCTCGGTGCTGCGCACGGCGGGCACGATGGCGGTCGGCTCCGTGATCATCTACGCGGTCGGCGTGCCCTACCTGGCCCTCGCCACCGGCATGTCCCTGAGCGCCGCCGTCGCGGCCGGGCTCACCCCGTTCCTGATCGGCGACGCGCTCAAGGCGGCCCTGGCGATGGGCGCCCTGCCCGCCGCCTGGAAGCTGCTCGGCCGCCGCGACTGAGGCCGGACCGGACCGGCCCGAGGCCTGAAGGGCGTCATGGGGCCGGAGTCGGCGGGTCGCGGCCGTCTCGCCGGGCATCCGCGCCACCCCCTCCGGATCACCGGCCCGACCCCTGTTCACGTGGGACTGGTCACACCGGCGCCGACGGGGAGGTGGCGACCCCGCTGACAGGCACCCCGCGAAGTTCGTGCCACACTTCGCACCATGCGCGTGTACCTCGGATCCGACCATGCCGGTTACGAACTCAAGAACCACCTCGTCGAGTGGCTCGGGGCCCACGGCCACGAGGCCGTCGACTGCGGTCCCCACATCTACGACGCCCAGGACGACTACCCGCCGTTCTGCCTCCGTGCCGCCGAGAAGACGGCCGCCGACCCCGACAGCCTCGGCATCGTGATCGGCGGCTCGGGCAACGGGGAGCAGATCGCCGCCAACAAGGTCAAGGGCGTACGCGCCGCACTGGCCTGGAGCGAGCAGACCGCCGCCCTCGGCCGTGAGCACAACAACGCCAACGTCGTCGCGATCGGCGGGCGGATGCACACGCTGGAGGAGTCGACCAGGTTCGTCGAGATCTTCCTCTCCACGCCGTACTCGAACGAGGAGCGCCACACGCGCCGCATCGAGATGCTCTCGGCGTACGAGACCACCGGCGAGCTCCCCCCGATCCCGGCCCACCACCCGCAGCAGGGCTGACGCCTCCCGTGCCGCCGGGCCCGTCCCCGGCGGCACGGCCATGCCACCGTCCGGGCCGGAGCCCGTACCCCACCCCGTACCCCCGCAGGGAGCAGCCCGCCGTGCCCGAGGGACACACGATCCACCGCCTCGCCCAGGACCACGCCGAGCGGTTCGTGGGCGGCCCGGTCGGGGTCAGCAGTCCGCAGGGGAAGTTCTCCGACAGCGCGGCGCTGCTCGACGGGCGGACCCTCACCGCCACCGACGCCCACGGCAAGCACCTCTTCCTGGGCTTCGGCTCCACCGGCTGGGTCCACATCCACCTCGGCCTCTTCGGCAAGCTCGGCTTCGGCACGGCCCCGGTGCCGCCGCCCGCCGACACCGTCCGCCTCCGCCTGGTCAACGCGGACCACCACGCCGATCTGCGCGGCCCCACCACCTGCGCCCTGGTCACCGAGCCCGAGAAGCGCGCGATACACGAGCGCCTGGGCCCCGACCCGCTCCGCGGCGACGAGGACGGGGAGCGCGCCTGGCAGCGGATCTCGCGCAGCCGTACCACCGTCGCCGCCCTCCTGATGGACCAGAAGGTCATCGCGGGCGTCGGCAACGTCTACCGGGCCGAGGTCCTCTTCCGCCACGGCATCGACCCCTACCGCACCGGCAAGGACCTCACCCGCGCCGAGTGGGACCTCGTCTGGGCGGACCTGGTGGAGCTGATGCGCGAGGGCGTACGGAACAACCGGATCGACACCGTACGGCCCGAGCACCTGCCCGAGGCGATGGGCCGCCCGCCCCGCAAGGACGACCACGGCGGCGAGGTCTACGTCTACCGCCGGGCCCATCTGCCCTGCCACATCTGCTCCACCGGGATCCGGACGGCGGACCTCGCCGCCCGCAACCTCTTCTGGTGCCCGAGGTGCCAGGCCCCGGGCGGCCGGGCCGCCACCTGACGGCTCACGCCCCGACGGCCCCCTCGAAAGGCTCCGGCGCGCGCCTCAGAAGCCGTGCGGCAGCCACGGCTCCACATGCCACGAGAACGCCGACGAGACCTCCGCCAGCGCCCCCGGCCGCACTTCGCGCACCCGTCCGGCCGCCGCCAGCGAGGCGAACGGCACCCCGCCCAGATAGGCCGCGCCCAGCTCCCGTACCGACAGCTCCAGATCCGGCGCGCGATCCGGCGCACGCCGGCACGAGGCGCCGCCCTTCGCATCCGCCACCAGGTGCCAGCGCCCCGCGTTCCACGGGCAGAAGGCGTCCTCGACCTCCAGCACCACATCCACCGGCGTGCGGTACGCGCGCGCCTCCAGGGCCGCGCCGACCTCCACCAGCCGTACGTGCAGCGAGTCCTGCACCCGCGCCCCGCACCGCCGCACGTCCGAGACCAGATGCATCAGCGGCTCGTCCACCGGCCGCGACCCCGTCTCCAGGGCCGACGTCAGGTCGATGCCGAAGAGGAACCGCCACAGCGCCGCGTAGGACGCCGGGTCCAGCGCCCCCAGATCCCGGAGCGCCACCGTGCCCTTGGGCCCCGCCCGGTCCCAGTCGGGCCGCACCCGGAAGGTGGCGTACCCCGTCACCTCGCCGTCCCGCTCGGCCAGCACGCACTGCAGGGGCGAGGCGCCCGCCCGGTCCTGTGCCGGGTCCACCACCGCGGTCCGCTCCCACTTCGGCTGCCGCACCGGCGTGCCCGGACGCTCCGCGGCGAGCCGCCCGTACACCTCCTCGCACGCGGGCAGCGCCGCCACGGGGTCCGTGTACCGCACCCGCACCCCGTCGGTGCCCGGCGGCACCGCCAGACTCACACGGGCGGTGTCGATGTCCAGGTTCAGGGCGCGGGTCGCCGCTCCGTAGCCGAAGCGCCCGTAGATGGCCGGTTCCGACGCCGTCAGCACGGCGAGCGGCTCACCCCAGGACCGTACGTCGTCCAGCTGGCGGCGCATCATCGACCGCAGCAGCCCGCGCCGCCGGTGCGTCCCCGCGACGCTCACCATCGTCACCCCCGCCGTGGGCACCGCGGCGCCGCCCGGCACCGTCAGCCGGAAGCTGTACGCCCCCGCCGTACCGACACACGCCTCCCCCTCCCAGAGGCCGATGCACCTCTCGTGCTCGGTCAGCTCCTGCCAGAGTTCGCGCGACTCCGGAGCACTTTCCGCGCCCCCGAAGGCGCGCTCCAGACAGGAGAACCAGGGGTCCCATTCAGCAGGTCGCAGCACACGTAGTTCGGAAGCCATGACCCATGCCTACCAGGGCGGGCGGAAACGGACGACCCGATTTCGCGCGCCTTGTCACCGGGGTCCCCCTGCACCGGAGCCGCCCGGGTGGATAGGGTCCGGGCAATGGCACGTCGCGCAGGAGTGGACGACTTCTGGGCCCGGTGGCGGAGATCGGCGCACCGGGCCCGTATCGGGCTGCGCAGATCCGGGGTGGACTACTTCCGGGGCGACGGCTCCGACTGGATCGCGCTGGCCGGTCTCCTGCTGACGATTCCGGCCATCACCCTCGCCACCATGACCAGCCCGGTCTGGGTCGACCCGGCCGCCCTCGCCCTGCCCATCGTCGCGGGCGGCCTGCTCCTGCGCCCCGCCAGCCTGCTCGGTCTGTACGCCACGGCCGCGGCCGCCCTGATCGTCGAGGCGCTCACGCTGGGGCCGTACGCGGACGGGCCGGCCCGGGTCACCCCGGGCACCGTCCTCGTGGTCGCCGCCTGCGGGTTCTTCGGGCTGATCCTCGCCCAGTTCCGGGCCCGGGTCGGCGTGCCCTGGCGTCGTGGCGGCACCATGCTCTTCGACCTGCGCGAACGCATCCGGGTCCAGAGCGCCCTGCCCCGGCTGCCCCAGGGGTGGCACCGTGAGATGGCCCTCCGCCCGGCCGGCGGCCAGTCCTTCTCCGGGGACTTCGTCGTCGCGGCCCGCACCAACGGCGGCCGGACCCTGGAGGCCGTCCTCACCGACGTCTCCGGCAAGGGCATGGACGCGGGCTCCCGGGCCCTGCTGCTCTCCGGCGCCTTCGGCGGGCTGCTCGGCTCGCTGCCGCCGCACGGCTTCCTCGCCGCCGCCAACGGCTACCTGCTGCGCCAGGACTGGGACGAGGGATTCGCGACCTCGATCCACCTGGTGCTGGACCTGGAATCCGGCGACTACGAGATCTACTCGGCGGGCCACCCGCCCGCCGTCCAGCTGCACTCCGGCAGCGGAGAGTGGGAGGAGAAGTCGGGGGAGGGCCCGCTCCTCGGGGTCTACGACGGGGCCGAGTTCGACGCGGTCAAGGGATCGCTGGCGCCGGGGGACGTGCTGATGCTCTTCACGGACGGCCTGGTGGAGGCGTCCGACCGGGATATCGCCGAGGGTATCGACCGGCTGACCGGCGAGGCCGACCGCTATGTCTCCACCGGCTTCGAGGGGGCGGCCTGGCATCTGATCGAGGCCTGCGCCAAGGACGTCAACGACGACCGGGCACTCCTGCTGCTCTCGCGCAAGCCCTGAGGGGCGACGGCCGCAGGGGCGAGCAGCGGCGCATCGCCGGGCCGTTCCGCGCACCGGCGGCCCCGAGGGCCGGCACCGCCGATGGACCGAAAGGATTCGGCCAACCCGGAAACACGACGATCCACCCGCGGCGGGTGCCGCGGGTGGATCGGGAACCGGGGAGCGGGGGAGGGGTCAGCGCTTGGCGGGGTCCTTCCGGAAGGCCCACCGCATGTCCGGTTCGGTGGCGAACTTCAGGGCCCGGCGCACCGGCGGCGAGCACATGAGCGTCACCGCCACCGCGGCGGCGATCGAGACGACGACCAGGCCGACGGGTTTCGAGAGCCAGGGGTACTCGTCGAACAGGCCCGAGTACCGGGCGCCCTTGATCAGGAAGCCGTGCAGCAGATAGCCGCAGATCGTCCCGGCGCCCAGCACCGTGAACCAGGTCCTCCGGCCCGGCACCAGGGCCAGGAAGGCGATGGTCAGCACCAGGCCGCAGCCGAACAGGATCACCGTGATGACCGGGCCGGACCACCACGGCGCACTCAGCTCCTGGGCGCTGTTGGCGCGGTAGAGCCAGCTGAGCCAGACATGCGGGGCGATCCAGTAGGCGAGGACCAGCGTGCCCGCGAAGAGCGGCAGGGCGAGCAACCGCACCTCACGGCGCCGCACCAGTTGGAAGTGCTCGGGCTTCAGCAGCAGGCCGAGGACGAAGAACGGCAGGAACTGGAAGACGCGTTGGAGGTCCAGGTCGTCGCCGATCGTGGGGGAGACCGTGGCCAGCATGGCGATGGCGAGCGCCACCGGCAGCGGATGGCGCAGGGTGAGCCAGATCGGCGTGGTGATCCGCCAGATGAACAGGGCGGCCAGGAACCAGGTCAGGTACCACGGGTCCGTCAGGCTGACCTCCGCGTCCGTCTGGCCCCCCGCGTACCGCCGGAAGACCGTGTAGGCCGTCTCGAACAGGATGTACGGCACCACGACACCGGTGAGCAGCCGCTTCACCTTCGGCGCGGACATGTCGAACGTACGGGAGAAGTAGCCGGAGACGAGGATGAAGGCCGGCATGTGGAACGTGTACACGATCATGTAGAGCGCCCGGGTGGCCCGGCTGCCGTCCATCACCGGTTCCCAGGCGTGCGCCACCGCGACCAGCACGATGGCCAGGTACTTCACGTTGTCGAAGTAGGGGTCCCGCTTCCCCGCCGCCGCGGCGGGAGCGGGCGCGGAGGCCGGAGCGGTGGCCTTCGGCGGCTGCTCGCGTCTGGGCTCCGACTCCGGGGTCGCCGGGGGGAGCGGGGCCCTTGTGAATACGCTCGGAGCTTGGAACATCTAAGGCACCTTAGACCTGTCGATTGCGCCGCGTAAAACCACGACGGGATATCGCGTGTTCCCCTCCATTTGAATGCGAAACCGTCGAACAGTGTCCGTTATGGCATGCTTGATCCATCTTAAACAGGGCATATGGGTCCGAGAGTTGGGTGTGTGGATTATCTCCCTCGTGACGCCGCGAATTACCTGTGAACGACCTGTGAGGAAAAGGAAACGGGTGACGCCGCGGAGGGTCGGCGGCGTTCGATGAATATGTGCCGCAAAGGATTGGGCGACCCGGGCCCGGCCGGCCCGGCGTAGACCACCCGTGAGCTGGGCATGATGGCGGGATCCGGTCAGTGTGATCCGTCACCCGGCAGCAGACACCGGGGAGTTGGTGGCACGATGGACGCGACGGGGCGTGCGCTCGTGCACGTTTCCGGGCCGGCAAGGCGGACCGACCGAGGGTGTGATCAGACGTGGCTGTTTCGCTGTCTATGGTGCTGCTGTTCGCGGTCATCCTGGTGGTGCTGATCCGCGGCGGCTCCATCAAGCCCGGCCCCGCGCTCGTCGCCGCCCTCTTCGGCTTCTTCCTGGCCTCGACCGGCATGGCCCCGTCGATCAACAGGTTCATGAACTCGATAGCGGACACCATCAACCAGATCAGCTTCTGAGGCCGCGCCAGCCCTCCGCGCCCGGCCGCGTCCGCCACGCGGCCCGCGGCGCTCGCCCGCGCCCGGACGGCCCCCGAACGCGAGAGGCCCGGTCCGACGTGAGTCGGACCGGGCCTCGGCATGGAGCGGGCGACGGGAATCGAACCCGCGTAGCTAGTTTGGAAGACTAGGGCTCTACCATTGAGCTACGCCCGCGAACGCGCACCGCGGGTCCGTCGGACCGCGGCACGAAGAGCATCGTAGCGGGTCGGCGGCGGTGTCCGCACACCCGTTGGTCCCGGCCCCGGCCACCGCGGCCCGGACCCCGCGCAAAGCGGCCGACGGGCGGCTCCGGCCCATGTACCCTACGTCTCGCACCGACGGGGTGTGGCGCAGCTTGGTAGCGCGTCCGCTTTGGGAGCGGAAGGTCGTCGGTTCGAATCCGGCCACCCCGACCACCGGCAAGATCGCATTGTGGGAGTCCTCCCCCTTGCCGTTACTATGCAAATTGCGTGCCCGTGTGTCTGATGTACCGGGCTCGGTCCGCGAAGCCGCCGATCGGCGGCCCAGCAGAACCCCAAGAAGTCAGCCACCAAGGAGACCGAACCGTGAAGAGCGCCGTGGAGACCCTGAACCCGACCCGGGTTCGGCTCAGCATCGAGGTGCCCTTCGAGGAGCTCAAGGACAGCCTCGACGCGGCGTACAAGAAGATCAACCAGCAGGTCACGGTGAAGGGCTTCCGCAAGGGCAAGATCCCCGCCCGGGTCATCGACCAGCGGTTCGGCCGCGGTGCTGTGCTGGAGGAGGCCGTCAACGACGCCCTTCCGAAGTTCTACACCGAGGCGGTCAACGAGGGTGAGCTGAACGTCCTCGGCCAGCCCGAGGTCGACATCACCGAGCTGAAGGACGGCGAGCTGCTGGCCTTCACCGCCGAGGTCGACGTGCGCCCCGAGATCGAGATCCCGGACTACTCCGGCATCGAGGTCACCGTCGACGCCCTCGAGGTCACCGACGAAGAGGTCGAGAAGGCCGTGCAGCAGCTGCGCGAGCGCTTCGCCTCCACCAACCCGGTCGAGCGTGCCGCCGCCGAGGGCGACGTCGTCACGATCGACCTGGAGGCCAAGGTCGACGGCGAGGTCCTGGAGGACGGCGTGGCCGCGGGTGTCTCGTACACCATCGGTTCCGGCGAGCTCCTCGACGGCATCGACGAGGCCGTGACCGGTCTGGAGGCCGGTGGCGAGGCCACCTTCAGCTCGCAGCTGAAGGGCGGCTCCGCCGAGGGCAAGGACGCCGAGGTCACCGTCAAGGTCACCGCCGTCGCCGCCCGCGAGCTTCCCGAGCTGGACGACGACTTCGCCCAGATGGCCAGCGAGTTCGACACGCTGGAGGAGCTGAAGGCCGACAGCCGCAAGCGCCTGGAGACCACCAAGCAGTACGACCAGGCCACCCAGGCCCAGGAGCGCGTCCTGGAGGAGCTGCTGAAGCTCGCCGAGGTCCCGATCCCGGAGAAGCTGCTCGCGGACGAGGTCCAGACCCGCAAGCACAACCTGGAGCACCACCAGCTCGGTCAGATGGGTCTCGACCTGGAGAAGTACCTCGAGATCCAGGGCAAGACCCTGGAGGAGTTCGAGAACGAGACCTCCGAGCAGGCGATCAAGGGCATCAAGACCCAGTTCATCCTGGACGAGCTGGTCAACAAGGAGAAGCTGAACGTCAACCAGGAGGAGCTCACCGAGCACCTCATGCGGCGTGCCGCCTCCTCCGGCATGAGCCCCGACCAGTTCGCCCAGGCCGTCGTCGAGGGCGGCCAGGTGCCGATGCTCGTCGGCGAGGTCGCCCGCGGCAAGGCGCTCGCGGTGGTCGTCGAGGCCGCCAAGGTCGTCGACACCAACGGTGAGATCGTCAACCTGGACGACGACGAGGACGAGGCCGCCACCGAGGCCAAGGCGGACGACGCCAAGGCCGAGGAGAAGAACGAGGCCTGAGCCTCGCGCTGAACTCCCCGACGGGCCCCGGACGCACCACGCGTCCGGGGCCCGTCGCCGTGTCCCCCGTACCGCCGTACGGCCCCGGAACCCCTGTGCCCCCGGCGGACCTTGCGCTCCCAGCGAACAGTTGCGGAACCGGGATGGCGTTGTCCCACCTGCGCGTTAGGGTCCATGAAGAGGAAGGGTGGGGGAGTGACTCACCCACCCGGTACGAAGAAGCTGAGACGGCCGGAGCCGTCAGAGACGAGCAGGTGGATACGTGACGAATCTGATGCCCTACGCCGCCGGTGAGCCGTCCCTCGGTGGAGGCCTCGGTGACCAGGTCTACAGCCGACTGCTCGGCGAGCGCATCATCTTCCTCGGCCAGCAGGTCGACGATGACATCGCCAACAAGATCACCGCACAGCTCCTGCTCCTTGCCGCCGACCCGGACAAGGACATCTACCTCTACATCAACAGCCCCGGTGGCTCCGTGACCGCAGGCATGGCGGTCTACGACACCATGCAGTACATCCCGAACGACGTGGTCACCATCGGCATGGGCATGGCGGCCTCGATGGGCCAGTTCCTGCTCACCGGCGGCGCCGCGGGCAAGCGCTTCGCGCTCCCGAACACCGACATCCTCATGCACCAGGGTTCGGCCGGCATCGGCGGTACGGCCTCGGACATCAAGATCCAGGCCCAGTACCTGCTCCGCACCAAGACGCGCATGGCCGAGATCACCGCCCACCACTCCGGCCAGACCGTCGAGACGATCATCCGCGACGGCGACCGCGACCGCTGGTACACGGCGGAGGAGGCCAAGGACTACGGCCTCATCGACGAGATCATCACGGTCGCGTCGGGCATCCCGGGCGGCGGCGGCACCGGTGCCTGACCCGGTCCCCACCGGACCGGCCGCACCGCCCGCACCCTTCTCGTACGCCGAGACCCCCAGCCCACCGAACGCCACCAGGATGGTGAACACCCACATGAACAACTTCTCCGGCGCCTCCGCGAGCGGCCTCTACACCGGCCCGCAGGTGGACAACCGCTACGTCGTCCCGCGCTTCGTGGAGCGCACCTCGCAGGGGGTGCGCGAGTACGACCCGTACGCGAAGCTCTTCGAGGAGCGCGTGATCTTCCTCGGCGTCCAGATCGACGACGCCTCGGCCAACGACGTCATGGCGCAGCTGCTCTGCCTGGAGTCGATGGACCCGGACCGCGACATCTCGATCTACATCAACAGCCCCGGCGGCTCGTTCACCGCGCTCACCGCGATCTACGACACGATGCAGTTCGTGAAGCCGGACATCCAGACGGTCTGCATGGGCCAGGCCGCCTCCGCCGCCGCCATCCTGCTGGCCGCCGGCACCCCGGGCAAGCGCATGGCGCTCCCGCACGCCCGCGTCCTCATCCACCAGCCGTCCTCGCAGACGGGCCGCGAGCAGCTCTCCGACCTGGAGATCGCGGCCAACGAGATCCTCCGCATGCGGACGCAGCTGGAGGAGATGCTGGCCCGGCACTCGACCACCCCGCTGGAGAAGATCCGCGAGGACATCGAGCGCGACAAGATCCTGACGGCCGAGGACGCCCTGGCGTACGGGCTCGTCGACCAGATCGTGTCCACCCGCAAGACCACCGCGGGCGCATCGCTCTGACGTCGGTCTTTCCCCTTGGCACATTCCGTTCGCACGGTCTCGACGGTGTGAACCGTGCCAAGGGGGGCCCGAACGGGGGCCCAGGCAAGGTACCGTCGGATAGAGGCACCAGGAGCCGCTGAACCAGGCGGCCTCCCAGGCGAAGGGGAAGCACCTCGTGGCACGCATCGGTGATGGCGGCGACCTGCTCAAGTGCTCGTTCTGCGGCAAGAGCCAGAAGCAGGTGAAGAAGCTCATCGCGGGACCCGGTGTGTACATCTGCGACGAGTGCATCGATCTCTGCAACGAGATCATCGAGGAGGAGCTCGCGGAGACGAGCGAGGTCCGCTGGGAAGAGCTTCCCAAGCCCCGTGAGATCTACGAGTTCCTGGAGGGGTACGTCGTCGGGCAGGAGCCCGCGAAGAAGGCCCTCTCCGTCGCGGTGTACAACCACTACAAGCGGGTCCAGGCCGGGGAGAACGGCGGCGCCGCCGGTCGTGACGACGCGATCGAGCTGGCCAAGTCGAACATCCTGCTGCTGGGCCCCACCGGCTCGGGCAAGACGCTGCTGGCGCAGACGCTGGCCCGCATGCTCAACGTCCCGTTCGCCATCGCGGACGCCACCGCCCTGACGGAGGCCGGCTACGTCGGCGAGGACGTCGAGAACATCCTGCTCAAGCTGATCCAGGCGGCCGACTACGACGTCAAGAAGGCCGAGACCGGGATCATCTACATCGACGAGATCGACAAGGTCGCCCGCAAGAGCGAGAACCCGTCGATCACCCGCGATGTCTCCGGCGAGGGCGTCCAGCAGGCCCTGCTGAAGATCCTGGAGGGCACCACCGCCTCCGTACCGCCGCAGGGCGGACGGAAACACCCGCACCAGGAGTTCATCCAGATCGACACGACGAACGTGCTGTTCATCGTGGGCGGCGCCTTCTCCGGTCTGGAGAAGATCATCGAGTCCCGGGCCGGCGCCAAGGGCATCGGATTCGGCGCCACGATCCGCTCCAAGCTGGAGATCCAGGCGAGCGACCAGTTCCAGGAGGTCATGCCGGAGGACCTGGTGAAGTTCGGGATGATCCCCGAGTTCATCGGCCGTCTCCCCGTGCTGACCTCGGTCCACAACCTGGACCGCGAGGCCCTCCTCCAGATCCTCATCGAGCCGCGCAACGCCCTGGTCAAGCAGTACCAGCGCCTCTTCGAACTCGACGGTGTGGAGCTGGAGTTCGAGCGCGAGGCCCTGGAGGCCATCGCGGACCAGGCGATCCTGCGCCAGACGGGCGCGCGCGGCCTGCGCGCCATCATGGAGGAAGTTCTCCAGTCCGTGATGTACGAGGTCCCGTCCCGCAAGGACGTCGCCCGCGTCGTCATCACCCCGGACGTCGTCCGCGACCACGTCAACCCGACGCTGGTCCCGCGCGAGCCGCGCACGATCGGCAAGAACGACGGCGGCCGGCATGAGAAGTCCGCGTAGCGGCACGGCGGTCACCTACGCCGAAGGGGCGCCCCCGGTCGAACCGGTGGGCGCCCCTTCGGGGTTGAGGCGGGCCAGGCGCGTCAGATCTTGGTGCGCGAGGTGTTGTAGAGCTTGGCGGCGAGGGCAGCGACCTCGTCCTGTGCCATGGCCTTGCCGGTCAGGGCGCTGCCGACGTCCACGCCGACGACCATCCCGACGGTGCTGTAGTCGGCCCAGATGCAGACCGGGGTGATGACCTCCTTCGGCCCCTTCGCGAGGGTGCCGTCGGCCTTCTCATTGATCGTCTTGAGGTCCTGGCACCGCATCAGGGCGCCGTCGAAACCGGCCGGCTCGACGTCGTTGGGGCTGCCGACGAGAGAGACCTTGCCGCCGTTGCTGCTCTCGCCCATCTTCTTCTCGGCGTCGCTGAAGAAGTTGTTGATGACCTTGGCCGGGTCCTCGACCTCACCCCAGTAGCCCTGGAGCAGGAGCATCTTCTGCGTGAGCGGGTTGTCCTTCGAGCCGCTCTTGTACTGGGCGCCCGCCTGCTGCGGGTTCTTGACCCCCGCCGCCTCGGCGTCGGCCTTCGACTGCCCCGTCAGCGGGCCGGAGCGCTCGGGCTTGGACGGGTCCTTCGTGTAGTCGTCCACCGATGCGGCCGGTGTCAGCTTGTAGCCCCGCGTCGAGTCGGCCACGTCACTGTTGCTCGCGCCGCCCGCCGCGAAGTACCAGACACCCGCCCCGATGACCGCGAGCGCCAGCACGGACGCGCCCACGATCAGCCCGGTCTTCTTCTTCGGCGGCTGCGGCGGGTACGGGGGCTGGCCGCCGTACACCGGCTGGCCGCCGTACGGGGGAGTGGGCGGCTGCTGGCCGTAGGGCCCCGGCTGCTGCGGCTGCGGGTAGCCGTAACCGGGCTGGCCCTGCGGCGGGGTGCCGTAGCCGGGCTGCCCGTACGGGCCCGGCTGCTGCGGCGGGACGCCCTGCGGGGCCTGCTGGGGGTAGCCATAGCCGGGCTGGCCCTGCGGAGGACCCTGCGGCGGGCCGCCGTACGGCCCGGGCTGCTGTCCGTACGGTCCGGGCTGGCCCTGGGGCGGCTGCCCACCGTACGGGCCCGGCTGGTTGTAGCTCATCGAGGTGTCCCCTCCAGAATCCTTGGACCGACCGGCACGTGGAGGGCGGCGTCGCGGGGTTGGGCACGCGCATCTGCGGCGTTGTCGTCAATCACCAACGCTCCGCGTTGGCTCAATCCTCCGCCTTGCAGCTGCACGCACCCAACCCCGCTCCTTCTTCCGCCCTCCACGTGCCGGTCGGTCCTGTGCGTTGCGAACATCCTGACGGAAGCCGCCCTGACATGGGGGATCGGCCCCGACACCGTTACTGAACCAATCCGTTTCAGTGCAGACCTGTGACGGCCCTAAACTGTCCCCCGTGACCGAGAACTCATCGCAGCAGCCAGCCAGCAACCCCGAACTGCCGACCACGTACGCGCCGGCCGATGTAGAGGGGAAGCTGTACGAGCGCTGGGTAGAGCGTGGTTACTTCGAAGCCGACGCGAAGAGTGAGAAGCCTCCGTACACCATCGTCATCCCGCCGCCCAACGTCACCGGAGCCCTCCACCTGGGCCACGCCTTCCAGGTCACGCTGATGGACGCCCTCACCCGCCGCAAGCGGATGCAGGGGTTCGAGACGCTGTGGCTGCCCGGCATGGACCACGCCGGCATCGCCACCCAGAACAAGGTCGAGCAGCAGCTCGCCGAGGAGGGCAAGTCCCGGCATGACATCGGCCGTCAGGCCTTCGTCGAGCGGACCTGGCAGTGGAAGGAGGAGTACGGCGGCCGCATCCTCGGCCAGCTGCGCCGCCTCGGTGCGGGTCTGGACTGGTCGCGTGAGCGCTTCACCATGGACGAGGGCCTGTCCCAGGCCGTCCAGACGATCTTCAAGAACCTCTTCGACGACGGCATGATCTACCGCGCCGAGCGCATCATCAACTGGTGCCCGCGCTGCATGACGGCGCTCTCGGACGCGGAGGTCGACCACCAGGACGACGCCGGCGAGCTGGTCTCCCTCACGTACGGAGAAGGGGACGAGACGGTCGTCGTCGCGACCACCCGCGTCGAGACGATGCTCGGTGACACCGCCGTCGCCGTCCACCCCGACGACGAGCGCTACGCGCACCTGATCGGCAAGCGGATCAAGCTGCCGCTGACCGACCGTACGATCCCGGTCGTCGCGGACACCCACGTCGACCCGGAGTTCGGCACCGGCGCGGTCAAGGTCACCCCGGCCCACGACCCCAACGACTTCGCCATCGGCCAGCGCCACGGCCTGGAGTCCGTCACGATCATGGACGGCCGCGCGGTCATCACCGTCCCCGGCCCCTTCGAGGGGCTGGACCGCTTCGAGGCCCGTTCCGCGATCGTCGAGGCGCTGCGCGAGCAGGGCAGGGTCGTCGCGGAGAAGCGCCCGTACATGCACTCCGTCGGGCACTGCTCCCGCTGCAAGACCACCGTCGAGCCGCGCCTCTCGCTCCAGTGGTGGGTCAAGGTCGAGACGCTCGCCGCCGCCGCCGGCGACGCGGTCCGCGACGGCCGGGTCGAGATCCACCCCAAGGAGCTGGAGCGCCGCTACTTCGACTGGGTCGACAACCTCAACGACTGGTGCATCTCGCGCCAGCTCTGGTGGGGCCACCGCATCCCCGTCTGGTACGGCCCCGACGGCGAGGTCGTCTGCGTCGGACCCGACGACGAGCCGCCGACCGGCGAGGGCTGGGTCCAGGACGAGGACGTCCTCGACACCTGGTTCTCCTCGGGCCTGTGGCCGTTCTCCACGCTCGGCTGGCCCGAACAGACCCCGGACCTGGAGAAGTTCTACTCCACGGACGTCCTGCTCACCGGCCACGACATCATCTTCTTCTGGGTCGTCCGGATGATGATGTTCGGTCTGTACGCGATGGACGGCGAGGTCCCGTTCAAGACGGTCGCCCTCACCGGCCTCGTCCGCGACGAGTTCGGCAAGAAGATGTCGAAGTCCAACCCGAACGCCGTCGACCCGATCGACTGGATGGACGCGTACGGCTCCGACGCCGTCCGCTTCACCCTGGCCAACGGCGCCAACCCGGGCGCCGACGTCCCGATCGGCGAGGACTGGGTCAAGGCCTCCCGGAACTTCGCCAACAAGATCTGGAACGCCACCCGTTTCGCCCTGATGAACGGTGCGACGGTCGAGGGCCCGCTGCCGGACCCGTCGCAGATGACGGCCACCGACCGGTGGATCCTCTCGCGCCTCAACGAGACCGTCGCGGACGTCGACCGCTTCTACGACGACTTCCAGTTCGCCAAGATCTCCGACGCGCTCTACCACTTCGCGTGGGACGAGGTCTTCGACTGGTACGTCGAGCTGTCCAAGACGACCTTCTTCGCGGGCGGCGAGCAGGCCAAGGTCTCCGGCCGGGTCCTCGGTGAGGTCCTCGACGTCACCCTGCGCCTCCTCCACCCGATCGTCCCGTTCGTCACGGAGACCCTGTGGACCACGCTGACCGGCGGCGAGTCCGTCGTGATCGCGCCGTGGCCCGCGGACTCCGGCTTCCGTGACGAGGCGGCCGAGAAGGAGATCGAGCTGGTCCAGCAGGTCGTCACCGAGGTCCGCCGCTTCAAGGGCGACCAGGGCCTCAAGCCCGGCCAGAAGGTTCCGGCCGAGCTGACCCTGACCGGCACGGCACTCGCCCCGCACGAGGCGGCCATCCGCCAGCTGCTCCGCCTGGAGCCGGCCGGCGAGGGCTTCAGCGCCACCGCCTCCCTCCCCGTCGCCGGGGCCACCGTCGCGCTGGACCTCTCCGGCACGATCGACGTCCCGGCCGAGCGCAAACGCCTCACCAAGGACCTGGAGGCCGCGCGCAAGGAGAAGGCCCAGGCGGAGGGGAAGCTCGGCAACGAGGCGTTCCTCGCCAAGGCGCCGGACAACGTGGTCGACAAGATCCGCGGTCGGCTCGCCAAGGCCGAGGCCGACATCGAGCGGATCTCCGCCCAGCTGGCGGCCCTCCCCGCGAGCTGATGAGCCAGGGGGCGTCCGGCCCTTCGGCGCGGGCGGGCGACGCCGAATGGCCGGACACTCCCGCGCGAAGCCCCCGCACCCCGACCGACCGGGGATGCGGGGGCTTCCCCGTACCGTCTCCCGGCCGTCCCCCGGACCGTACGCCGGGCGCTGCGCGCGATGTCGGTGCCCATCCGTAGACTGGCCCCGTGAGTGAGCCCCGCCCTTCAGACCGGCCCGACGCGTCCGAGCCCGACGACACCTTCGCGGAGATCGTCGGCGAAGAGACCCAGCGCGACCCCGACCTGGCGGTGATCGAGGCCGGGAGCCGCACCCTGCGCACCTACGGGGGCGCCCCCCAGGCCGACGTGGTCCCCGCCCGGCCCGCCGACCCCGAGACCGACCGGGCGCTGCGCGCGGTGGAGCAGGAGCTCGCAGGACGCTGGGGCGAGACCAAGCTCGAACCCTCCGTCACCCGCATCGCCGCCCTGATGGACGTCCTCGGTGAGCCGCAGCGCGCCTACCCCTCGATCCACATCACCGGCACCAACGGCAAGACCTCCACGGCCCGCATGATCGAGGCCCTGCTCAACGCCTTCGAGCTGCGCACCGGCCGGTACACCTCGCCGCACGTCCAGTCGATCACCGAGCGGATCAGCCTCGACGGCGCCCCGATCCCGCCCGAGCGCTTCATCGAGACGTACGGGGACGTCAAGCCGTACGTCGAGATGGTCGACGCCCAGCAGCCCTACCGCCTCTCCTTCTTCGAGGTGCTCACCGGCATGGCGTACGCGGCCTTCGCCGACGCGCCCGTCGACGTGGCGGTCGTCGAGGTCGGCATGGGCGGCACCTGGGACGCCACCAACGTCATCGACTCCACGGTCGCCGTGGTCACCCCGATCTCCCTGGACCACACCGACCGGCTCGGCGCCACGCCCGCCGAGATCGCGGGGGAGAAGTCCGGGATCATCAAGCAGGGGGCGACCGTCATCCTGGCCCAGCAGCCGGTGGACGCGGCGCAGGTGATGCTGAAGAAGGCCGTCGAGGTGGACGCCACCGTGGCCCGGGAGGGCATGGAGTTCGGCGTCACCTCCCGTGAGGTGGCCGTCGGCGGGCAGCTGCTGACCCTGCGCGGACTGGGGGGTGAGTACGAGGAGATCTTCCTGCCGCTGTACGGGGCCCACCAGGCGCACAACGCGGCCGTCGCGCTCGCCGCAGTGGAGGCGTTCTTCGGCATCGGCGCCGAGCAGGCCCGTTCCCTGGACATCGACGCCATCCGCAAGGCGTTCGCCTCGGTGGTCTCGCCCGGCCGCCTGGAGGTCGTGCGCTCCAGCCCGACCGTCGTCCTGGACGCTGCCCACAACCCCGCGGGGGCCAGGGCCGCGGCGGACGGCATCTCCGAGGCGTTCGGCTTCTCCCGGCTGATCGGCGTGGTCGGCACCAGCGGCGACAAGGACGTGCGAGGGCTCCTGGAGGCCTTCGAGCCGATCTTCGCCGAGGTCGTCGTCACGCAGAACTCCACCGACCGCGCGCTCGACGCGGACGAGCTGGCCGCCATCGCCGTCGAGGTCTTCGGTGACGACCGCGTCCAGGTCGAGCCGCGTCTCGACGACGCGCTGGAGGCCGCGATCACGCTGGCCGAGGAGGAGGACGAGTACGCGGGCGCCGGGGTGCTGGTGACCGGATCGGTGATCACGGTCGGCGAGGCCCGGCTGCTGCTCGGAAGGGGCTGAGAAGAAGGATGCGTACGCTCTGCGCCTCGACGCTGCTGGGTGAGTTCTTCGTGATCGGCTTCGCCGGTCTCGTCGCGATGAAGCTGGACGACGTCTCCATGGCCGCGGTCTGGACGGTCTGCGGGGTCGGCATGGTGCTCTCCCTGCTGCTCTGCGGGATGATCACCCGCCCCGGCGGCGTCCAGCTCGGCTGGGCCCTCCAGGTCGCGCTGGTCCTCAGCGGCTTCGTGGTCCCGATGATGTTCATCCTCGGGCTGGTCTTCGGCGGGCTGTGGTGGGCCTCGGTGCACTACGGCCGCCGGATGGACGAGGACAAGGCCCGCTGGGCCGCCGAGCGCGAGGCCGAAGAGGCCGCCGCCTGACGCGCGGCGGCGCCCGGGGCCCGGGGGTGACTCTGGGTGAACCCGGGCGCCGACCCGTTTCCGTGCCCCTGTAATCTCGCCTCACCGCACCCGTATGCCTGCAAGGAGCCGCACATGACCCAGCGCACCCTCGTCCTGCTCAAGCCCGACGCGGTCCGCCGCGGCCTGATCGGCGAGATCGTCGGCCGGATCGAGCGCAAGGCGGACTGGCGGATCACCGCGCTGGAGCTGCGCACCCTGGACCACGACACGCTGGAGCAGCACTACGGCGAGCACAAGGGCCGCCCCTTCTACGAGCCGCTCATGGAGTTCATGGCCTCCGGCCCCGTCGTCGCCCTGGTGGCCGAAGGCGAGCGGGTCATCGAGGGCGTCCGTGCCCTGGCCGGCCCGACCGACCCGATCGCCGCCGCGCCCGGGTCGATCCGCGGTGACTTCGGCACGATCACCCGGGAGAACCTCATCCACGCCTCGGACTCGCCGGAGTCCGCAGAGCGAGAACTGAAGCTCTTCTTTCCGGGACTTTCCTGACCCGATCGGCCAAACAGCGCTGCTCGCCCGGGGCGACCGAAGTAATTCGGTCGCCCTTCGGCATAGGGTTCCCTCTCGCGGGAACGCATCCCTCCGACGTAACGTCACCATGGGTAGAACGGCCACCCGTTCCGCTCACATGGCGAAGGACCCTCGCGCTGTGTCCGTGCATACGGCACTACGATGGAAGCTTCCACGCCCGCAGCGCCAACCTCGCCTACCAGAACAAGCCATCTTCGCTTCCTGGGAAGGCCCGACGCATCCTCATGGGGAACAAGGGGAACTCAATGTCGTTCATCGGCCGTGACATGGCTATCGACCTCGGGACTGCCAACACGCTGGTGTACGTCAGGGGGCGCGGCATCGTCCTGAACGAGCCGTCCGTCGTGGCCATCAACACCAACACCGGTGGAATTCTGGCGGTCGGCTCCGAGGCCAAGAAGATGATCGGGCGGACGCCGGGCAACATCGTTGCCGTGCGGCCGCTGAAGGACGGCGTGATCGCCGACTTCGAGATCACGGAGCGCATGCTCCGCTACTTCATCCTCAAGATCCACAAGCGCCGTTATCTGGCCCGCCCCAGGGTCGTCGTCTGCGTGCCCTCCGGTATCACCGGGGTCGAGCGCCGTGCCGTCATCGAGGCGTCCACGCAGGCCGGCGCGCGTCAGGTGCACATCATCGAGGAGCCCATGGCCGCCGCCATCGGCTCCGGCCTGCCGGTCCACGAGGCCACCGGCAACATGGTCGTGGACATCGGCGGCGGCACCACCGAGGTCGCGGTGATCTCGCTCGGCGGAATCGTCACCGCCCAGTCGATCCGGACCGCCGGTGACGAGCTGGACAACGCGATCATCCAGCACATCAAGAAGGAGTACTCGCTCCTCCTCGGTGAGCGGACCGCCGAACAGATCAAGATCACGATCGGTTCCGCGTACGACCTGGACAAGGACGAGCACACCGAGATCCGCGGCCGCGACCTGGTCTCCGGACTGCCCAAGACGGTCGTCATCTCGGCCGCCGAGGTCCGCAAGGCCATCGAGGAGCCGGTCAACGCGATCGTCGACGCCGTGAAGACGACGCTCGACAAGTGCCCGCCCGAGCTGTCCGGCGACATCATGGACCGCGGCATCGTCCTCACCGGCGGCGGCGCGATGCTCCGCGGCCTGGACGAGCGGCTGCGCCGCGAGACGGGCATGCCCATCCACATCGCCGAGGACCCGCTCGACTCCGTGGCGCTCGGCTCCGGCAAGTGCGTCGAGGAGTTCGAGGCGCTCCAGCAGGTGCTGGACGCCCAGCCCCGCCGCTGAGGCGCGGGCAGCGGAGTGTCACCCGATCCGGCGCGCGGACGCTGCGGTTCCGCCCGCCGGATCGTTGATATAGATCGTTGACGTACACGTACTGACTGACAGCACGACAGCCACGTACGCCCAGAGAAGAACACTTAGGCACGAACATTCCGACGAGGAAGGCACGGCCGCCGCACGTGAGGGACACACGAGAGAGCCGGCTGCTCCTGGTGCTGCTGATCGCCATCGCATTCGCCCTGATCACGGTGGATATCCGAGGCGGCGAAGGCTCACCGGTCGACGGCGCGCGGCATGCCGCGGCCACGGTCTTCGGACCGGTGGAGAACGGCGTCGCGGCAGCGGTCGACCCGGTGGGCAACGCCATAGGAGCGGTCCGGGACTCCGGGAAACGGCACGACCGGATCTCCGTCCTGGAGCAGGAGAACGCCGCGCTGAAGGCGAAGCTCGGCAGCGACGACCGGACCGACAGCCGCGTCCGCCAGCTCGACACGATGCTGAAGACCGCGGGCGCCGGACAGTACGGCATCAAGGGCGCCCAGGTCATCGCCATAGGAGCGGCCCAGGGCTTCTCCTGGACGATCACCATCGACGCCGGCTCCGACGACGGCATCCGCCGGGACATGACCGTCCTCAACGGTGAGGGCCTGGTCGGCCGGGTCACCACCGTCGGCCCCAGCACCTCCACGGTCCTGCTGGCCAACGACCCCTCCTTCACCGTCGGTACCCGGATGGAGAAGACCGACGAACTGGGCTTCGCCACCGGCCAGGGATCCCGCCCGCTCTCGGTCCAGTTCCTCAACGGCAAGGCCAAGGTGAAGGCGGGCGACCGGCTCGTCACCTTCGGCTCCAGCAAGGACAAGCCCTTCGTGCCCGGCGTCCCGGTCGGCGAGGTCGTCCGCGTCGACCCCGCGGGCGGCGCGCTCACCCGGACCGTCCATGTGAGGCCGTACGTCGGGTTCACCAAGCTCGACATCGTCGGCGTCGTCGTCCAGGCCCCGCGCTCGGACCCCCGCGACACGGTCCTGCCGAAGCAGCCCGCCACGACCAAGCCCAAGCCGACCCCCACGGTCACCGTCACCGTCCAGCCCAACGGCGATCTCGTCGACGGCTCCGGCAACGTCGTCGGCAACGTCAACGAGAACCCGGGCGACGGCCAGGCGGCCGGGGACGCGGCAGCCGACCCCCAGGGCAACGCCCAGCAACCCGACAACGCGGCAAGCGACCAGGAGTAGAGCTGATCCCCATGCGCCTGAACCGGACTCTGCTCTCCACCGCCCTGGTCGTCGTCGCCCTCGTCGTCCAGGTCTCCGTCCTCGCCCGTCTCCAGCTCCCCGGCGCCGTCCCCGACCTGCTGCTCCTCACCGTCCTCGGACTCGCCTTCGTGTACGGCCCGGTCAGCGGCTCGCTCATCGGCTTCGGCGCCGGACTCCTCGCCGACCTCGCACCCCCCGCCGACCACGCGGCCGGGCGCTACGCCCTGGTGCTCTGCGTCATCGGCTATCTCGCCGGTCTGGTCCGGCCGGAGAACGGGCAGCTGAAGTCGGCCTTCGCCCCGATGGCCGCGGTGGTCGCCGCCGCGCTCGGCTCGACCCTGCTGTACGCGGGCGTCGGCGCCCTCGTCGGGGACACGGCCGCCCGCCATGTGGGCCTGGGCAGCCTGCTGCTCACCGCGGCGATCTACGACCTGCTGCTGGCCCCCTTCACCGTCCCGCTGATCATGGCCCTGGCCAGACGCACCGAGAACGACCCGGTCTCCGAGGCCGCGGGCGGCAGCAAGGACGTCGCCGCCGGCTGGCTCGCCTCGGGCACCGGTCTGCGCATCGGCAACCAGCGCGGCGGTCTGCGCATGAAGGCCGCCCGCAGCCGTGCGTCCCGTGCGGGCCGCATCAAGGGGGTCAAGCGCCTGTGAAGCCGTACGTTACCGAGGGCACCGGGGGCGCCCCGTGAGGCCGCGTCTTCCGGGGGCCGACCCCCGTACCCCCAGCCGGACCACCACCGGGGGCGCCCCGTGAGCAACATTCCCGAGACCGGGCGGACCCAGCGGGTCCAGATCCGGCTGATCGTCATCCAGGTGCTCGTCTTCTCGCTGCTCCTCACCCTCGGCGGGCGCCTGTGGTACCTCCAGATCCGCAACGGCGAGGAGTACACCACCAAGGCGGCGGGCAACGGCGTCCAGCAGGTCGTCCAGCCCGCCGTGCGCGGCTCGATCCTCGACGCCCGGGGCGTGCCGCTCGCCGACAACGAGACCCGGCTCGTCGTCTCCGCCAGCCGCACCGAGCTGCTGAAGATGAAGGACAACGGCGTCGGCGTCCTCACCCGGCTCGCGGACGTGCTGGACATGGAGCCCCAGGAGGTCCGGGACAAGGTCCGCCTCTGCGACTCCAAGACCCCGCAACCCTGCTGGAACGGCTCGCCCTACCAGCCGATCCCGGTCACCGACGAGGCCACCACCCAGCAGGCCCTCCAGATCCGCGAGCGCGCCGAGGACTTCCCCGGCATCACCGCCGAGCCCACCGCCGTACGCCGCTACGCCGCACCCGGCAAGGCGAAGACCGCGCAGGTCCTCGGCTACCTCTCGCCCGTCACCGACGAGGAGATCCAGAAGGCGCTGGACGGCCCCTCGCCCTATCTGCGCTCCGACCAGGTCGGCCGCTCGGGCCTGGAGCGCACGTACGACAAGGAGCTGCGCGGCAAGGCGGGCGTCACCCGCTACGAGGTCGACAACCTCGGCCGTGTCATGGGGGAGGCCGAGAGCGACCCGGCGGTGCCCGGCTCCAACCTCGTCACCAGCCTCGACGCCCGGGTCCAGGCGGTGGCCGAGTACGAGCTCGCCGCCGCGATGAAGCTGGTGCGGGGCGAGACCGACAAGATCACCGGCCGCAAGTACGAGGCCGACGCCGGCGCCGTGGTCGTCATGGAGTCGAAGACCGGCCGGGTCGTCGCGATGGCCTCCCAGCCCGACTACGACCCCAACGCCTGGGTCGGCGGCATCTCCGGCAAGGAGTACGCCGAGCTCACCAGCAAGAAGTCCAACTACCCGCTGCTCAACCGGGCCATCCAGGGCCAGGCACCCGCCGGCTCCATCTTCAAGGTGGTCTCCGCGAGCGCCGCCGTCCGGGCCGGGCACGCCTTCAACGACCGGTACAACTGCAGCAGCTCCTACAGCCTCGGCAGCCAGACCTTCGCCAACTTCGAGTCCCAGGGGCACGGGCCCATCACCCTCGGTGAGGCGCTCAAGTACTCCTGCAACACCGTGTTCTACCGCCTCGGCCACGAGGAGTGGGCCCGGGACGGCGGCATAAAGCCGAAGAAGGACGCCAAGAACTGGTTCTACACCACCGCGCGCGACTTCGGCCTCGGCTCCGAGACCGGCATCGACCTCCCCAACGAGGTCAAGGGCCGCATCCCGGACCGCGAGTGGAAGCAGAAGTTCTGGGAGGCCAACAAGGACGCCTGGTGCAAGGAGGGCAAGAAGGGCGGCACGTACGTGCAGCAGATCGCCTACGAGAGCTGCCTCGAAGGCAACCAGCTCAAGGCCTACGACAGCATCAACTACGCCATCGGCCAGGGGGACGTGCTGGTCACCCCGATCCAGATGGCCACCGCCTACGCCGCCATCAGCAACGGCGGCACCCTCCACGAGCCCACCGTCGGCAAGGCCGTGATCAGCCCCGACGGCAAGACCGTCCGGGAGATCAAGCCCAAGGCGAGCGGCAAGCTGCCGGTCAGCGCCCAGACCGTCAAGGACCTCGACAAGGGCCTGCGGGCCGTGGTCGAGCCCGGTGGCACGGCGGCCTGGCGGTTCGGCGGCTGGCCGCAGGACAAGATCCCGATGCGCGCCAAGACCGGCACCGCCCAGGTCTACGGCAAGCAGACCACCTCGTGGCTCGCCACCTACACCGACGACTACACGATCGTCATGACGATCTCCCAGGGCGGCACCGGCTCCGGCGCCTCCGGGCCCGCCGTCCGCAAGATCTACGACGCGCTCTACGGCCTCGACGCCCAGGGCAACCAGGATGTGAGGAAGGCCCTGCTGCCCACACCCCAGAAGGCGCTGCCCAAGATCCAGCCCGACGGCTCGATCCACGCCCCGAAGATCGAGCCGTACCAGCCCGTGCCCACCGAGCAGGAGGGCCAGGCGGCCGACCCCGAGAACCTGCTGCCGCAGCCCCCGGGGCAACCAGGGCTCACCGGATCCCCGGCCACGACAGGGAGGCAGCCCTGATGGCAGGTGGCTTCTCCGTCGCCCGGTACGGCCCCGAGCGGGGCTCCTGGGCCAAGCTGACCGCCCGCGACTCCCTCGCCCGGCGGCTTGACTGGCCGCTGCTCGGGGCCTCGCTCGCGCTCTCCTTCATCGGTGCGCTCCTGGTCTGGTCCGCGACCCGCAACCGCGACTACCTCACCCAGGGCGACCCCTACTTCTTCCTCATCCGGCACTCCCTCAACACCGGCATCGGCGTCGCCCTGATGATCGGCACGATCTGGCTCGGCCACCGCACCCTGCGCGGAGCCGTCCCGGTCCTCTACGGCGTCTCAGTGCTGCTCATCCTCGCCGTACTCACCCCGCTCGGCACCACCGTCAACGGTGCCCACGCCTGGATCAAGCTCCCGGCCGGCTTCTCGATCCAGCCCTCCGAGTTCACCAAGGTCACCATCATCCTGGTGATGGCGATGCTGCTCGCGGCCCGCGTCGACGCGGGTGACCAGGCCCACCCCGACCACCGGACCGTCGCCAAGGCGCTGGCCCTCGCCGCGATCCCCATGGGCATCGTCATGCTGATGCCGGACCTCGGGTCCGTGATGGTGATGGCCGCGATCGTCCTCGGCGTCCTGCTCGCCTCCGGCGCCTCCAACCGCTGGGTCTTCGGCCTGCTCGGCTCGGGCGCCGCCGGGGCGGTGGCCATCTGGCAGCTCGGGCTCCTCGACGACTACCAGATCGCCCGCTTCGCCGCCTTCGCCAACCCGGCGCTCGACCCGGCCGGAGTCGGCTACAACACCAACCAGGCCCGCATCGCGATCGGCTCCGGCGGCCTCACCGGCACCGGGCTCTTCCAGGGCACCCAGACCACCGGACAGTTCGTTCCCGAGCAGCAGACCGACTTCGTCTTCACCGTCGCCGGCGAGGAGCTGGGCTTCCTCGGTGCCGGGCTGATCATCGTCCTGCTCGGTGTCGTCCTGTGGCGCGCCTGCCGGATCGCCCGCGAGACCACCGAGCTGTACGGGACGGTCGTCGCCGCCGGCATCATCGCCTGGTTCGCCTTCCAGTCCTTCGAGAACATCGGCATGACGCTCGGCATCATGCCGGTGTCCGGCCTGCCGCTGCCCTTCGTCTCCTACGGAGGGTCCTCCATGTTCGCCGTCTGGATCGCCATCGGGCTGCTCCAGTCGATCAGGGTGCAACGGCCGATGTCCGCCTGAACCCGCCCCGCGCGGGTAGGTGTCCGTATATGACGGACACCAAACGCGAGATCGAGCGGAAGTACGAGGCCACCGAGGCCACCCGGCTGCCCGACCTGAGCCGGGTGGCGGGGGTCGCCCGGGCCGTCCCCCAGGGCGTCACCGAACTCGACGCCGTCTACTACGACACCCCCGGCCTCCGCCTCGCCGCCGACTCCCTCACCCTGCGCCGCAGGACCGGCGGGGCCGACGAGGGCTGGCACCTGAAGCTCCCCGTGGCCCCCGGCATCCGCGACGAGCTGCACGAGCCCCTGGGCGACACCCTGCCGCACTCCTTCGCCGCCCTCCTCCGCTCCCGCCTCCGCCACGACGAGGTGACCCCCGTCGCCCGCCTGCTCTCCTCCCGCGACGTCCAGCACCTCACCGGCCCCGACGGCACCCTCCTCGCCGAGGTCAGCGTCGACACGGTCTGCGCCGAACGGCTCGCGGGGAAGGGGAGCGGCACCACTACCACCTGGACCGAGATCGAGGTCGAACTGGCCGACGACGGTGACCCCGCCTTCCTGGACGCGGTCGAGAAGCGGCTCCGCAAGGCCGGGGTGCGCCCCTCGGAGTCGTCCTCCAAGCTCGCCAGGGCGCTGGCGGAGACCACCCCCGTACGCAAGGAGAAGCGGGAGGAGGACGGGCCGCACACCGCCGGAGACCACGTCCTCGCCTACGTACGCGAACAGATCCGCACCATCGTCGAGCGCGACCCCGCCGTCCGCCGCGACCTCCCCGACTCCGTGCACAAGATGCGCGTGGCCACCCGCCGGCTGCGCAGCGCCTTCAAGACGTACCGCAAGATCCTGGACCGCGAGGTCACCGACCCCGTCGGCGCCGAGCTGAAGTGGCTCGCCGGGGAGCTGGGCGTCGACCGCGACCAGGAGGTCCTGGACGAGCGGCTGACCACCCGGATCGAGGCCCTGCCCACCACCCTGGCCCTCGGGCCCGTACGCGGACGGCTCCAGGTCTGGTCGACCGCCCGCCGCACCGGATCGCGCCGCCGGATCCTCGACGTCCTGGACGGGCAGCGGTATCTGGACCTCCTCGACACCCTGGACGCCCTCGCCGCCGACCCGCCGCTGCGCCCCGCCGCATCCCGCGCGCCGGGGAAGGCCCTGCCCCGCGCGGTGCTCAAGGACTACGAACGGCTCGCGCGCCGGATGGACCGCGCCCTGGATCACCCGCCGGGGCCCGAGCGGGACGCCGCCATGCACGAGGCCCGCAAGGCGGCCAAGCGCGCCCGGTACGCCGGTGAGGCCGCCCGGCCCGCCCTCGGCAAGCCCGCGAAACGCTTCGCCAAGCGGACGAAGGCCCTCCAGTCCCTCCTGGGCGACCACCAGGACAGCGTGGTCGCGCGCGAGTCCCTGCGCGCCCTCGCCGTCCAGGCACACGCGGCCGGGGAGACCACCTTCACCTGGGGGCTGCTGTACGGCCAGGAGGAGGCGACCGCCGACCGCCGCGAGCGCGAGCTGCCCGAGGTGTGGGCCCGTGCCTCCGATCCCGTACTGCGCGCGGATCTCGCACCGTGAGGCAGTGAGGCTCTGCGGGCGGATCCGAAGGGCCGGGGCGCGGGGTACGCTTGATGGTCACCCCTGCCGGCTCACGAAGGTTCGCGAGATGTCTGCCGCATCGGTCTTCCCACAGCTCGAAGCTCTGCTCCCGCATGTGCAGAAGCCCATCCAGTACGTCGGCGGTGAGCTGAACTCCACCGTCAAGGACTGGGACAGCTGCGACGTCCGCTGGACCCTGATGTACCCCGACGCCTACGAGGTCGGGCTGCCCAACCAGGGCGTCATGATCCTGTACGAGGTACTCAACGAGCGCGAGGGCGTCCTCGCGGAGCGCACGTACAGCGTCTGGCCGGACCTCGAAGAGCTGATGCGCGAGCACGGCGTGCCGCAGTTCACCGTGGACAGCCACCGCCCCGTCGGCGCCTTCGACGTCTTCGGCCTCAGCTTCTCCACCGAGCTGGGCTACACCAACATGCTCACCGCCCTGGACCTCGCGGGCATCCCGCTGGAGTCCAAGGACCGCACGGTGGACCACCCGATCGTCCTCGCGGGCGGCCACGCGGCCTTCAACCCCGAGCCGATCGCGGACTTCATCGACTGCGCCGTCATCGGCGACGGCGAGCAGGCCGTCCTGGAGATCACCGAGATCATCCGCGCCTGGAAGGCCGAGGGCCGCCCCGGCGGCCGTGACGAGGTGCTCTTCCGGCTCTCCAGGACCGGTGGCGTCTACGTCCCGCGCTTCTACGACATTGAGTACCTCCCCGACGGCCGCATCGGGCGGGTCGTGCCCAACCGGTCCGGAGTGCCGTGGCGCGTCTCCAAGCACACCGTCATGGACCTCGACGAGTGGCCCTACCCCAAGCAGCCCCTCGTCCCGCTCGCGGAGACCGTGCACGAGCGGATGTCCGTGGAGATCTTCCGCGGCTGCACCCGCGGCTGCCGTTTCTGCCAGGCCGGCATGATCACGCGCCCCGTGCGGGAGCGAAGCATCACCGGCATCGGCGAGATGGTCGACAAGGGGCTCAAGGCGACCGGTTTCGAGGAGGTCGGCCTGCTCTCCCTCTCCTCCGCCGACCACAGCGAGATCGGTGACATCGCCAAGGGGCTCGCGGACCGCTACACCGAGGACAAGGTCGGCCTCTCGCTGCCCTCCACCCGCGTCGACGCGTTCAACGTGGACCTGGCCAACGAACTGACCCGCAACGGCCGCCGCTCCGGCCTCACCTTCGCCCCCGAGGGCGGCTCCGAGCGGATGCGCAAGGTCATCAACAAGATGGTGTCGGAGGAGGACCTCATCCGGACCGTCGCCACCGCCTACGGCAACGGCTGGCGCCAGGTGAAGCTGTACTTCATGTGCGGCCTGCCCACCGAGACCGACGAGGACGTGCTCCAGATCGGTGACATGGCGGTCAACGTCATCGCCAAGGGCCGCGAGGTCTCCGGCCAGAACGACATCCGCTGCACGGTCTCCATCGGCGGCTTCGTGCCCAAGCCGCACACCCCCTTCCAGTGGGCCCCGCAGCTGAGCGCCGAGGAGACCGACGCCCGGCTGAAGAAGCTCCGGGACAAGATCCGCGGTGACAAGAAGTACGGCCGCTCCATCGGCTTCCGCTACCACGACGGCAAGCCCGGAGTGGTGGAGGGCCTGCTCTCGCGCGGCGACCGGCGTGTCGGCTCCGTCATCCGCGCGGTCTACGAGGCCGGCGGCCGTTTCGACGGCTGGCGCGAGCACTTCAGCTACGACCTCTGGATGAACTGCGCGGGGAAGACGCTCCCCGAGTACGGCGTCGACGTCGACTGGTACACCACCCGCGAGCGCACCTACGAGGAGGTCCTGCCCTGGGACCACCTGGACTCCGGTCTGGACAAGGACTGGCTCTGGGAGGACTGGCAGGACGCGCTCGACGAGACCGAGGTCGAGGACTGCCGCTGGACCCCCTGCTTCGACTGCGGAGTCTGCCCGCAACTCGACCTGGACATCCAGATCGGCCCGACGGGCAAGAAACTGCTGCCGCTGAGCGTGGTCGACAAGTAGCGCCCTCGCACGTCCACGCGCGCAGGCCCGGTCCGGCAACCACGGACCGGGCCTGCGCGTCATGGAGGGCATGGACGACCGCACGCCCCAGCCCCTCGACCGGTACGCGCCCGAGACCGCCCTGACCCGGCTGATCAGGATTCCGGTGCGCGTCGTGGTGCTGGTCGTGGTCCTGCCCGTCCGTATGGTCTGGGACCTGCTGGCCGCCGGCTGGTACGCCGTCGACCGGACCGTGCTGCCCCCGGCCCGACGGGCGCTCGAAGCCTCGGTCGGCGCGCTGGGGCGGGGCCTGGAGTGGCTGTTCGCCTCCGTCGGCCGGGTGCTGGGGTGGCTGATCGCCGTTCTGGTGCTGATCCCGCTGCGGTGGCTGTACACCTCGCTCCTCACCCCGCTCGGGCACGGCCTGCGGTGGATCGCCACCGCCCTGCTGGCCCCGGCGGCCCGTGGCATCGGGACGGGGCTGGCCTGGCTGCTCACCAAGGCGCGACAGGGCGCCGCCCGGCTGCTCGCCGTGCTCGTCGTCGCGCCCGCGGCCGGCCTGTGGCGGTACGTGCTCGTGCCGGTGGCACGGTACGGCGTGGCCGTCCCGCTGGTCTGGCTGTACGGGGCCGTCCTCACCCCGGTCGGCCGGGGGGCGGGCCGGCTCCTCGGCGCGATGGGGGAGGGCGCGGCCTGGGTTCTCGGCGGCCTGTGGCGGGGGCTCTCTGCCGTGGGGCGTGGGCTGTGGAGCGCCGCGATCCGGCTGGTCACGACGCTGGTCGTCACCCCTGCCTCCTGGACGTACCGCCGGATCCTCACCCCCGTGGGCCGGGAGATCGCGGAGGCCGCCCGGGTCGCCTGGCGGATCGCCGGGTACCTCTCGCGGGCGGTGGGCCGGGGGATCGCCTGGCTGGCCCGGCACCTGATCGGCGTACCGGCCGCCTGGGCCTACCGCACGGTGTGCACCCCGGTCGGCCACCTCGTCCGGGACGCCCTCTGGGCCCCGGCCCGACGCGCCGCCGCCGAGGCCGGCCGCGCAGCCCGCTCCGCCCTCGCCACCGCCCGGGAGACCGTGCGCCAGGCCCGCCGGGACGCCTGGCGCGCACTGGTCGGCAGAACGGCCGGCGCGCGGTCCGGGGAACCGCTGGGGGTGCCTGCGCGTACTCTGGGTAGTACAACGACTGTCCCCAGCGCGGTGCAGGCGTCCGAGACCTCCCTGCCGGGCGAGAAATTCGTCAAGCGGGGGTGAGCCGGCGCGGTATCCCGGGGACCACCCCGTATTTCGTGGGCGGCGCTCCCCGGCGCCCGCCCCGCACCGAGGAGAAGAACCACTGGGCAAGCGACAGCCCGAAGGCCCGCCGCCCGCACCGGCGGTGCAGCGCATCCGACTGCGCTACACCAAGCGCGGCCGCCTCCGGTTCACCAGTCACCGCGACTTCCAGCGGGCCTTCGAGCGGGCACTGCGCCGCTCCGAGGTGCCGATGGCGTATTCGGCGGGCTTCACCCCGCACCCCAAGGTCTCCTACGCCAATGCCGCCCCCACCGGCACGGGCAGCGAGGCCGAGTTCCTGGAGATCGCCCTCACCGAGGCGCGCGACCCGGACCGACTGCGCGAGCTGCTCGACAGCTCACTTCCGGACGGTCTCGACATCACCGACGCGGTGGAGGCCCGCACCTCCGGCCTCGCCGAGCGGCTGACCGCCTCCGTCTGGGAGCTGCGCCTGGACGGCGTCGACCCCGACGAGGCGCGCAGAGCCGTCGACGCGTTCAACGCCGCCGAGGCCGTCGAGGTCCAGCGCAAGGCGAAGAACGGTATCCGCACCTTCGACGCCCGCGCCGCCGTCGCGGACCTCCAGGCCCTTGATCCACCGGCCGATAGGCCGGGAGACCGGCCCTGTGCGATACTGCGCCTGGTTGTTCGGCACGTGACACCCGCCGTGCGACCCGACGACGTCCTGTCCGGTCTCCGCGCTGTGGCCGACCTGGCGCCGCCCGTCCCCGCCGCGGTGACGAGGCTGGCGCAGGGGCTCTTCGACGAGGAGTCCGGCACGGTGACCGACCCGCTCGCGCCCGACCGCGAGGCCGCCCCGACCGCACAACCCGCGGTCGCAGCAGCCGTCGCGACGGCGCCGGAAGGTGCAGGTTCCGCGTAGGGCGGACGTTGGAGCGCAGCCCTGCGACTCGGGAGCCACCTGGGTCGGGCCGCGCAGTGTGACCCATAAGACTTTCGCCAGGCCGTCCGCAACACCGCGTACGGAACCGGCGAGCCAGACATCAGCTCCCGTGCGGCGCCCGCGCCCCGGACGGCCCTGCCGCACCCCTGCGGACCGTGCCGGACCGGAATCAGACGCGGCGCCCGGGAGCGCGACGGGAGAACCGCCCGCATGCCTCAGTCGAACGAGCCCGCTGCCAACGGGAACAACGAAGAGAACACCCCCGGGGACAAGCTGCCGCCGCGCCGCAGGCGCCGCGCCGCTTCCCGCCCCGCCGGGCCGCCCGGCGGGGCCGTGGCCCCCGCCGCCGAGGAGACCGCCGCACCGGCCGCCGAGGCCGCCGCCGTGGAGACCCCGGCCGCCCCGCCCGAGGAGACCGCCCCGCCCGCCCGTACGCGCCGCCGCGCCGTACGCAAGGCCACCGCGCCCGCAGGCGCTCCGGTGACGGCCGAGGTGGTCGAGCCGGCCGCCGCGGAGCCCGTCGCCGCCGAGGAGCCCGCTGCGGAGACCGCCGCCGAGGAGACCCCGGCGCCGCGTACCCGCCGTCGTGCGGTCCGTAAGGCCACCGCTCCGGCCGGTGCCCCGCAGGCCGCCGAGACCGTGGAGGCCGTGGCGGTCGTCGAGACCCCGGCCGAGCCGCTCGCGGAGGACGAGGAGGACGAGGAGAACGAGGAGCCGGTGGCCGTCGAGGCCGAGGCCGCCCCGGAGCCCGCCGCCCCGCGCCGCCGCCGCGCCTCCCGCAAGGCCACCGCGCCCGCCGGTGCCCCGCAGGCCGCCGAGACCGAGGTGATCGTCGAGCCGGTCGCCCCCGCCGAGCCGGTGGCGGAGCCCGCCGCCGCGGCCCCGCGCGGCCGTACCCGCCGCCGCGCCTCCGCCCCGGCCGGTACCCCCCAGGCCGCGACCGCCCCCGAAGCGGTGGACGAGCCCGCGGCCCCGTCGGCCGCCGCTGAGCCCGCCGCGGAGGCCCCGGCGCCGCGCAGCCGCCGCCGTGCGGTCCGTAAGGCCACCGCCCCCGCCGGCGCCCCCGCCGCCGAGGAGACCGTGGCTGTCGAGGAGCCCGCCGAGACCGGCGAGAGCCTGCCCGCCGCCGTCGCCGAGGAGCTGGCCGCCGAGGCCGACGAGGTCGAGGAGGCCGCCCCGCGCGGCCGCCAGCGCCGCCGGGCCACCGCGGCCGCCGGACGCCCCGAGTTCACCACCAAGGCCGAGGAGCCGAGCCGCAGGGGCCGCCGCGCCACGCGCCCCGCCGTCGCCGTGTTCCAGGCCCCGGTCTTCGCCGAGCCGATGTTCCAGACCCCCGAGACGGCGGCCGCCGCGGCTGCCGCGGCCGGTTCCTCCTCCCCGTACGGTGACGCCGACGTGGCCGAGGAGGAGCAGAGCACCCAGGCCGCACAGGTCTCCGCGCCCGACGAGGCCGCGCCGCAGGGCGGCTCGCGCCGCCGTCGCCGCCGCCGTGGTGAGGCCGCCGAGGCCGAGCAGGCCGCCGTGCCCGCCGCCCCGGTGGAGGAGCCCGCCGATGAGGCACCCGAGGCCGAGGCGGACGAGCACGAGGGCGACGAGAACGACGAGTACGGCGACCGCCCCTCGCGCCGCCGTCGCCGCGGTGGCCGTCGCCGCCGCCGGGGCGAGGCCCACGACGCGGACGAGGCCGAGCAGCAGGCCGAGGAGGCGCCCGCCCCGGCCCGCGCCGACGAGGCCCGCACCGAGGACGAGCAGCCCCGGACCGAGGAGGCCGACGACGAGGAGGAGGGCGACAGCGACTCCACCGCCTCCGGTTCGAGCAGCAGCCGCCGTCGCCGTCGCCGCCGTCGCCGCAGCGGTGACGCCTCCCCCGAGAGCGACAACGGCACCGACGACCCGGAGCGTACGGTCGTCAAGGTCCGCGAGCCCCGCAAGAAGGAGGAGCGCGAGCCGGGCACCGGCTTCGACGAGGTCCAGTCCATCAAGGGCTCGACCCGCATGGAGGCCAAGAAGCAGCGCCGCCGCGAGGGCCGCGAGCAGGGCCGCCGCCGCGTTCCGATCATCACCGAGGCCGAGTTCCTGGCCCGCCGCGAGGCCGTCGAGCGCGTGATGGTCGTCCGCCAGAGCGGCGAGCGCACCCAGATCGGCGTCCTTGAGGACAACGTGCTCGTCGAGCACTACGTCAACAAGGAGCAGGCCACCAGCTACGTCGGCAACGTCTACCTGGGCAAGGTGCAGAACGTCCTGCCCTCCATGGAGGCCGCCTTCGTCGACATCGGCAAGGGCCGCAACGCCGTCCTGTACGCCGGTGAGGTCAACTTCGAGGCGCTCGGCATGGCCCACGGGCCGCGCCGCATCGAGACCGCGCTCAAGTCCGGCCAGTCGGTCCTGGTCCAGGTGACCAAGGACCCGATCGGCCACAAGGGCGCCCGCCTCACCAGCCAGGTCTCGCTGCCCGGCCGCTACCTGGTCTACGTGCCCGAGGGCTCGATGACCGGGATCAGCCGCAAGCTCCCCGACACCGAGCGCTCCCGCCTCAAGACGATCCTCAAGAAGATCGTCCCCGAGGACGCGGGTGTCATCGTGCGCACCGCCGCCGAGGGCGCCAGCGAGGACGAGCTGCGCCGCGACGTCGAACGGCTCCAGCAGCAGTGGGAGGACATCCAGAAGAAGGCGAAGGGCACCAGCGGCTCCAACGCGCCGACGCTGCTCTACGGCGAGCCGGACATGACCGTCCGGGTCGTCCGCGACATCTTCAACGAGGACTTCTCCAAGGTCATCGTCAGCGGTGACGACGCGTGGGAGACCATCCACGGGTACGTCTCGCACGTGGCGCCCGACCTCACCGACCGTCTCTCGCGATGGACGTCCGAGGTCGACGTCTTCGCGACGTACCGCATCGACGAGCAGCTGATGAAGGCGTTGGACCGCAAGGTCTACCTGCCCAGCGGCGGTTCGCTGGTGATCGACAAGACCGAGGCGATGGTCGTCGTCGACGTCAACACCGGCAAGTTCACCGGCCAGGGCGGCAACCTGGAGGAGACCGTCACCAGGAACAACCTGGAGGCGGCCGAGGAGATCGTGCGCCAGCTGCGCCTGCGCGACCTCGGCGGCATCGTCGTCGTCGACTTCATCGACATGGTGCTGGAGTCCAACCGGGACCTGGTGCTGCGCCGACTGCTGGAGTGCCTGGGCCGGGACCGCACCAAGCACCAGGTCGCCGAGGTCACCTCGCTCGGCCTGGTCCAGATGACCCGCAAGCGGGTGGGCCAGGGTCTGCTGGAGTCCTTCTCCGAGACGTGCGTCCACTGCAACGGGCGCGGTGTCATCGTCCACATGGAGCAGCCGACGTCCGTCGGTGGCGGCGGTGGCGGCAAGAAGTCCCGCAAGCGCGGCCGTGGCGGCGCCGGTCAGGACCACGAGCACGAGGACCCCACGGCCGTCGAGCCGGCGGAGACGGAGGCCGAGCTGGCCGCCGAGGTCGCCGCCCCGATCGCGGTGGAGCCCGAGGCCGCCGCGGACGAGGAGTTCTACAGCAGCCCGGCCGAGGCCGAGGCGGCTGCCTCGCGCCGGGGCCGCCGCCGGGCGTCCCGCAAGGTGTCGGCCCCGGCCGGTGCCCCGAAGACCGAGACGCCCGTCCCGGTGGCGGAGACGGTCGTGGAGCCCGTGGCGGAGCCGGTCGTCGAGCCGGTCGGCGAGTCGGCTGCCGCCGAGCCCGCGGCCGTCGTGCCCGCGTCGGGCGTCACGGAGCCGGAAGCCCCCGAGGCCCCGGCCGCCGAGGCCGCGCCCCAGGGCCGTACACGCCGTCGGGCCACCCGTAAGGCGACCGCCCCGGCGGGCTCGCCGCAGCAGGCCGAGCCGGCGGAACCGGTGCGGCCCGCCGAGCCCACCACGGACCCGGCCGCCGTCGAGGACCCGGTCGTCGAGGCGCCCGCCGCGCCCGCTCCCGTGACGGAGGCACCCGAGGCGGAGGCGCCCAAGGAGGCCGCACCGCCGCGGGCCCGTCGCCGGGTGACCCGTAAGGTCACCGCCCCGGCGGGTTCGCCCACCGGCGCGGAGGCGGCGGCGGTCGTCGTCGTGGAGTCGGCACCGGAGGCCAAGGCCCCGGAGGCCGCCCCGGAGACGGATGCCGACGCTTCCGGAGAGCCCGCCCCGGCGAAGAAGACGGCCCGCAAGGCCGCCGCCAAGAAGGCCCCGGCGAAGAAGGCGGCGGCCAAGAAGACGGCCGCGAAGAAGACGGTCGCCAAGAAGACCGCCGCGAAGAAGACGACGGCGAAGACCGCTGCGAAGAAGGCGACGAAGAAGACCGTCGCCGCCGAGCAGTCGTCCTCCGCCGTCACCGCTTCGGCCCCGTCCACCGACGGCGAATAATCGAACAACTGAGTAATTCTCACTCGTTTGTTCTTTTCCCGTGGCCCGTTCCGATACTTTCGGAGCGGGCCACGGGCCTTTTTTCTGAACTGTCGCAACGGGCGGTCAACAGCGCCGAATTGATGCCGGTAAACCCTGATACCGTGACCGCGGTCGCTGGACCGCCGGAGTTCTTTCGCGAAAGCCGTATATCGACGATCGGCCCGGTGACGCACAGACGGACCGGATTCCTCGGCAGGGCGTCGGCATCACGCCGATGAGGTGTCGCGCGGTCGTGAAAGATGTCCCGCACCTCGGAGTTCCGCCCTCTGCCGAGCTGTCGCGGTGTTCAAGGAGGAAGTCCATGACGGTCATCAACGAGCAGCCCATCCCCGCTGCCCGTCCGGTCATCGGGGAAGAGGAGATCGAAGCGGCCGTACGCGTCCTGCGCAGCGGCCGGGTCGTGCAGGGGCCCGAGGTCGCGGCGTTCGAGGAGGACTTCTCCCGGCTGGTCGACGGACGGCACTGCGTCGCCGTCAACTCGGGCACATCGGCGCTCCACCTGCTGCTGCTCGCGCTGGGCATCGGACCCGGCGACGAGGTGATCGTCCCCTCGTTCTCCTTCGCGGCCTCCGCCAACGCGGTCCGCCTGACCGGTGCCGACGTGGTCTTCGCCGACATCGAGCCGGGCTCCTTCGGCCTCGATCCGGCGGCCGCCGAAGCCGCGATCACCCCGCGGACCGCCGCGATCATGCCCGTCCACCTCTACGGCCACCCGGCGGCGATGGACCGGATCGTGCCGGTCGCCGCACGGCACGGGCTCGCCGTGGTCGAGGACGCCTGCCAGGCCCATGCCGCGTCGCTGCACGGCACCCCGGTCGGCGCGTTCGGCGCGGGCGGCACCTTCAGCTTCTACCCGACGAAGAACATGCACTCCCTGGAGGGCGGCATGGTCACCACGGGCGACGCCGAACTGGCCCGCACGCTCCGCCTCCTGCGCAACCAGGGCATGGAGCAGCGGTACGCCAACGAGATCGTCGGCGCCAACATGCGGATGACCGACGTCTCCGCCGCCGTCGGCCGGGTCCAGCTCTCCCGGCTGGCGGGGTGGACCGAGCAGCGCCGTAGCCACGCCGCCCACCTCGACGCCCACATCACCGCACCGAACGTCACCACCCCGCCGGTGGCCGAGGGCGCCCGGCACGTCTACCACCAGTACACCGTGCGGATCCGGGGCGACCGGGACGCCGCGATGGCCGCGCTCACCGGGGCGGGCGTCGGCAACGCGGTCTACTACCCGACACCGATCCACCGTCTCAAGCCCTACTGGGAGCCGGACCAGAAGGCGGGCCGGGTCTGGGAGCTGCCCGAGACCGACCGGGCGGCCGCGGAGGTCGTCTCGCTGCCCGTGCACCCCTCGCTCACCCCGTCCGACCTGGAGCGCATCGTGGCCGCCGTGAACTCCCTGGGGGAGCAGCTGTGAGTGCCGTACTGAAGGCCGGGCTCATCGGCCTCGGCTCCATGGGGCGCCACCACGCCCGGGTCCTCGCGAGCCTGGAGGGCGTCGAACTGGCCGGTGTCGTCGACCCGATGGGCGACCGGAACGGCTGGGCCCAGGGCGCTCCCGTCCTGACCACCGTCGACGAACTCCTCGCGCGCGGTGTCGACTACGCGGTCGTCGCCTGCCCCACCGGTCTGCACGAGAAGATCGGCCTCCAACTCGCGGACGCGGACGTCTGCGCGCTGATCGAGAAGCCCCTCGCGGACTCCGTCGGGGGCGCCCGCCGCCTCGTCGAGGCGTTCGAGTCCCGCGGTCTGGTCGCGGACGTCGGCCACATCGAGCGCTGCAACCCGGCCCTCCTCTCGCTGCGCAGCCGACTGGAGGCAGGCGAGCTGGGCGACGTCTACCAGGTCGTCACCCGACGCCAGGGCCCCTTCCCGCACCGGATCGCGGACGTCGGTGTGGTCAAGGACCTCGCCACCCACGACATCGACCTCACGAGCTGGGTCACCGGCCAGGAGTACACCTCGATCGCCGCCCACACCGTCTCCAAGTCGGGTCGCCCGCACGAGGACATGGTCTCCGTCGTCGGCCGGCTCTCCGCGGGCACGATGGCCAACCACCTGGTCAACTGGTTGAGCCCGCTCAAGGAGCGGTTCACCTCGGTCACCGGGGAGCGCGGCTGCTTCATCGCCGACACGCTCACCGCCGACCTCACCTTCCACTCCAACGCCGCGGTCACCACCGAATGGGAGGCGCTGCGGGCCTTCCGAGGGGTCTCCGAAGGCGACATGGTCCGCTACGCCATCTCCAAGCGGGAGCCGCTGCTCGTCGAGCACGAGCTGTTCCGCGACGCCGTCCAGGGCAAGCCCGCCGATCTCTGCACCCTGCGGCAGGGGCTGCTCACCGTCGAGGTGGCCGAAGCCGTGCTGGAGTCCGCCTCCAGCCGCACCACCGTCACCCTCACGGCTCCGGAGCGGACCGGCCATGGCAGCTGACCTTCCCGATCCGACGGAGAACACCGAACCCGCCGGGAGAACCGAGAACACCGTGCCCGCCGAGGCCGACGGGACCACCGCCCCCGCTTCCCGCCCCCGCCGGGGCACGCGCGGCCGGATCGTCATGCTCGTCGACAACAGCGTCCACGGCGACTCCCGGGTGCAGAAGCAGGCGGCCTCGGCCGCGGCGGCGGGCTGGGACGTCGTCCTGCTGGGCAAGTACTCCGGCAAGGAGGAGGAGACGGTCTGGACGCTGGGCGAGGCCGAGGTCCGCCTCATCGGGGTCAAGGCCAAGATGTCGACCCGCCCCAAGGACCTCCGCGGGGCCCCGATGCGCCGCCCCCTGGCCTACCCCTCCGAACGGGTCGCGGACTTCCGGTTGCAGCAGGTCAAGGCGTGGCGGGCGGATCTCCGGGTCCGCGGTGCCGCGCTGAGGACGGGCGAGGACCGCTCCCGCCTCGGGACCGTGGGCGGTCAGGTCTGGCTCGCGGCGCGCCGGGGCGCGGCCAGGGCCACCGGCCGCTGGGTCAAGCTGCGCACGCGCCACACCAGGAAGCTGCGCACCCTCCGCCGGACCCGCTCCACCCCGCTCGACAAGGCGGCCACGGCCTTCTGGCTCACCACCATGGGGGACCGCGCCTGGCGGCGGCTCGACCCCTCGGTCTGGGACTTCGAGCTGGCCTACGGGCCCGTCATCGACGAGCTGCGGCCGGACGTCATCCACGCCAACGACTTCCGCATGCTGGGCGTCGGCGCCCGCGCCAAGCTCCGCGCCCGCGCGGCCGGCCGGCGGGTCTCGCTGGTCTGGGACGCCCACGAGTACCTGCCCGGTGTGCGCTCCTGGTCCAACCAGCGGAAGCTGCCGGCGATGGTGGCGTACGAGCGGGAGCACGCCAAGTACGCCGACGCGGTGGTCACCGTCTCCGGCGGCCTGGCCGATCTGCTCCAGCGGACCCACGGACTGCCCGAGCGTCCGGCGGTGGTGCTGAACGCGCCGGAGGCGGCGGACGCGTCCCGCTTCACCGACCTGCCGGTGCCGGACCTGCGCGCCCTGTGCGGCATCGGCCCGGACGTACCGCTGCTCGTCTACAGCGGGCTCGCCGCCCGTCAGCGCGGCCTCGACATCATGGTGGAGGGACTCCCCGAGCTCCCCGGAGCCCATGTGGTGTTCGTGGCGAGCCACCCCGAGCTCCCCTACCTCCTGCGGCTGATGGAACGGGCCGAGGAGCTGGGTGTCCGCGACCGGGTGCACGCCCTGCCGTACGTACCGCACTGGCAGGTCGTCTCGTTCCTCTCCACCGCCGATGTCGGGGTCATCCCGATCCACCACTGGCCGAACCACGAGATCGCCCTGATCACCAAGTTCTTCGAGTACTCGCACGCCCGGCTGCCGCTGGTGGTCAGCGATGTGCGGACGATGGCGGAGGTGACCCGGCAGACCGGTCAGGGCGAGGTCTTCGAGGCCGGGAACGTGGAGGACTACGTACGGGCCGTACGGGCCGTGCTCGATGCGCCCAAGCGCTACACGGCCGCCTACGAGGTGGAGGGCCGGCTCGACGCGTGGGTCTGGGAGGCCCAGGCGGAGGTTCTGGACGGGGTCTACTCCCGGCTGATGCGAGGAGCAGGGGATGGCCGCAACCCCTGACGTCCCCGACGTCACCGTCGTCGTCGCCGTCTACAACACCATGCCGTATCTGACCGAGTGCCTGGACTCCCTCGTGGGGCAGAGCATCGGCCCCGGGCGGATGGAGGTCATCGCGGTGGACGACGGGTCGACCGATGACAGCGGCCGCGAGCTGGACCGGTTCGCGGCCGAGTACCCGGACGTGATCACCGTGGTCCACCAGCCCAACTCGGGCGGACCCGCGGCTCCGAGCAACCGGGCGCTGGAGCTGGCCACCGGCCGGTTCGTCTACTTCATCGGCTCCGACGACTATCTGGGCGAGGAGGCGCTGGAACGCATGGTGGCCTGCGCCGACGCCGACGGTTCGGACGTGGTCGTCGGCAGGATGGTCGGCGTCAACGGGCGCTATGTCCACCAGAAGCTCTATCAGGAGGGGCGGCGGGAGGTCACCCTCTTCGACTCGGCGCTGCCCTTCACGCTCGCCAACACCAAGCTCTTCCGCCGGGAGCTGGTGGAGAAGTACGGGTTGCGGTTCCCGGAGGACATGCCGGTCGGCAGCGACCAGCCGTTCACCGTAGAGGCGTGCGTCCGGGCCCGCCGGATCTCCGTCCTCGCGGACTACACGTACTACTACGCCGTCAGACGCGGCGACGCGAGCAACATCACCTACCGGGCGGACCATCTCTCCCGGCTCCGGTGCACGGCACGCATCATGGACCACACCGCCGGACTCATCCCGGCGGGGCCCCGGCGCGACGCCGTGCTCCGGCGCCACTTCGAGTGGGAGCTGTCCAAGCTCATGCTCGACGACTTCCCCGCGCTGCCTCTGGCCACCCGGCGGGAGATCTGCGAGGGGCTGGCGGTCCTGCTGGACGCCTACTTCACCGACGGCCTGCGTGAGGCGACCGGGGTGAAGAGACGGGTCCGCTTCGGTCTCGCCCGGCGGGGCGCCGTCGAGGAGCTCACCCGTGCCATCGCGGACGAGGCCGAACACGGGGCGCCGCCCTTCCTGCTGGAGGGGGACCGCGCCTTCGCGCCCTACCCGGGCTTCCGGGACCCCGCGATCGGTCTCGACGACCGGTGGTACGAGGTGCGGGAGCCGGTCGCGGGCAGACTCGGAGCCGGTACGGAGCTGGAGTCGGCCGCCTGGGAGCAGGAGGGGGACGAACTCACCCTCGCTCTGAAGGTGTGGATCGGCGTCATCGGCGACACCGCCTCGGCCGTCGTCGCCCTCGCCCGGGGCGCCCTGCCCAAGAGCGCCGACAGACCCGGGGCGCGCAGGCTGCCCGAGAGCGCCGTACGCCCGGAGGCGGTCGGTGAGTTCACCAGGGAGCCCGCCGACGACGGCACCGGCACCCTGCTGAGCGCCCGCATCCCGGTCGACCGGGTCCGGGCCGAGCGCGGGGTACGCGTCTATGTCGACGTGGCGGGTACGACGTACGAGATCCCGGTCCGCACCGGGGGGCTGCCGCTGCCGCTGGCCCGCCGGTGGGGGCGGGCCGCGCCCTACCGGGCCTCGGCCAACCGGAATCCGAAGGGGCGGCTCGTGGTCACCACGGCCCTGCTGTGGGAACCCGCGCCCCCCGTGGGCGCCCGGCTGCGCCGCATGCTGTCCAGGCTGAAGAGGAAAGTGACCCGATGAAGATCTGTGTAGTCGCGCTCGGCAAGATCGGGCTGCCGCTCGCCGTGCAGTTCGCCGCCAAGGGCCATCACGTCGTCGGCGCGGACGTCGACGAGAGGGTCGTGGAGCTGGTCAACGCGGCCACCGAGCCGTTCCCCGGCGAGCACGACCTCGACGTGAGACTGAAGGAGGCGGTCGGCGCCGGTCTGCTCTCCGCGACCACCGACACCACGGCCGCGGTCGCCGCGTCCGACGCCGTCGTGGTGGTCGTGCCGCTCTTCGTGGATGCCGAGGGCACCCCGGACTTCGGCTGGATGGACGCCGCCACCAAGGCCATCGCGGCGGGCCTCAAGCCCGGCACGCTGGTCAGCTACGAGACCACGCTGCCGGTCGGCACGACCCGTACGCGCTGGGCGCCGATGCTGGCTGAGGGATCGGGTCTGACCCCCGGCGAGGAATTCTCCCTGGTGTTCTCCCCGGAGCGGGTGCTCACCGGCCGGGTCTTCGCCGACCTGCGCCGCTACCCGAAGCTGGTCGGCGGCATCGACGAGGCGTCCGGCGCGGCGGGCGCCGCCTTCTACGAGGCCGTCCTCGACTTCGACGAACGGCCCGACCTGCCCCGCCCCAACGGCGTCTGGGACCTGGGCACGGCGGAGGCCTCCGAGCTGGCGAAGCTGGCCGAGACCACCTACCGGGACGTCAACATCGGCCTGGCCAACCAGTTCGCCCGGTTCGCGGACCGGAACGGCATCGACGTCAAGAAGGTCATCGAGGCCTGCAACAGCCAGCCCTACAGCCACATCCACCAGCCCGGCATCGCCGTCGGCGGCCACTGCATCCCGGTCTATCCGCGGATGTACCTGTGGAACGACCCGGAGGCGACCGTCGTGCGCGCGGCCCGCGAGGCGAACGCGGCGATGCCCGAGTACGCCGTCGACCTGCTGGCCGCCGCCTACGGGGACCTGGAGGGCGCCGGGGTCCTGGTGCTGGGCGCGGCCTACCGCGGGGGCGTCAAGGAGACCGCGTTCTCCGGGGTCTTCGGCGTCGTCGAGGCGCTCAGGGCGCGGGGCGCGGTGCCGTTCGTCTCGGACCCGCTGTACACCGCCGAGGAGCTGACCGCCCTCGGTCTCGTCCCGTACGACGGCCACCAGGCCGTCACCGCCGCGATCCTCCAGGCCGACCACGCCGAGTACCGCGAGCTGTCCGCCGCCGGTCTGCCGGACGTCCGCGTCCTGGTCGACGGCCGCCGGACGACGGACCCGGAGAAGTGGGCCGGGGTGCGCCGGGTCGTCATCGGCGGCTGAATTCCCGTACGAGTTCCGTAATTCCGCGCGAATTCCCCGCGAGGTTTCCTGTGGGGGAGGGTCGGTGAATTCCTTCGCCGGCGGCCCTCCCCCTGTGAACTCCTGTACGAAATTCATGCGACTGGCGGTGAGATTCACCGTGCTAGCGTTTTTGGGTGCCCAAAACCCCTGCTCCTCACCATGTGACGTATCTGGCCATCGGGTTTCCCCCGGCCGCGAAGAGCTGCGCCTATCGGATGCGGGAAACCGCCAACCAGTTCGTCTCACAGGGCTGGGACGTCACGGTGGTCACCATCGCCGACGCATCCTGGGAGCGGGACTTCGGCCTGGACCACACCCTCTCCGAGCGCGTCGACCCCCGCGTACGCGTCGTGAAGCTGCCGCTGGTGCGCGAGGACCTGGAGACCGACATCCGGACGTTCTCCGAGGAACGCGCGCTGCGGCCGACCCAGTGGGCCACCGCCTACCGGGAGAAGGGAATGGCGGACTTCCCCGAGCCGATCTACGGCGGCTGGAAGGCCGACCTCGAACGGGCCGTCGAGCGCATCCACCGGGAGAAGCCGGTCGACCTCGTCCTCGCGACCTGCGTGCCGTACGTGAACATGGCCGCGGCCCTCCATCTGTGGGAGACCCACCGGGTGCCGTACGCGATCGACTTCCGCGACGGCTGGTCCGTCGACGTCCTCGGCGACGGCGAGGCCTTCACCCCCGACTCGCCCTCCGGGGTCTGGGAGCGCGAGGTGCTGAGCCAGGCGCTCTCCCTCTGGCTCGTGAACGACCCGATCGCCGACTGGTACCGGCAGCGCCACCCCGACCTGGCCGCCCGCTTCCACGTCGTACGCAACGGGTACGACGAGGACAGCGTCCCCGCCCGGACGCGCACACCCGACCCGGCGGCCGGGCTGACCTTCGGGCACCTCGGGGTGGTGACCTCACCGCCGCGCATCCTCAAGGCCGTCCTCGACGGCTGGCGCACCGCCCGCGAGCGCGATCCTCTCGTCGCCCGCTCCCGCCTGGAGATCCGCGGCCAGATCGGCTCCGGCGCGGCCCGCGAGGCCAACGCCCACATGGAGATGATCCGCCAGGCGCAGGCCCGGGGGGAGGCGGTGAGCTTCGGCGGGGCCGCCCCCAAGGCCGAGGTGCCGGACATCTTCGCGAGCTGGGACGTCCTCCTCCTCATGATCATGGGAGGGAAGTACATGACCTCCGGCAAGGTCTACGAGTACGCCGCGACCGGCCTCCCGGTCATGTCCGCGCACGAGGTCGAGCACGACGCGAGCACCGTGATGACCGGCCACCCGCTGTGGACGGGAGCCTTCGGCTTCGACGAGGAAGCACTGGCCACGGCCTACTCGACGGCCGCGAAGCTCGCCGTCGAGGCGACCGACGAGGACCGGGCCGCCGCCCGGGCGCACGCCGCCCAGTACGCGCGGTCCGCCCAGCTGGGCCCCGCCGTCCGCCGGCTCGTCGGCCAGGTCGCCGGCACACCGGACGACCCCGGGGCGCAGGCCCCGGGCACCCACGAGGTGGAGGACCTCTCGGTATGACGCAGGTACTTCTGATCGCCGGAGCACCGCCGCAGGAAGCGGTCCTCAGGGCGTCGGTGGAGCAGTTCCGGGCGGCGGGCGCCACCGTCGAACTGGTGGGTCTCTTCGCCCCGGACGACATCGAGCCCGGCCTCGGCCTCGCCGCACTGCGCTCCCTGAAGGCGGCCGCGGCCGAACGCGGCAAGGCATTCGAGAAGCGCGTCGCCAAGCTCTCCGCCCCGCGCCGCGTCTGGGCCTCGGCCGAACGCGACCGGCAGGTCCGCCGCGCCGGGCGCCGGGCCCACGTCCTGGTCGCCCTGGACGCCTCCGCCGTCTACACGGTCTGGCGACTGGCCCAGGTCAACCGGAAGGCACACGCGGTCTTCGGTATCGCCCCCGCGCTCAAGGCGGTCGAGGAACGCCGCGCCCGTCCCCTCCACCACGCCCTGCGGGATGCCGCCCGGACCGTGCCCACCCCCGTCACCGTCGGCCGCTCCACCCGGGGCGCCGCCCGGCGTGTCGTCGGCGGGGCGCTGCGCCGGGCCTCCTCCCCGGCCGTCATGCGCACCGCGCTCGGCGCCCGCTCCTGGCGCGGGGTGGTGGCCGCGCCCAGGGTGCCGGACCGGCTGCGGGCCAAGCTCGCCCGCCGCGTCAGCCTCAGCATGGCCAAGGGGGGCCGCAAGGCGGGCGCCGCCCTGGTGCTCGGCGACGCGGCCCGCCGCACCGCCGACGAGGCCCTGCGCGCGGCCCTGCTCGCGGAGGCTGCCCAGGCCGACCTGGCGCGCGGCCACGACGACCCGGCGCTGCGCCGGTCCGCGTACGAGGCGGCGCTCGCCCTCGCCGACCGGCGGCACGCCAAGGGCGACGCCAAGGGAGCGGCGGCCTCGCTCTCCTCGGCGCTCACCCTGGCCTTCCCCCGGGCTGTCCACTTCGACTCACTGTCCTCCCCGCTGGCCGACGACCCCGCCGGATACCTGGCCCCCTTCCGTGCGAGCACCGCCTTCCAGGCCCTGACCGCACCGCGCGGACGCACCGAGCCCACCGCCCCCGTACCGGCCGACCGGCCCCTGCGGCTGCTGGTCACCACGTACTCCAACGCCAACTTCCTCCAGCCGATCCGCGAGCGGTACGCCGACCACCCCGGCGTCGAGATCCGCTTCCTGGACCTGAAGGAGGACGAGACGCTGCGCCCGCTGGCCCGGGGCGGCCAGCGGATGACGGAGTACGCGCTCGGCGGCGCGCCCGCCCTCGGGGAGCAGGCCGAGGCGGCGCTCCGGCCGCATCTGGAGTGGGCGGACACGGTCTTCGTCGACTGGTGCACCAACGCCGCCGCCCTCTTCACCCTGGTCGACCCGGGCGCCACCAGGATCGTCGTACGGCTGCACAGCTACGAGGCGTTCACGCTCTGGCCGCATCTGGTCGCGTGGGACCGGGTCGACGACCTGGTCTTCGTCGGGGACCACCTGCGCGATCTGGCCGTCGCGTGCCTGCCGCCCCTGGGGGAGCCGGGCGGCCCGGCGCTGCACGTCATCGCCAACGCCATGGACCTGGGGCGGTTCCGGCGGGAGAAGACCGACCCCGAGGCGCGCTTCACCGTCGGCCTGATCGGCGCGGGCGTCGTCGCCAAGGACCCGCGCTGGGCCCTGGAGGTCCTGCGGCTGCTGCGGGAGCACGACGAGCGGTACCGCCTGGTCGTCATCGGGGACGGGCCGGACCGCGAGGCGAGCCCCGCGGCCCGCGCCTACGACGACCTGTTCCGCGAGGACCTGGCCGAGCTGGAGCCCACGGGGGCGGTCCGGATGCTGGGGCGTACCGAGGACGTGCCGGCCGCGCTCACCGGGGTCGGGGTGATCCTCAGCAGCTCGGTGCGTGAGAGCTTCCACTGCGGGCTCGTCGAGGGCGCCGTCAGCGGTGCGGTCCCGGTGGTCCGCGACTGGCCGTTCTTCGCGGGCAGGGAGCACAGCGCCCGGACCCTCTTCCCCGCCGACTGGGTGGTCGCCACCCCGAGGGAGGCCGCCGACCGCGCTCTCGCGCTGACGGCGACCGAGGAGAAATGGCGCAAGGCGGCGGCCGACGCGGCAGAGCACGCGCTGACGACCTGGGACTGGCCGGTGATCGCCCCCGGCTTCGACCGACTGCTGCTGGAGGGCTGACCACCCGTCGTACGGGGGCCGACCGCTCCCCGGACGACGGCTGCCCGCTCCGGTGTGCGGGGACCGAGCGCGCCCTCCCCGTACACCGGCCGGACGTCCCGGCCCGCGGGGGCGCCGGGGTCCCTCAGGCCAGACCGAGCCGCTCTTCGAGGATCCCGTCCTCCTCCTCGTACACCGTCCCGTCCTGCGGGCACTCCCACACGCCCGGCTCACCCTCGCGCGCGGTCAGGCGCTCCCCGCTGCGGCCCACCCAGCCGATCCGCCGGGCCGGTACGCCGACGACCAGGGCGAAGTCGGGGACGTCCCGGGTCACCACCGCGCCCGCCGCGACCATGGCCCACCGGCCGATCCGGACCGGCGCCACACAGACGGACCGGGCCCCGAGCGAGGCGCCCTCCGCGACCCGGACGCCCACGGCCTCCCAGTCGCCGCCGCGCTTCTGCCTGCCCTCGGGGTCCACCGAGCGCGGGTTGCGGTCGTTGGTGAGGACCACCGCCGGTCCGACGAAGACGCCGTCGGCCAGCTCGGCGGGCTCGTAGACGAGGGCGTAGTTCTGCAGCTTGACGTTGTTCCCGATGCGGACGCCCGAGCCGACGTACGCGCCGCGGCCCACCACGCACCCCTCGCCGAGCTTCGCGCCCTCCCGGATCTGCGCCAGCTCCCAGACGCTGCTGCCCGCCCCGATCTCGGCGCTCTCGTCGACCTGGGCGGTGGGCTGGACCCTGTAGTTCACGTCGTACGCCTTTCACGGAAGCCGGAAGCCTGCCGGTCCCGGGCAGCATAGGGCGGGGGGCGGGCCCCGCGGTGGCGGTGCGGCCGGTGGCGCGACCCCGGTTTGACCCCCGGAACCCGTCCCCGTAACCTTGACCCCCGGTGTGTCTCCGTACGCACCTGCCCCTGAGCACATCCCTCCCGGTCCCGGTCGGTGTTCGCGCCGTCCGCCAGGAGAGGCCGCTCATCCTTCCGGATCGTCCCGGGCCCCGGCCCGTGCGAGCGGCTGGCATCAGGGGATCCGTTCCGAGCGAAAGAGAGATCCGCGTGTACGCCATCGTGCGCAGCGGTGGTCGCCAGCACAAGGTTGCTGTCGGCGACATCGTTGAGGTTGACAAGATTTCCACCGCCAAGGTTGGCGACACGGTCGAGCTCTCGACCCTGCTCGTTGTCGACGGCGACGCCGTGACCAGCGACCCGTGGGTCCTGGCCGGGATCAAGGTCCAGGCCGAGGTCGTGGACCACCACAAGGGCGCGAAGATCGACATCCTTCGCTACAAGAACAAGACCGGCTACCGCCGTCGCCAGGGTCACCGCCAGCAGTACACGGCGATCAAGGTCACCGGTATCCCCGCGGCTGCGAAGTAAGGGACTGAGAACACATGGCACACAAGAAGGGCGCATCGTCCACCCGGAACGGGCGCGATTCCAATGCTCAGCGGCTCGGCGTGAAGCGCTTCGGCGGCCAGGCCGTCAACGCCGGTGAGATCCTGGTCCGCCAGCGCGGCACCCACTTCCACCCGGGCACGGGCGTCGGCCGTGGCGGCGACGACACGCTGTTCGCGCTGACCGCCGGTGCGGTGGAGTTCGGTACCCACCGTGGCCGCAAGGTCGTGAACATCGTTCCGCTCGCCGTCTGAGTTCTTCCTCAGCGCGCGCAGAACGGCACACAGCACCTTCCGAGGGCGGATCTCAGCTTTCCCGGCGAACGGGGAAGCGGGTCCGCCCTCGGCGTGTTACGACAGAGACAATTCCGTATTTTTCTGCTGTACCTGGAGGCACCCACCATGACCACCTTCGTGGACCGCGTCGAGCTGCATGCCGCCGCGGGTAACGGAGGCCACGGCTGCGCCTCCGTACACCGGGAGAAGTTCAAGCCGCTCGGCGGCCCCGACGGGGGCAACGGCGGCCGGGGCGGCGACGTGATCCTCGTCGTCGAGCAGTCCGTGACCACGCTGCTGGACTACCACCACAGCCCCCACCGCAAGGCCACCAACGGCCAGCCCGGTGCCGGTGACAACCGCTCCGGCAAGGACGGCCAGGACCTGATCCTGCCCGTCCCCGACGGCACCGTCGTCCTCGACAAGGCCGGCAACGTCCTCGCGGACCTGGTCGGCCAGGGCACCACCTTCGTCGCCGGCCAGGGCGGCCGCGGCGGGCTCGGCAACGCGGCGCTGGCCTCCGCCCGCCGCAAGGCGCCCGGCTTCGCGCTGCTCGGTGAGCCGGGGGAGAGCCGGGACATCGTCCTGGAGCTCAAGACCGTCGCGGACGTGGCGCTCGTCGGCTACCCGAGTGCGGGCAAGTCCTCGCTGATCTCGGTGCTCTCCGCAGCCAAGCCGAAGATCGCGGACTACCCCTTCACCACGCTGGTGCCCAACCTCGGTGTCGTCACGGCGGGCTCGACCGTCTACACCATCGCGGACGTCCCCGGGCTGATCCCCGGCGCCAGCCAGGGCAAGGGACTCGGCCTGGAGTTCCTGCGCCATGTCGAGCGCTGCTCGGTGCTCGTGCACGTCCTGGACACCGCGACGCTGGAGTCCGACCGCGACCCGGTCTCCGACCTCGACATCATCGAGGAGGAGCTGCGCCAGTACGGCGGCCTGGAGGACCGGCCCCGCATCGTCGCGCTGAACAAGGTCGACATCCCCGACGGCCAGGACCTGGCCGACATGATCCGCCCCGACCTGGAGGCCCGTGGCTACCAGGTCTTCGAGGTCTCCGCGATCGCGCACAAGGGCCTCAAGGAGCTGAGCTTCGCGCTCGCCGGGATCATCGCGAAGGCGCGGGCCGCCAAGCCGCAGGAGGAGGCGACCCGGATCGTCATCCGCCCCAAGGCCGTCGACGACGCGGGCTTCACGGTCACCGCGGAGGGCGAGGACCTCTACCGCGTACGGGGCGAGAAGCCCGAGCGCTGGGTGCGCCAGACCGACTTCAACAACGACGAGGCCGTCGGCTACCTCGCGGACCGGCTCAACCGCCTCGGTGTCGAGGACGAACTGGTCAAGGCGGGCGCCCGGGCCGGTGACGGGGTCGCCATCGGCCCCGAGGAGAACGCGGTCGTCTTCGACTGGGAGCCGACCATGCAGGCCGGTGCCGAGATGCTGGGGCGCCGCGGTGAGGACCACCGCCTGGAGGCCCCGCGTCCGGCGGCCCAGCGCCGCCGGGAGCGCACTGCGGAGCGTGACGACGCACAGCAGGAGTACGACGAGTTCGACCCCTTCTAGAGGGTGCACGACCTCCAGGACCGGAAGGCCTGGCTCCGATCGGAGCCAGGCCTTCCGGTGGTTTCGGGGGCGGGTCAGGGCTGTTCGAGCGCCCGAATAGGGTTTTAGGGGGCGTGAGCGTGTGGAGATTATGAAAGTTATCCATCGGTTCGGTCTCCCGTGGAACCTCACGGGATCATTCAACATCCCTGGCCAGGCGATGAACTGCGGGTTTCCAGGGGGTGTGGCACGGGGGGTGTCCGCCTTGCGGGACGGTCACGGAGAGTGCGAGCATCGCGCTGTTCCACCCCCGTAGCGAAGTAGGTCGTCAGTGTCTCTGCCCCACGAAGCCAAGCTCCGGACCACAGCGGTCGTGCTCGCCGGCGGCACCGGGCAGCGGGTGGGGCTCTCGATCCCCAAGCAGCTACTGAAGATCGCGGGCAAGGCCGTCATAGAGCACACACTGACGATCTTTCAGAACGCCGAGGACATCGACGACATCATCGTGATGATGGCGCCGGGCTTCGTGCCGGACGTCGAGAAGATCGTCGTCAAGGCCCAGTTGACCAAGGTCACCCGGATCATCGAGGGCGGCAGCACCCGCAACGCGACCACCGAGCGCGCCATCGCGGCCGTCGGCGAGGGTCTCGCCGAGAACGAGGACCGCAACGTCCTCTTCCACGACGCTGTGCGCCCCCTGTTGTCACAGCGTGTCATCAGGGACTGTGTCGCCGCCCTCGACCGCTACCAGGCCGTCGACGTCGCCATCCCCTCCGCGGACACGATCATCGTGACCCGCACCCACGGCGAGGACGGCGAGTTCATCACCGAGGTCCCCGACCGCTCCCGGCTGCGCCGCGGCCAGACCCCGCAGGCGTTCAAGCTCTCCACGATCCGCAAGGCGTACAGAATCGCGGCGGGGGACCCCAACTTCCATGCCACGGACGACTGTTCGGTGGTCCTCAAGTACCTCCCCGACGTGCCGATCCATGTGGTCGCGGGCGACGAGTACAACATGAAGGTCACCCAGCCGGTCGACGTCTTCCTCACCGACAAGCTCTTCCAGCTCGCCTCCACCGCCGCCCCCCGCCAGGCCGACGAGGCCGCCTACCGGGAACTGCTCTCGGGCAAGACCGTCGTCGTCTTCGGCGGTTCGTACGGGATCGGTGCCGACCTCGCGGCGATGGCGGAGAGTTACGGGGCGAAGGTCTACGCGCTGGGCCGATCCACCACCGGCACCCATGTGGAGAACCGGGCCGACATCGACGGGGCGCTCGCCCGGGCGCACGCCGAGACCGGGCGCGTCGACTACGTCATCAACACCGCGGGTGTCCTGCGTATCGGCAAGCTGGCCGAGACGGACGACGCGATGATCCAGGAAGCGCTGAACGTCAACTATCTGGCCCCCGTCCAGATCGCGCGCGCCTCCTACCGGTACCTCGCCGAGACCCAGGGGCAGCTGCTGCTCTACACCTCCAGCAGCTACACCCGGGGCCGTGCCGAGTACAGCCTCTACTCCTCCACCAAGGCGGCGATGGTCAACCTGACCCAGGCGCTCGCCGACGAGTGGGCGGGGGAGGGCGTCCGGGTGAACTGCGTGAACCCGGAGCGGACCGCGACACCGATGCGCGCCAAGGCCTTCGGTCAGGAGCCGGAGGGCACACTGCTCTCCTCGGAGGCCGTGGCCCGCACCTCGCTCGACGTACTGCTCTCCGAGCTGACCGGGCACGTCATCGACGTACGGCAGCAGGACCCGACGGCGGAGGCATCCGCTTCGTCCGGGTTCGATCAGGCGCTGGCCTCCGCGCTGGACCGCCAGGGGGACGTGTAGTCATTCTCGGCACTGACGCGACAACGGGCCTCGGTCACCGCTCCCTGCGATGACCGAGGCCTTCTCCGTATACGCGCATCTTCATATTTTCCTCATTACATGAATCTTGTGACGTGAAACCAGCCGGCACCACCCTGGAGCAGGTTCTTCCATGATTTCGAAAGCCATTCGCCTCGTCCGTGTGGGCAGCAGGTCGGAATTGGCGGCAGCGTTGCTCATGGGGCTCGGATACCCCTGTGTCATGCTCGCCGCGCTCATTCCGAACGTGTGGCTCTTCGCGGCGGCGGCAGCCGTCACGTACCTCGCGGACCGGTATCTGCATCAGCGGGGCAGCTATGTGATCAACCGGCTCGGCCGGGTGCGAGCCGGGCTGTCCATGCGCTTCCTGCTGCGCCAGCTGATGATCATCCTGCTGCTCGCCCGGCTGGACCTCTCCGAGGGGCCGCTGTTCTACACGGCGGCCGCCTGCTTCCTGCTCTTCTTCGGGCTCCAGGTCCCGCACGGAGCCCTGACGACCCTGATCAGGCTGCGCCGCACGATGCCGGTCCTCACCCGCAACGTGGACCTGAACGCCGTACGCATCCCCGACGCCCCGCCGAGCGCGCTGCTGCGCCGCTCGGGCGAGAAGATGCTGCACCTCGACATCCCCGCGATGGCCGGCATCCTGATCGCCGCCGGGACCGGCGAGGACGCCGCCGCCTACGCCGGTGCCGCGCTCACCCTGCTGCTCGCCCTCCTCTACGTCGCGGCGCTCGCTCCCTACCTGCACCGCAGCCGGCAGGCGCCCCGTCCCGCCGCCGTGCTGAAGGCCGTCGACACCTGGCTGAGCGAGTACCAGCCGACCGTGGTGCTCTACTTCTCCGGCTCCGACGAGTCCGCCTACCAGGGCAACATGTGGCTGGAGACCATGGCCCGCATCGAGGGTCGACCACTGATCATCATGCGGGAACGCGGTCTGGTCCCGCAGCTGGCCGAGACCTCCGTCCCGGTGATCTGCGTCCCTGCGGGCACCCATCTGATGAACCTGGACCTCTCCACCGTCCGGGTCTGCCTGTATCCGGCCAACGTCGGCAAGAACATCCACATGCTGCGCGTGCCGACCATGAAGCACGTCTTCATCGGCCACGGTGACAGCGACAAGCTCGCCAGCGTCAACCCGTACTCCAAGGTCTACGACGAGGTCTGGACGGCCGGCCGGGCGGGCCGCGACCGCTACGCGCTGGCCGATGTGGGCGTCCGGGACGAGGACATCGTCGAGGTCGGCCGCCCGCAGCTGGAGCCCATCGAGAGCGGGACCGGCTCGCTCCGCAACCCCATCCCGACGGTGCTGTACGCCCCCACCTGGGAGGGCTGGGACGACCACCCCGGCAACACCTCGCTGCTGCTGGCGGGCGAGAACATCGTGCGCGGGCTGATCGACGCGGACGAGCCGGTCCGGATCGTCTACAAGCCGCATCCCTTCACCGGCATCCGCAACGCCAGGGCCAAGGCGGCCGACGCCCGGATCCGGGCCATGCTGGAGAAGGCCGCCGCCGAGCGCGCCGCCCAGCCCCGCTGGGTGCGGGAGGCCGAGCGGACGGCCGCAGACCGGAGCGCCGCCGAGGCCGAACTCGTCACCATCGGCGCCCGGCTGGCGGAGCTGGCCGTGGTGGGCCGCCCCGGCGCGGACGAGGCGGAGGAGTCGCGGGTCTCGCTCGCGGACCCCGCCCGCGAGGCGGAGACGGCCCGGCTGCGGGCCGAGTGGAACGACGCCTACTGGCGCTCCTGCGGCTGGTGGGAACACCGCACGGTGACGGGCCCGCAGCCCACGTTGTACGACTGCTTCAACGAGTCCGACGCCATGGTCTCGGACATCTCCAGTGTGGTCTCCGACTTCATCGCGAGCGGCAAGCCGTACGCGGTCACCGACTCCGCGGGGCTGGGCGCCGAGGAGTTCCGGCGGCAGAACACCGCCGTACGGGCCGCGGTCGTCCTGTCCAACGGTGCCGAGGAACTCGACGAACTGCTGGCCGCCGTCGCGGACCCGGCGGCCGACGCCCTGGCCGAGGCGCGCCGGGAGCTGAAGGCGTACCTCCTGGGCCCGGACGAGCCGACCTCCATGGAGCGGTTCGACGCCGCGGTGCGGGCGCTCGCCGCCAAGGCGGAGGCCCGCAACGCCGGGGTCGCCCAGCGGATCGGGGGCCAGGCCGTGGCTGTACCGGACCGGGAGGCGGACTCCAGCGGTGTCGGTACGGGCGAGCCGGAGGCGACGGCGGCGGCCGTCGCCGCGGAGGATCCGGACGCGGTGACCGTTCTCGGCGGCGAGGCGGAGGTGGCGGCGCCGACGGCGCTCGCTCCGGAAGCCGGGGTCGCCGCGCCGGAGGCCACGACGGCGCGCTGAGTCGGGCGGCCGATCCCGCCCAGGCGGGCAGTCGGTCGGGCTGTCCGGAAAGAGGCGCAACCCTGACGACGACCTGTACGTCTCCTTCCCGTGAGGGGATGTACGGGTCGTTCGGCGTGTTTGTGTGCAAAGAGTGCAGAGTCGAGTAATTCACCCCCCTTCGTGATCAAATCAGCGGGTGGATATGGCCGACATGCCCAGGACGAACCACGAGCCCGATGTCAGTGTGATCATCGGGGCGTATGAAGCGATGCCCTACCTGATCCGGTGTCTGGAGTCGCTGGACGCCCAGACGATCGGCCCCGCACGCATGGAGGTCGTCGCGGTCGACGACGGCTCCACGGACGGCACGGGCGAATACCTGGAGGAATTCGCCGCCCGTACGGCGATCCCCATGCGCGTCGTCCGGCAGGAGAATTCCGGCGGCCCCAGCGGCCCGCGCAACCTCGGTCTCGGACTGGCCCGGGGCCGGTACGTCTTCTTTCTCGACGCCGACGACTATTTCGGCGAAGAGGCCCTGGAGCGCATGGTCGCCATGGGCGACCGGGCGCGCACGGACGTTGTTCTCGGAAAGGTCGTCGGTGTCGACCGCGGTGCGCCCAAGTCGATGTGGGGCGAGACCGTCGAGCGCGCCGATCTCTTCGATTCCTCCATCAAATTCACCCTGAGCGCGCAGAAACTGTTCCGGCGCGACCTCCTCGTACGGCTCGGCATGAGCTTCGACGAGAAGCTGCGGACGGGCGAGGACGCCCTGTTCACCATGGAGGCCTATCTCCGCGGCAACGGGGTCTCCGTCGTCGCCGACCCCACCTGCTACTACCTGGTGGGCCGCAAGGACGGCAGACAGCTCACCAAGAGCGGCGGCTACGAGCTGCGGTTCGACTCGGCCAGGGCGCTCATGAAGCTCATCGCCGACCATGTCCCGCCGGGACCGCGGCGTGACACCCTGATGGTCCGGCCCTTCGTCATCACGCTGCTCCCGCAGTTCGGCCCCGCCCTGCTCGGGCAGAGCGAGGCCGTGCGGAAGCACAAGCTGGAGCTGGCGGCCCCGCTGATGCGGGCCTACTGGACGCCCGGGCTGGCCCGCCGACTCAAGGTCCAGGAGAGGTTGCGGCTGACCTGCGTCGCCCAGGGGCGGCTCGATCTCCTGCTGGACGTCCTGCGGTTCCTGAAGGACAAGGAGAAGCCGAAGGCGGTCCGCAAGGGCCTGCGGGGCCGCCTCCACCTCACCTACCCGCACTTCGGGGAAGGCGCGGGGCTGCCGGACGCGGCGTACGAGCTGACCGTGCCGGAGCGGATCGGCGGCGGCAGGCCCGTGGTGCCGGTGCCCCAGACCCCGACGATCTTCGTACGGCGCCTGATGCGCAAGGCCCGCCGGGCGGCCGGAGCGCTCCGGACCGCGCTGCGCGTCCCGCGGCGCGCGTACCGCAGCTGAACGAGAGGCGTTCGCGAGGTCTGCGGGTCTGCGGGTCTGCGGGTCTGCGTGGCCTGTGCCGGGCGGGGTGTTTCGTACGGCCTGCCGGTCGCGCCCCCGGGGGCCTACTCCTCCGGCCGCAGCAGCCTGCGGACCGGGCGGCCCACCACCCTGCGGGCCCGCCTGTAGAGGGTCGGGAGGGCTCCTGCGCCCCGGCCGATCGGGATCCGGACACCGGCAGGGGGCGTCCTCCCCGCGAGTTGGCCGCGCAGCTGCGCGTTCTGCGCCGCCAGCTCCTCCATGCGGCTCCGCAGCCAGCCGAACCGGCCGCTCAGCGCCTCGGGATCGGCGCCGATCCAGGGGCGGACGGCGGGCGGCAGCGCGACTTCGGCCAGCCGCGCGTCGAACGCGGCGCCCCCGTCGCCGTGCGTGAACGTGTTCTCCAGGCCGTTGCGCTCCAGGAACCCGATGAAGCGGAGGAAGCGCTCCTTGTGCCCGTTCACGAGACCGCCGAAGTCGGCCGCCTCGTACAGCTCGGCGGGATCGACGGTCCCGGGCACCTCGGAGATCCTGCGGTGCGGGATCTCGAAGTACCGGCACAGCTCCAGGGTCCGCGAGTCGCTGCACAGGACGGTGCTCGGGACACCGGCCAGCAGCGCCGCGATGTTGCCGTGGATGCGGGAGCCGAAGGAGAAGTCGAACGCGCGGAGTTCGTCGATCCAGGTGGCCGGGTCGATGTAGAGCCGCACCTTGTCCTCGCGGTACATCGGATGGGACGGATGCGTCGGCATCGAGGTCTGCGAGCCGTCGGGGTGCGAGGTCTCGCGCCAGTGCAGCAGCTCCGCCTCCAGCAGGTTCTGCCCGATGAACCGGAGGTGCGGATAGCGGCCGTGGGCCCGGCGGATGATCGCGTCGAGCCCGTGCGCGCGGACGGCGCTGTGCGAGCCGTTCACCGCGATACGGGACCCGGTGGTGAGCGACTCCACACGCTTGGCGAGTGTGAACGTCCCGCCGTTCAGGAACATCGAGGGACAGCCGATGACCTCGACGTCCCGGAACCCCAGGTCGGCCAGGTACCGCGCGGTGAACTCGCCCCGCACGCCGATGGAGGCGCTGCGGTCGAGGACCGCCGCGACGAACTGCCGGACCGTCGGCTCCATCGGCTCCAGCCGCTTCGCGTCGTACGCCAGCGAGGCCTGCGCCCCCACGCCCAGCACGATCACGGGGATCCGCAACCTCCTGATCAGCTGCGTCATCCGGGCCAGGGACCGTTCGAACGTCGGGCGGAAGGCGTTGGCCAGCGGGACGACGAAGACGTCGAACTCCTCGTTGATGCGCTCCGCCTCGGACGGGACCGCCCGGATCCCGTTGGAGAACACGTCCGTCCGGGGGGTCGTCAGGATCTTGTGCGCCGCGTCGCTGAAGATCAGGTTCCCGGTGTTCGTCGCGAAGACGTCCCGGTGGAGGGAGTCCTCCACGGAACCCGTATCGAACGGACTTTTGCCCGATCGCGGAAGTAAGCGGCGTTTCCGGGACGGTCCGGCGGTCCCGCGCACAGCGTAGCCCGGTGCCACACTGCTGGAGAGGGCGTCGTACCACCTGCGCTGAGACGGTCCGACGTCCCGCGGACGCCTCGCGTAGATTGTGGGCGCCGATGAGGACGACATGATGGGGACGGGCGTACGTGTCAGGGGCAAGCGAATTCGAAGGTGCACTGCGCACATCCTCCGACCGGGGTGACTTTGGACGGCGGGCGGAGGTGACCGGCGCCCGCAGGATCGTCGTCAAGGTCGGCTCCTCCTCGCTCACCACCGCCTCCGGCGGCCTCGACGCCGACCGGGTCGACGCCCTCGTCGACGTCCTGGCCAAGGTCAGGGACGGCGGCGAACGCGAGATCGTCCTCGTCTCCAGCGGAGCGATCGCCGCCGGGCTCGCCCCGCTCGGCCTGGTCCGCCGCCCCAAGGACCTCGCCCGCCAGCAGGCCGCCGCCAGCGTCGGCCAGGGCCTCCTGGTCGCCCGCTACACCGCCTCCTTCGCCCGCTACGGCGTCCGCGTCGGCCAGGTGCTCCTCACCGCCGACGACACCAGCCGCCGCGCCCACTACCGCAACGCCTTCAGCACCCTGGACCAGCTGCTGGAGATGGGCGCCGTCCCCGTCGTCAACGAGAACGACACCGTCGCCACCGACGAGATCCGCTTCGGCGACAACGACCGGCTCGCCGCGCTCGTCGCCCACCTCGTCCACGCCGACCTCCTCGTCCTCCTCTCCGACGTCGACGGCCTCTACGACGGACCGCCCGGCACCCCCGGCGCCTCCCGCATCGCCGAGGTCACCGGCCCCGGCGACCTCGCGGGCGTCACCATCGGCAGCGCCGGCAAGGCGGGCGTGGGCACCGGCGGCATGGTCACCAAGGTCGAGGCCGCCAACATCGCCACCGCCGCCGGGGTCCCCGTCGTCCTCACCTCCGCCAGCCGGGCCGCCGACGCGCTGGCGGGCCGCGACACCGGTACGTACTTCCACCGCACCGGCCGCCGCTCCGCCGACCGGCTGCTCTGGCTCGCCCACGCCTCCACCCCGCAGGGCGCGCTCACCCTGGACGACGGCGCCGTACGGGCCGTGGTGGAGCGCCGCACCTCACTGCTGCCCGCCGGGATCTGCGCCGTCGAGGGCGAGTTCAGCGCCGGCGACCCGGTGGAGCTGCGCGATGTGCGCGGCACCCCCGTCGCCCGGGGGCTCGTCAACTTCGACGCGAAGGAGATCCCCCAGCTGCTCGGCCGCTCCACCCGCGATCTCGCCCGTGAGCTGGGTCCCGCCTATGAGCGCGAGGTCGTACACAGGGACGATCTGGTCATCCTCGTGCCGCGCCTCACCCCCTGAAACGGCTGAAAGTCCCGCCATAGGGCAGGGACCTTTACCAAAACCGCCCCACGCCCGGCCGTTGACTGGTCCACTTTGTAGCGGGGAAACAGGGGACCGCACAGCAACACACCACAGGAGGCCGCCGGTGAGACGAGCGCGCCCGGGGGCGTCGCCCCGAGGCACGGGCAGCCGTGCCCTGACGAGCGTCGGAGCGGGCGCCGGTTTCGACCGGAACCCGCCCCTGGGAGGCACCGCCGAACAGGAGCCGGCGCCGGAGCGGCAGGAGGAGCGCCCGCAGTCGAAGCTCTGGCACATCACCCTCAGCGTTTCGGGGGCCGAGACACCGCTGAGGGAGGTCAGACGCGGTCTGGAACAGCTCGCGCACGACCATCCCTTCCTGCTGACCAGCCGGTACGCAGGCGACCACGCCGAGATCCGCTACTGGGAAGAGGCCCGCGACCTGCACGACGCCGCCGCGGTCGCCCTGCGGCTGTGGGGCGAGCACCGCTCAAGCGCCCAGCTCCCGCCGTGGAAGATCGTCGGCCTCGAGGTCATCGACCGCGAGACCTACCACCAGCGCATCGCCGAAGGGTACGGACCACCGCCCGCCGCGCCCGTCGGTGTCCACCCGTACTGACCCCGCGAGGCCCGGGGCCGGCTACAGGGGGCGCCGCCCTCGGGACCTGGACCGGTCCGGAGGGCGTCCGCTCCTCGGGTCGGCCGTCTCGCATCACGGGATACGTGCCGTATGCCCGCAGAGCGCGCATTACCCTGCGGGCATGACCACGCTCTCGCCCTACGACAACCTGTCCCCGGTCGCGCAGACCGCCTACCGGGCCCGCGCCGCCGCCGCGGATATCGCGCCACTTCCGCGCGCTGCCAAGGACGACGCGCTGCTGGCCATCGCGGACGCCCTCGAGGTGCGGACCGCCGAGATCGTCGAGGCCAACGCGCAGGACGTCGAGCGGGCCCGGGAGGCCGGCACGAGCGAGGGCATCATCGACCGGCTCACCCTCACCCCGGAGCGCATCCGGGCCATCGCCGCCGACGTACGGGACGTGGCCGCGCTGCCCGACCCGGTCGGTGAGGTGGTGCGCGGCTCGACCCTGCCCAACGGCATCGACCTCCGCCAGGTCCGCGTCCCCCTCGGCGTGGTCGGCATCATCTACGAGGCCCGCCCCAACGTCACCGTGGACGCCGCCGCCCTCTGCCTGAAGTCCGGCAACGCGGTCCTGCTGCGCGGCTCCTCCTCCGCGTACGCCTCCAACACCGCCCTGGTCCGCGTCCTGCGCGACGCCGTCGGCGGCTCGGGCCTCCCCGCCGACGCTGTGCAGCTCGTCCCGGGCGAGAGCCGCGACTCCGTCCGGGAGCTGATGCGGGCCCGCGGCCTGGTCGACGTCCTCATCCCGCGCGGCGGCGCCTCCCTGATCCGTACGGTCGTCGAGGAGTCCACGGTCCCCGTCATCGAGACCGGCACCGGCAACTGCCACGTCTACGTCGACGCCGAGACGGACCTGTCCATGGCGGTCGACATCCTGGTCAACTCCAAGGCCCAGCGCCCCAGCGTCTGCAACGCCGCCGAGACCCTGCTCGTCCACAAGGACGTCGCGGACGCCTTCCTGCCGCTCGCCCTGGACGCCCTGGCCGAGGCCGGGGTCACCGTCCACGGCGACGAGCACGTCCTCGTCCACGCCGAGGGGACCAAGGCCACCGTGGTCCCGGCGACGACCGAGGACTGGGAGACCGAGTACCTGTCGTACGACATCGCGGCGGCGGTCGTGGACTCCCTGGACGCCGCCGTCGCGCACATCCGCCTCTGGTCCTCCGGCCACACCGAGGCCATCGTGACCACGTCGCAGGCCGCCGCCCGCCGGTTCACCCAACTGGTCGACTCCACCACGGTCGCCGTCAACGCCTCGACGCGCTTCACCGACGGGGGGCAGTTCGGCTTCGGCGCGGAGATCGGCATCTCCACCCAGAAGCTGCACGCCCGGGGCCCGATGGGCCTGCCGGAGCTGACCTCGACGAAGTACATCGTCACCGGCGACGGTCACACCCGGTAGCCCGACTTTCCGGAGCACCTGCGCGGAGCCGTCCGGCACGGCTACGCTGAACCCGTGCCGGACGACGTGGGGGGCAAGCCGTTCCCGGACGGCTGGGAGCCCGACGACGACCGCGGGGGCGCGGACAAGGACTTCGCCTCCGTGGTGTTCGACGAGGACTTCGTCCGGGCCGCCGTCGTCCATGAGCCCACCGCCGTGGAGCGCCTGCTCGCCGCCGCGGAGGCCCGGGCGCAGGCGGACGCCGCCCGGGCCCGCCGCAGCCGCCGCCCCACGGACGGCGAGTACGGCTCCCACCGCCGCCCCCGGCCCCCGCACGACCCGCAGGACCTGGACTACGACCCCGACGGCCAGGACCGCTCCGGTCCCTACGGCCATGGCGGGTACCGGGGCGCCGCCCGCTGGCACCGCCCGGTTGCGTGGCTGCTCGCCCTGGTGATGGGCGTGGGCATGGTCGCCCTCGCCTTCTCCGCCGTCCACCGCACCGCCTCCGCGAACCGCGAGGACCAGGTGGTGCCGCCCGCCACCAGCGGGGTGGACCAGCCCGGTGCGATTCCACCGGCCGCCGTGGACCACCCCCGCCCCACGGTCTCCGCCACCCCCTCCACTCCCTGAGCCGCGCCCGCGCCGCGCGCCTCGGACCGGGGAGGCGGCCCGTCCGTCACCCGTACGGCGGTGACGGCGGCTGCCACTTCCCGCCGCTCTCCGCGTTTACGTCACCGCCGATCGACCTACTCTGAAGATGTGACCCCTCGCTTCCGGGGGGCTTCTCGCTGCCGGACGCCCGACGGCCGAAGCAGACCGTGGCGCACCGAGCAGACCGGTGCGGCGGAGATGCGGGAGAGACGTCATGACAGGCCGCTCAGAACCACCGAACGGCCCGCCCGAGAACCCCGAGGGCGGCGAGGACGAGTACCGCTCGCTCGTCTTCGACGAATCGTTCATCCGCAGTGCCCGCATGCAGGAGTTCTCGGCCCAGGAACGGATGGGCGAGCCCGCCCGCGCGGTGCGCACGCTCCCGGCACCGGTGGCCCCGTCGGGCCACGGCTCCCGCGCCGCCATCGTGCTGGTCGTCCTCATCGCCCTGGCCTTCGCCACGGCCGTCTACATCGGCTTCCGCAACCCCTACCCGCAGCCCGTCACCCGGCGGGCCGAACCGCTGCGCACCACCGTGGTCCCCCTCGCCCCACGCGGCGCCGTCCCCGCCGGATCACCCGAGCAGCTCTACCGGGCCGCTCCGCTCTCCGGCTTCCGGACCGGCGCGGCCGGCATCAACTTCCCCTCCGTGCGGCGTACGCAGAACTTCTCCGACAGCCAGATCACCACCGCCCTCGCCACCGTCAAGGACTACCTGGTGGAGTCCTCGCTCAACCCGGACGTCCTCACCGGCCAGGTCCGCCGCCCCGTCGAGCAGCTCCTCGACCCCGACCAGCGGGGCCAGTTCGAACGGTCCCTGAGCAACCCCGCCGACGACGGGCTCCACGCCGCCACCGGCTGGCTGGTGCGCTTCGACCCGGCCCAGGTGGAGCTGGCCGACCCCCAGGTCCGGGTCCAGGGCACCCTCACGTACGCGGAGGACGGCGCGGGCACCCTGGAGATCGTCTCGGACCACACCTTCACCTACGCCCTGCGCCCGGCGGGCGGCGCACCGAAGGAGGACGGCGCCTCCCTCTTCACCGTCCGGCGCGAGCTGCGCTTCCGCCTCGACCGGGAGGATCTGCGGCTGCACCGGCTGGAGCTGCGCACCGCCCACGTACAGGCCGGGCCGCAGTCCTGCTCGGCCGACGTGACGGGGTCGCTGCGCCCGCTCCTGGCGGGGGAGCGGGCCGACGCCCGGGGCCCCGCGGCCACCGACCCCTACGCCCCGGGCCGGCCCCGGGCGGCGCTCTGCGGGACCCTGGCACCCCTGGGCACCCCCACCCCCGCCGCCTCGGACGCCCCCGGCGGGACTACGCCTTCCGGGGCCCCTCCTCCGGGTTCTGCGGCCCTTCGGGACTACCGCCCCCGTCCGGCGTAGCGGAACCGCCCGGACCGCCCTTGGCCCCGCCGCCACCGGTGAACTTGTCGCGCAGCCTGCCGCCCAGGTCTCCGGCGCCCCCGGCGATGTCACCGACCAGCTTCATCAGCGGGTCCTTGCTCGTGCGCACCGTGTCGGCGTAGTGCGAGGCCGACTCCCGGAAGGAGTCCGACACCGAGGTGTCCTTGTCCTCGTCGCGCCGGGGGTAGTGGCCGTCCATGATCCGCTGGTAGTCGCGGGTCTCCGACCACTTCTTCAGCTCGGCCGCCCGCACCGTGGTGAAGGGGTGCGACCGGGGCAGCACGTTGAGGATCTTGAGGACCGAGTCCCGCAGATCCCCGCCCTTCTCGTACTCGTCGGCCTGGGCGAGGAAGGCGTCCACGTTCATCTCGTGGAGGTGGTTGCCCCCGGCGATCTTCATCAGACCGCGCATCGACGCCTGGATGTCCTGGCCCACCAGCAGCCCGGCCCGGTCGGCGGAGAGCTCCGACTTGCGGAACCACTCGCGCAGCGCCGTCACTATCGCCATGATCGCCACGTTGCCCAGCGGGATCCAGGCGACCTTCACGGCCAGATTGGTGAGGAAGAGCAGGATCGTCCGGTACACCGAGTGGCCGGAGAGGGCGTGGCCCACCTCGTGGCCGACCACAGCCCGCATCTCCTCCTCGTCGAGCAGTTCGACCAGGCCGGTGGTGACCACGATGATCGGCTCGTCCATCCCGATGCACATGGCGTTGGGCTGCGGGTCCTGCTTGACGTACATCGGCGGGACCTTCTCCAGATCCAGGATGTAGCAAGCGTCGCGCAGCATGTCGTTGAGGTGGGCGAACTGCGCCTCGCTCACCCGCACGGAGTCGGAGAGGAAGAGCAGCCGCAGGCTCCGCTCCGGGAGCAGCCCGCTGAGCGCCTTGAACACGGTGTCGAAACCGGTGAGCCTGCGCAGGGCCACCAGGGCCGAGCGGTCCGCCGGGTGCTCGTAGGCCCGGGACGAGATCCCCGGGAATCGCCTGCGCGCCCTGCTCGGCACGTTCTCGTGACTGGTGTCGGTCATGGATGGCCCCCTGTTCGTACGAGACGTTGCTCGCCCCCCGGACGATTCCCAGCGTAGGCGCTGGCGCTACGGTGTGCGGAGGGCTGTGGATAACTTTGAGGAGCGCCCGGAATGCCGCACATCGCCGTAACCCTCGCTGCCGCCTCCGCGGAACAGGGGCCGGGGGCCACCCTCCGGATCGTGCTGCTGGTCTCGATCGTCGGAGCGGTGCTCCTGGCCTGGTTCCTGCTGCGCGGATACCGCAACAACGACGACAACGACTGAGTCGGCGTGAGCGTGCCCGAAGGCCCCGCATACGATGGGCCCGACGTCTTCCTTCCGCCTCACGATCGATAGGTCCTGCCGAAGATGAGCCTCACGAGCACCGCACACGAGCTGGTCACCCTCGCCTCCGGAGGCGAGGGCGGCGGCAACCACGAAAGCCTCAACCCCTACCTCATCGGCGGCCTGGCCTTCCTCGCGCTGATGTTCCTGCTCTGGGTCACCACCCGCTTCAACCGCGACCGCTGAGACAGAGGCGTACAGCTGTGCCAGTAGGCTCTGCACGCATGGGAGAGCAGGAAGTGCCTACCGGCCCCGGCAAACGCCGCATCGGCGTCATGGGCGGGACATTCGACCCGATCCACCATGGACACCTGGTGGCGGCCAGTGAAGTGGCCGCCCAGTTCCATCTCGACGAGGTCGTGTTCGTCCCGACCGGGCAGCCGTGGCAGAAGAGCCACAAGAAGGTCTCCCCGGCCGAGGACCGCTATCTGATGACGGTCATCGCCACCGCGTCCAATCCTCAGTTCTCGGTCAGCCGCAGTGACATCGACCGTGGCGGACCGACCTACACCATCGATACGCTGCGGGACCTGCGCGAGGTCCACGGCGACGCGGACCTCTTCTTCATCACCGGCGCCGACGCGCTCGCCCAGATCCTCACCTGGCGCGACGCGGAGGAGCTGTTCTCGCTCTCCCACTTCATCGGTGTGACCCGGCCGGGTCACGTGCTCACGGACGACGGGCTTCCCGAGGGCGGCGTCTCCCTCGTGGAGGTGCCCGCGCTGGCGATCTCGTCCACGGACTGCCGTGAGAGGGTCGCGCAGGGGGAGCCGGTCTGGTACCTGGTGCCGGACGGCGTGGTCCGCTACATCGACAAGCGCCAGCTGTACCGCGGCGACTGAGCCACGGAGAGGGGCACCGGTGAACGACCGACAGTACCCGTACGGCCACGACCCGTACTACCAGCAGCCGCAGATCATCGGCTACGACGAGTACGGGCAGCCGGTGTACCAGCAGCACGGGCAGGAGCAGGGCGGGCAGCAGTACGACCCCTACGCCGCCCAGCAGGGCCAGGGACAGGGCCAGAGCCAGGTCCCGGACACGGAGTACGGCTACGACCCGTACAACCGGTCCCAGCAGTACCCGGCCCAGCCGTACGACCCCTACGCGGCCCAGCAGCAACAGCAGCACCCGAGCGGAACCGACCAGGGATACGCCCAGGGGCAGGGACAGAGCCAGGGCCAGGGCCAGGGGTACGGATACGGCGGCTACACCGACTACGGATACGCCGCTGGTCAGCAGCCCGCCGCCGTCGACACCGACCAGTGGAACATCCCGCAGCAGGGCACCGCCCCCGCGCCGGAACAGGCACCTCAGCACACACCCCAGGAGCAGCAGCCGACGGCCCGGCCCGCGGCCGACCGGGGGGCCGACCGGGCATCCGAGGGGGGCTCCGGGCCCTCGTCGCGGGCGGAGACCGGGGCCGACCCCGCCGTTCCCGGGCAGCGCCGCCCCGCGCCCGACTACCGCACCGAGCAGTTCTCGTTCATCGAGGAGCCCGACGAGGACTCCGAAGACGTCATCGACTGGCTGAAGTTCACCGAGAGCCGCAGCGAGCGGCGCGAGGAGGCCCGGCGCAAGGGCCGTAACCGGATGATCGCGCTGATCGTCGTCGGCGTGCTCGTGGTGGTCGGCGGAGTCGGCTACCTCTGGTCCGCCGACCTGATCCCCGGCCTCTCCGGCCCGCAGGAGAAGAAGACCGTCGCCGCCGGTGCGCAGCAGCGCGACGTGATCGTGGTCCACCTGCACAACACCAAGAAGGGCGGCACGTCGACGGCCCTGCTCGTCGACAACGCCACCACCAGACAGGGCACCACCGTCCTGCTGCCGAACACCCTCGCCGTGGCGGGCGACGACGGTTCCACCATCACGCTCGGCAAGTCCGTCGACGACGACGGCCGGAGCGGCACCCGGGAGGCCGTCGAGACGCTTCTGGGCACCAGGATCAGCGGCACCTGGCGGCTGGACACCCCGTATCTGGAGATCCTCGTCGAGCAGGTCGGCAACATCGAGATGGACACCGACATCGATGTGCCCGACGCCAAGAAGGGTGCCGATCCCCTGGTGAAGAAGGGGGAGGCGCAGACGCTCAGCGGTCCTATGGCCGTCGCGTACGCCACCTACCTGGCCCCCGGCGAGGCCGAGGCCAAGCAGCTGACCCGGTTCGGGGAGGTCATGCGCGCGGTGCTGCGCAAGATCTCGGAGGACCCCAAGGCGGCGACCGTCACCGTGGAGACGCTGGCCCAGGTCCTGGACCCGTCGCTGCCGGAGAAGGACCTCGGCGCCTCGCTCGCCAAGCTGGCCTCGCGGGCCAAGATCGGTGACTACAAGACGATGCTGCTGCCGGTCCAGGACGACGGCACGCTCACCGACGCGGCCACCCGCAGCGTCGTCAAGGACGTCCTCGGCGGCACGGTGAAGGCCCCTGAGGAGGGCGCCCCCCTCAGGGTCGCCGTCCGCAACGCGACCGGGAACACCAAGGCCCCGGAGTCCGCCCGGATCTCGCTGGTCAACGGCGGCTACGCCTTCGTGGACAGCGGCAGGGCGGAGGACGAGGCCGAGTCCGTCGTGATCTACCGGAGCGCCGAGGACAAGGAGAAGGCCACGGAGGTCGCCAAGACCCTGGGGCTGCCCGCCGGGGCCGTGAAGCAGGGCGAGCCCGCGGCCAACGCGGACGTGTCCGCCGTACTCGGCCGGAACTACAAGATCAAATAGCCGGAGGCGGAAAGGCCGACGTCGGCGGGAGGGAAGGGTTGTCGGCGGTCCGTGAGACCCTGGGGGTTGTATCCGACCGCCGACGAAAGCCTGCATGTGACCGCCACGGACCGCTCCATCGAGCTCATCAACGCCGCCGCCCAGGCGGCCGCCGACCGGCTCGCGCACGACATCATCGCCTACGACGTCAGCGATGTGCTGTCGATCACCGACGCCTTCCTGCTCGCCTCGGCCCCCAACGACCGCCAGGTCAAGTCGATCGTCGACGAGATCGAGGAGCGGCTCCAGAAGGAGCTGGGCGCCAAGCCGGTGCGCCGCGAGGGCGACCGCGACGCCCGCTGGATCCTCCTCGACTACGTCGACATCGTCATCCACGTCCAGCACAGCGAGGAGCGCGTCTTCTACGCGCTGGAGCGCCTGTGGAAGGACTGCCCGGAGATCGCCCTTCCCGAGGACGCGGTCAAGACCCGCGGCAAGGCCGAGGAGCACGCACAGCTCAACGGCGGCACGGAAGGCGACCCGAGCTGAACGGCAGTCGCGGCGGCAGGGGCCGCAGGATCGTCCTCTGGCGGCACGGCCAGACCGCGTGGAACCTGGAGCGCCGCTTCCAGGGTTCCACGGACATCGAGCTGACCGAGGAGGGCGTCGCGCAGGCCCGCCGGGCCGCCCGGCTGCTCGCCTCGCTGAAGCCCGATGCCGTCGTCGCCTCCGATCTCCGGCGGGCGGCGGCCACGGCCGCCGAGCTGGCGGCGGTCACCGGCCTCACCGTCGCCCATGACTCCGCGCTCCGCGAGACGTACGCGGGCGCCTGGCAGGGGCTGACGCACGAGGAGATCGTCGAGCGGTACGGCGAGCAGTACGCCGCGTGGAAGCGCGGCGAGCCGGTCCGCAGGGGCGGCGGCGAGCTGGAGACCGAGGTCGCCGACCGGGCGGCCCCGGTCGTCCTGGAGCACGCCGACAAGCTGCCCGTCGACGGCACGCTCGTGGTGGTCAGCCACGGCGGCACGATCAGGACGACGATCGGTCGGCTGCTGGGCCTGGAGGCGCACCACTGGGAGGGGCTCGGCGGGCTCACCAACTGCTGCTGGTCCGTCCTGGGCGAGGGCGCGCGCGGCTGGCGCCTGCTGGAGCACAACGCCGGCACCCTGCCGGAGCCGGTGCTCGGCGACGACGACTAGGACGTGTCGGGCCCCGCCGGTCCTGATCCGCCGGACACGCCCCGGGGCCTCGACCGGGGCCGCCGGGCCATGACGGCCGCCCGACGGGATCTCCGGGCCCGCCCCCCCCGGGGTCGCCGGGGCCGGATTTCACTTTCCGGCAGGTCACAGGCTAGAGTTCTTCTTGTTCGCAGCGCGGAAACGCAGGGAAACAGAGCGAACAGCGGGGCTATAGCTCAGTTGGTAGAGCGCCTGCATGGCATGCAGGAGGTCAGGAGTTCAATTCTCCTTAGCTCCACAATCGAGGATCCCGTCCCCAATCTGGGGGCGGGATCTTCTGCGTGAGGCCCCCACGTGGGGATCTTCCGCGAGGACCTGTGAAGCGGGCTGACCCCCTTGCGGGGTCATGGCAGAATCGGAGCGCCGGAGGGGGCGACGGACCGATCGGGAGGGAGCGCGATGCCTGCGAGTCGCGAACACGTCCCCGACCTGCCCCTGGTCATCGCCCCGTCACCCGGCCCCGTATCGTCCGACGACCGATCCCGGCTCGGCCGCCCGTCCTGTGGTTCGTTCCACGTGGCCCAGGTCCTGGGCGGCGACGGAGGGGTCTCCTGCGCGTGTACGGCCTGCGGCCACAGCTGGAGCTGACTGATGGGTGCCCACAGGCGTAAGTGCGACTGGTGCGGCAGCGGCACGCCCATTGTCAGGGACATGGACCCGATCAACGCCGAATACCAGTACTGGTGCGAGGAATGCGCGCGGGCGCTGATCATAAAAGGCGACCCCATCGAGACCTACCGCGAGCTGGAGGGCGAGCCGATCTACGGGCGGCTCCTGGAGGAGCACTGCACCCTCAAGCGGTTCTACTCCTTCGCGACGGCCTGACGTCCCACCCCTCTGACCTGCGGGTGACGGCTCAACGCACGGAATAATTCGGGCATATGTGCACGCATGGGAAACGATTTGGTGGAGCACCGGGGGGACCGTGTAATGTTCTCGATGTCGCCAAGGGGAACCGGGCGGCGGACAGCAAGGGGCTATAGCTCAGTTGGTAGAGCGCCTGCATGGCATGCAGGAGGTCAGGAGTTCAATTCTCCTTAGCTCCACAGTGAGGAAGCGGGCCACCCGGATCGGGTGGCCCGCTTCCTTCGTGTCAGCACCTGCCCGCCGGGCGCTCAGCCTCGTCCGCCACCGCCCAGGGCCCGCCGGTTGACGGCGGGCAGTGCGGGCCGCTGTTCGGCGGCCGACTGCTCGATCCGGAGCGCCAGCGCCGGGCAGCGCCGTACGGCCCGCTGGGCACGCCCGCGCAGATGCATCGGAACCGAGGCGTCCGCCAGCGCCGGATAGCCGTCGGGGCCCAGCCGGATCAGCTCGGGAACGAGGTCCGCGCAGAGGCCGTGGCCCTGGCAGAGCGTCCAGTCCACCGCCAGCTTCTCGCCGCTCGGGATCGACTCCTCCAGGTCCTGGTAGCCGGAGGCGGGCAGTGGCAGCACACCGGCCGTCTCACGGCCGCAGCCGCCGTCCAGGACATGGGCCGCCAGGTCGTCCGTGAACGCGGACAGCGTCGACATGAGGAACCGCGCCGACCCGTCCGGATGCTTGCACGCCCCCCGCCCCTTCACGGCCAGGGTCACCTCGCGCAGGGCCTCCAGCGCGGCCGGCCCACCGCCGTTCAGTACGTCGGAGAGCCCGCCCGCCGCGGCCGGAAGCCCGAGCTTGCACGGACCGCACTGCCCGGCGGTCTCGGCTGCCAGCCAGTTCGCGATCCTCAGGGACTCGCCGAGCGGGCAGGTCTCCGGCCCGATCGGCAGGACCGCACCCGCGCCCAGCGCACCGCCGACGGTGGCCAGGGACTCGCGGGAGATGACCGCGTTGTGGCAGGCGGCCGCGTCGATCCAGTTGCCGTGGTAGCCGCCCGTCAGCACCCCCTGGGGCAGCGGCGGGGCCCCGGCCAGCTGGAGGATGTACCGCAGCGGCACCCCCGTCGGTACCTCGATGACCATGGGCCGCGCCACGGCGCCGGACACGGTGAGCAGCACGGTGCCCGGCTCGCTCGGCAGCCCTGTGTGCCCGTAGCGGCGGGGGCCGATCCGGGCGGCGACGGCGAGCTGGGCGTACGTCTCCGCGTTCGACAGCAGGGTCGGCGCACCGCCGACCCCGGCCTCCGCCGCCCGCTCGCGCCGGCCCGGGGGGAGTGCGGGGCCGCCGTTCGCCGCCCGGATCACCGAGGACGCCTCACCGGAGACCATGCGCTCGGGGGTGCGGACCACCCGGGCGCGCAGCTGCTGGCCGCGCCGGTCGGAGAGGCCGCGCTCTGCCAGCGCCGCGCGTACGGAGACCTCGGTGGAGTTGCGGGTGACGGCGACGACCAGCGTGCGCGCGCCGAGCGCCTCGGCGGTCAGCAGGGCCCCGTCCAGGATCAGGTGCGGGGCGCGGTTGAGCAGGACGGTGTCCTTGCGGCAGGCGGGCTCGCCCTCGCTCCCGTTGATCACGACGACCGGCCGCACCCCGCGCCGGACGGACGCCTTCGCCACCGCCCGCAGCTTCCTGCCGAAGGGGAACCCGGCACCGCCCCGCCCCCGCAGGGATATCGCCTCGGCCAGCTCGGCCAGCCGCTCACCGGTCACCGGTTCGAGGGGCCCGTGCACCTTCAGGTGCATGGCGAGGTCGAGCCGCTCCACCAGGTCGAAACCGGTGGTCAGTTGCGGCAGGCCGACGACGCGGACCTCGGGCACGTCGGGAAGGGGGACGTTCACGGTCGATCTCCTGCGGGTGCGTGCCAGGGTTCGCCGGCCGCCGGGGGCGCGGAGAACGCCCCGGCGCCGGCGCCGGGCGAGGCTGTGGGCAGAGGCGTGGGTATGTCGGTGTGGGGTTCGGGGGCCGGGGCCGCTGCCCGGTAGGGATGGAGCGCTTCCTCGGCGGGGCCGGCGGGGCCGGCGGTGCCGGTCGGGGCGGTGTCGAAAGAGGGTGTCGCGCCGGCTGTGCCGTAGGCCGGTGCGCCATAGGAAGGCGTGGTGGGGAGCGGTGGCGTCGCCTGGAGCGGCGGTGTGTACAGCGGTGGTTCCTGTGGGGGCGCGTAGGTGTGCTCGGCCCCCTGCGGGCCGTGGTGGGCCTGTGCGGGCGGTGCGGGGGACGGGGCGGGCCATCGGGCGCCCGGCGGGCGTACCGGGCCGCCCGCCCGTGAGACGGCGCGGTATCCGGCCGAGATCCCGGGCCCGCCCGCAGGGCCGTCGGCGAGCCGGTCGGAGGGGCGCGGCGGCGGTTCGTACGCCGGGGGCTGGAACCCGTACGACGGCGCTGTCCCGTACAGCACCTCCGTCGGCGCCTCGTGCGGAGGAGGCGCCGCGTCGAAGGGTGGTGCTGCGGGGAGGGGCTGCGTCTCATGCAGGGGCAGAGGCCGCGTCTCGTTCGGTGGGCGGGCCCCGTACGAGCCGGAGAGCGGCACGGGCGGCGGCATCGGCGGAGCCGGCGGCGCCGAGAGCGTGCGCGGGCGCACCGGGGTGCCCCGGACCTCCCCCTCCGGCTCACGCCACCCCACGGGGTCGCCGGGAGATACACCGCGCTCAGGGTCGGGCCGAGCGGGGCCGCGCAGTACCGGGTCCGGCACGTCGAACCCCGCGTCCGGGTCGAGCAGCGCGACGATCCGGTCGGTGATCCGGCGCTTCGTCGGCGGGGGCAGCAGCCGCAGGCACAGGGCACCGGCGACGCCGGTGAGGCAGAGCCCGTACATCACGACGCCCCAGGTGGCCGGGGGCCGCCCCGCGTAGAGGCCGTGGATCAGCGCGGCGCACCAGGCCGGATAGGCCAGGGCGTGCAAGGCGCGCCACCGCCCCGCGATCCCGCCCGCCTCCCTGGGGGAGCCCAGCGACTGGCCGAGCCGGGTGGCCGTGGCGGAGGGCTGCGCGAACGCGCTGCGCAGGGCGCCGGTCGCGGCCGTGACCACCATCAGCAGTCCGGCCAGCGAGCCGAAGCCGATCAGCCCCGCCGTCCCCGTGACACCCAGGCCGAAGGGTATGAGGGCACCGACCAGGGAGACATGGCCGAGGGCGATCTTCACGGTTCCGTGCAGCAGGAGGAAGCCGAGCGCGGCCACGGCCGTGGCCCGATGGACGCCCTGGCAGACGATCCGCTGCCGCGTGGAGAGGAACAGCCGGTCCGTGGCCAGCAGGCCCCAGGCGACGGCCGCGCTGAGCGACACCAGCGACAGGACGCCGGTGGTGAAGTCGAGGGTCGCACGCAAGGCGTCGCTCCCCGCGACGGCGAGCAGAGGGATGAATATCAACGCGACGACAGTCAGACCGCCTTGTACCGGCCGACTCATTCCGGGGCTCATGGAGGGGGATACGCGGATCTTGCGATGAGGGTTCATGGGGGCGACTCCGAACAGTTCGGCAAAGCGGTCCCGTTGCCGCATGCTAGGGCGCCCCATACCGACCAGTACGGGCTTTGCGCGGTTGCCCCGATAGAAGTCGGTACGCCGAGTAACCTCTTTGTCCCGCGCCTTCAGGAGGCCGTTCTCCCGGCCCTGCGGAACCGTCGCCGGGCGCCACCGGCCCCGTTTCCGTGCGCCACGGGGGAGTGGCGTCCGCCCTCCGGTCGCTCCCCGCTCCCCTCCGGGCACGTGCGGTACCCTGGCGCCATGCGTGCCGTACGCCTTCTGCTTAGCGAGCCGCGCTGAACAGTCCCGGCCGGTGAGAACGCCTGGTCGGAGTCAGCGCGGCGTCCCCTCCTGTGCGAGGGGATTTTTCGTTTCCCGGCAGATGACGATCGATGGAGCTTTGAGGATCATGAGCGAGACGAATTCCGCTGCCGAGACGGCCGCGCCGCACCGCTACACGGCGGCGATGGCCGCCGACATCGAGGCACGCTGGCAGGACTTCTGGGATGCCGAGGGGACGTACGAGGCGCCGAACCCGACCGGTGACCTGGCGGGCGACCCGGAGCTGGCCGCCAAGCCCAAGAAGTTCATCATGGACATGTTCCCGTACCCCTCGGGCGCGGGGCTGCACGTCGGACACCCGCTGGGCTACATCGCCACCGATGTCTACGCCCGTCACCAGCGGATGACCGGCCACAACGTGCTGCACACCCTGGGCTTCGACGCGTTCGGCCTCCCCGCCGAGCAGTACGCCGTCCAGACCGGCACGCACCCCCGGGTCTCCACCGAGGCCAACATGGAGAACATGAAGGTCCAGCTGCGCCGGCTGGGCCTGGGCCACGACAAGCGCCGTTCCTTCGCGACGATCGACTCCGACTACTACAAGTGGACGCAGTGGATCTTCCTCCAGATCTTCAACTCCTGGTACGACACCGAGGCCGACCGGGCCCGCCCGATCGCCGAACTGGTCGAGCAGTTCGAGAACGGCACCCGCGCCACCCCCGACGGCCGTGAGTGGAGCGCCCTGAGCGCCGCCGAGCGCGCGGACCTGCTGGGTGAGTACCGCCTGGCGTACGCCTCCGACGCCCCCGTCAACTGGGCGCCCGGCCTGGGCACCGTGCTGGCCAACGAGGAGGTCACCGCCGACGGCCGCTCCGAGCGCGGCAACTTCCCCGTCTTCAAGGCCAAGCTGCGCCAGTGGAACATGCGCATCACCGCCTACGCCGACCGGCTGCTGAACGACCTGGACGGGCTGGACTGGCCCGACGCCATCAAGCTCCAGCAGCGCAACTGGATCGGCCGCTCCGAGGGCGCCCGGGTCGAGTTCCCGGTCGACAGCGCGGGCGGCATCACGGTTTTCACCACCCGCCAGGACACCCTGTTCGGCGCCACGTACATGGTGCTGGCCCCCGAGCACGACATGGTCGAGCGGATCATTCCGGCCGCCTGGCCCGAGGGCACCCACCCGGTGTGGACCGGCGGCCACGCGACGCCGGCCGAGGCCGTCACCGCGTACCGCAAGCAGGCCGCCGCCAAGTCCGACGTCGAGCGGCAGGCCGAGGCCAAGGACAAGACCGGTGTCTTCACCGGCGCGTACGCCACCAATCCGGTCAGCGGGGAGAAGGTCCCCGTCTTCATCGCGGACTATGTCCTGATGGGCTACGGCACCGGCGCGATCATGGCCGTACCGGCGCACGACGCGCGCGACTTCGCCTTCGCGCGTGCCTTCGAGCTGCCGATGCGCTGTGTCGTCCAGCCCTCCGACGACCGCGGCACCGACCCCGCCACCTGGGACGACGCCTTCAGCTCGTACGACGCCAAGCTGGTCAACTCCGCCAACGAGGAGATCTCGCTGGACGGCCTGGGTGTCGTCGAGGCCAAGGCGAGGATCACCGAGTGGCTGCGGGAGCACGGCGTCGGCGAGGGCACCGTCAACTTCCGGCTGCGCGACTGGCTGTTCAGCCGCCAGCGCTACTGGGGCGAGCCCTTCCCGATCGTGTACGACGAGGAGGGCATCGCCCACCCGCTGCCCGAGTCGATGCTGCCCCTGGAGCTGCCGGAGGTCGAGGACTACTCCCCGCGCACCTTCGACCCGGACGACGCCTCCGCCCAGCCCGAGACCCCGCTGTCGCGCAACGCCGACTGGGTCGACGTGACGCTGGACCTGGGCGACGGCCCCAAGAAGTACCGCCGCGAGACCAACACCATGCCCAACTGGGCCGGTTCCTGCTGGTACGAGCTGCGCTACCTGGACCCGAACAACGACCGCCAGCTGGTCGACCCGTCGATCGAGCAGTACTGGATGGGTCCGCGCGAGGGGCAGCCCACCGGAGGTGTCGACCTGTACGTGGGCGGCGCCGAGCACGCCGTGCTGCACCTGCTGTACGCGCGCTTCTGGTCGAAGGTGCTGTACGACCTGGGTCACATCTCCTCGGCCGAGCCGTTCCACAAGCTGTACAACCAGGGCATGATCCAGGCCTTCGTCTACCGCGACAGCCGGGGCATCGCCGTCCCCGCCGCCGAGGTGGAGGAGCGCGACGGCGCCTTCTTCTACCAGGGCGAGAAGGTCAGCCGCGTCCTGGGCAAGATGGGCAAGTCCCTGAAGAACGCGGTCACCCCGGACGAGATCTGCGCCGAGTACGGCGCCGACACCCTGCGCCTGTACGAGATGGCCATGGGCCCGCTGGACGTGTCGCGCCCCTGGGACACGCGTGCCGTGGTCGGCCAGTACCGGCTGCTGCAGCGGCTGTGGCGCAACGTGGTGGACGAGGAGACGGGCGAGGTCACCGTCGTCGACACGGAGCCCGGCGAGGACACCCTGCGCGCCCTGCACAAGGCCATCGACGGGGTGGGCCAGGACATGGCGGCGATGCGGTTCAACACCGCCATCGCCAAGGTCACCGAGCTGAACAACCACCTGACGAAGGCGGGCGGCCCGCTGTCGCGGTCCGTGGCCGAGCGGCTGGTCCTGCTGATCGCCCCGCTGGCCCCGCACATCGCGGAGGAGCTGTGGCGCCGACTGGGCCACACCGACTCCGTCGTCCACCAGGACTTCCCGGTGGCCGACCCGGCGTACGTGGTGGACGAGACCGTCACCTGCGTCGTCCAGATCAAGGGCAAGGTCCGGGCCCGCCTGGAGATCTCGCCCTCCATCACGGCCGAGGAGCTGGAGGCGCTGGCCCTGGCGGACGAGGCGGTCGTCGCGGCGCTGGGCGGGGCGGGGATCCGCAAGGTGATCGTGCGCGCGCCGAAGCTGGTGAACATCGTCCCGGCATGACGGGCGTCGGGTGACGGTCGCCGCGGCGACCGTCACCCGGGCGTGAAAGCCGCCGCGGGCGGTGCCGCGGGTGGTTCCCGTACGTGATCAGGGCCATCCCCTACGGGCAGGTTGGGGGTTCCGGGGGAACCCTCGGTCCGCCCGTTCCGTTTACCGTGGAGGGGGCGACCGGTACCGGCGGGCCGCATCGAGACAGCGAGGGGCGTTCATGGAAGCCGCGATCACGATCCTGGCGCTGCTCTTCGTCGCGTTCGTCGCGTTGGGTGTCTATCTGACGGTCAAGGCCGTCGGCGCGGCCAAGCGCGGGATGGACCGCACCATCACCCAGGCCCGGCGCACGGTGGAGGACACCACGCTGCGCGCCAAGAGCTTCGGCCAGACGGGTGTGGCCGGGGAGCTGGCACAGCTCCGGCTCTCCCTGCGGACCTCGATGCGCGCCACCCAGGACGCCCTGCACGCCGGAGTGGCGGAGGACCCCTCGCTCGCGGAGTCGGTGGACCTCTTCCGTCGGCTGAGCGCCCACGGCCTGGAGCTTGACGAGGAGCTGAAGCGCCTGGAGCGCGAGCCGGACCGGGCGACGGTCGCCGGTCTGCTCCCGCAGCTCCGGGAGCGCACACAGCGGATCACGCACTCGGCGGACTCGCTGCGCTGGGCGGCCCGGGACCGCGCCCGGCAGTTCGCCGACGACGACCTGGACGCGCTGAACGCGCAGATCGACATCGAGGCGGGGGCCCTGCGGCACTGGGCGGTGGAGGAGCCGTCGGGTACCGGGGCCGCCTCCGGCGGAGAAGGCACTTCCCGGGGCCGGGGCGCCGGGGCCGACACCGGGGCGGACTGGCCCGCACCGGCCTCCGGGGCGGGCGACAGCAGCACGGCGGACGAGCCCTGGGGCGGCCCGGCCCGCGAGGGCACCCCACAGGCGATCACCGCGCCCGACCCGCACGTGCGGACACGGTATCCGTGGCAGAAGTCGGCCAGACCGGAGACGACCAACTGAGGGCGGACGGGCCTGCCCGCACGGCGGTGGAATCCCGTGGGGGCGGTGGGTGGCGCCCTGCTGTGTGACGGGGAGGGGGCGTCTCGCGGTGTCGGGGGGCGCCCGCGGTGGTGCGTGGCCGAGTGTGGTGGGGGAGGCGACCGGATGTCCGTGGCCGAGGGTGACAGGACGTGTTCCGAAGTGACCGTGGATGATCGGACGGCCGGGGCCGGACTCCCGGACACCCACCGCGGCAGGTAACCTCCGGCACATGTCCCGCCATGTCGCTGTCGTCACTGATTCAACGGCCTATCTGCCGCCCCGGACGATGGAACGGCACGGCATCACCGCGGTGCCGCTGACCGTCGTCCTGGGCGGTCAGGCGCTGGAGGAGGGCACGGAGATCTCGGCCCGCTCACTCGCCCAGGCCCTGCAGAAACGCCACTCCGTCACCACCTCCCGCCCCAGCCCCGAGGTCTTCGCCGCGACCTACCGGGCGGCGGCCGGGGCCGGGGCCGACGCCGTGGTCTCCCTGCACCTGTCGGCGGAGTTCTCGGGCACGTACGACGCCGCGCTGCTGGCGGCGAAGGACGCGCCGATCCCGGTACGGGTGGTGGACACCGGCATGGTCGCCATGGCCCTGGGGTTCTGCGCGCTCGCGGCGGCGGAGAGCGCGGAGGCGGGCGGAAGCCTGGACGAGGTCGTGGCGGCGGCGGAGAAGCGGGCCGCCGGGACATCCGCCTACTTCTACGTCGACACCCTCGAGTACCTCCGCCGGGGCGGCCGTATCGGCACAGCACAGGCGCTGCTGGGTTCCGCGCTCGCCGTGAAGCCGATCCTCCAGCTCGACGGGGGCCGGATCGAGATGCTGGAGAAAGTCCGGACGGCCTCCAAGGCCATCGCACGCCTGGAGGAGATCGTGGCGGAGCGGGCCGGGGGGGCGACGGTGGACATCGCCGTCCACCACCTCGCCGCACCGGAGCGGGCGGAGCGGCTGGCGGAGCGGCTGCGGGAACGGGTGCCGGGCCTGGCCGACCTCCATGTCAGCGAGGTGGGCGCGGTGATCGGGGCGCACACGGGGCCGGGGCTGCTGGGCGCGGTGATCTCGCCCCGGTGACGGTTCCCCAACCCTCGTACGGGTGGCCGGGATATCCACAACTGGCCTGTTGTCCACAGGAATCGGGGCTGCTCAGCGGGTTCTCGTGATGGTGCCTAACGTCGTGAGGCATGGCCCTGCGAACTCCTCGGGTGTTGCCTCCCGACCACACGTCCACGCCGTCTCCGTCGTCGGTTCCGTCTCCGTCGTCGGTTCCTTCTCCCTCCCCGCCTGCTCCTTCGGGTGGTGCGGAACCGGCTGCTGCTGACAGCGCTCCGGCGGCCGGGCCTCGGAGGCGCCGGGGTCCCGGCCTCCGTCCGGGCGGCCGGGCGGGGGCTCGCCCCGGCGCTTCGCCCGGCGTCCGTTTCGGCGGGAGGGGGTCCGCGCGAGGCCGGGCCGCCCTTGCCGCCGCGGCGGCTCGACGGCGGGCGGACGCGCTGATGGCGGACGCGCAGCCCCCGGAGACGGACCCCCTGCTTGAGGACAGGACGGGGGCGGGCACCCAGGAGCAGGCCGAGGTCCAGGGGCACGAGCAGGCCGACGGGCCGACGCAGGCGCGGAAGCAGGCGCAGGCGCTGGGGGCCGTGCGGGCCGGGCGCGCGTCGGTGGGGCTCGGGGACCAGGTGCTGTTGTGGGTGCGGCTCAGATGGGGCCTGGCACCACGGGCGCTCGCGGCCCTGACCGTGGTGCTGCTGGTGGCCGTCGGCCTCGCCGCGCTCCACTTCTGGTCCGTACGCCCGCAGGAGGTGCGGGCGCCCGAGGCGGTGGGGGATGCGGCGGTGGCCGAGGATTCCTTACGGGCCGGAGCCGGGGGCGCGGCACCCCGTCCGGTCGCGGGCGCCCCGCCTGCGCCTCCTCCCGAATCGGCGGCGGAGATCGTCGTGGATGTCGCCGGCAAGGTGCACCGGCCTGGCGTTCAGCGTCTTCCGGCCGGTTCCAGGGTGGCGGACGCGCTGCGGGCGGCGGGCGGAGTGCGCGCCGGAGCCGATGACACGGGGCTCAACCGGGCGCGCGTGCTCATGGACGGTGAGCAGGTCCGGGTCGGACTGCCCCGGGCACAGGCCGACCAGGATGCCTCCGGTGCGGCGGACGGGGCGGGTCTGCCCGGCCCGGCGGCGCCGCTGAGCCTGAGCACGGCGACCAAGGAGCAGTTCGAGACCCTGCCGGGGATCGGGCCGGTGTTGGCGCAGCACATCATCGACCACCGCACGGCGAGCGGCGGGTTCCGGTCCGTCGACGAGCTTCGGCAGGTCAGAGGCATCGGTGAGCCGACATGGTGCAGCTAACCTACAAAGCATGACGCCTGAGAGAGCGATCCTCCTCCTCCGCATCAGCTACCGGAAGCCCGAAGGCGAGGCCGACGAGACCGAGGGAACCCCGCACCTCACCGTGGTCCCGGCCAAACGCCGACAGACGCTCAGCAAAGGCATCGGACGGCAGGAAGAAGACGGCCGGGCCCTCGCCGCCCGCCTCGGCTGGACCGTCACCAAGGTCATCGTCGAAGACGACACCAGCGCCTTCAAGCGCCGCAAGGTCCAGCTCCCCGACGGGTCGACAGGGCTGCGCACGGTACGGCCAGGGTTCCGCGAGGCCATCGACCTCCTCACCTCCGGCGCGAATGACGGCCTGATCGCCGACGACCTCGACCGCGTCGCCCGTGACCCCCGGGACCTCGAAGACCTCATTGACGTCGTCGAAAGCCGAACCCCGAACATCCCTGTCGCCTCGGTGACCGGATCCCTCCGCCTCGACTCCGACGCCGGAATCTCGATGGCCAGGATCATGTGCACGATCGCCAACAAGTCCAGCCGCGACACCGCCCGCCGCGTCGCCCGCAAGCACCTTGAACTGGCCGCCGAAGGCAAACCGGGCGGAGGAGGATTCCGCCCCTACGGCTTCACCGCCAAGGACCGCACCCTGGTCCAGGCCGAGGCGGACGTCGTGAAGGAGATCGCCGCCCGCATCCTGGGCGACTGGGACGGCTGGACCACCGAACAGCACGCCAGGATCGATCCGAACGTGGGGGAGACCCTGACGTCGATCGCCAAAGACCTCAACCGGCGCAGCATCCCCACCGCCACAGGTGTCCCGTGGTCAGACCGGTCGGTGCGGTCCGTTGTATCGAAAGCCTCCGTCGCAGGGCTCCGCGAACACCGCGGAGAAGTCGTTGGTAAGGCCGTGTGGCCGGCGATCCTCGAACCCGCCCGCTGGGAACAGGTGGTCGCCCGCCTGACGGGCCGCAACCGGATCGTCGACCTCACCCTGCAACGCTGGCTCACCGGCGTTCTCCGCTGCTCCCAGTGCCGGTTCATGCTCATCGGCGGCCAAGGCAACCGGGGGCCGCAATCCGTCCGCTACTGGTGCGCCACACCGGAGGGCGGCTGCGGAAAGATCGCAGTGAAGGCATCGTTCGCCGAAGGGGAAGTCGAGCGGCAGATACTCGAACTCCTCGCGCAACCGGACGTCCTCGCCGGCCTGCGGACCCTCGCCGACACCAAGGTCACCGACACCGCCCGCACCGGCCTGGCCGAGGACGAAGACCAGCTGCGGCAGATGGCCGCGATGTGGGCCCGCCGCGAGATCACGTTCATCGAGTACACCGAAGCCCGGCGGATCGTCGAGGCCAGGGTGAAGGAGTCCCGGGCCCTGCTCGTGTCCCGGGCACCGCGGGTGCTGCGGACCCTGCTCGCCGGGAACGTGGCCGAGGGCTGGAAGGGGCTGACCCCGGCGGACAAGCGGGAGGTCGTCCTTGCCCTGGTGCCTGGCTACGACGTGATGCCACACGATCCCACCATGGGTAACCGGTTCGACCCCGGCCGGCTCGTCCCCTTCCCCGAGGAGTCGACCGAGGGCGGCGCGTAGCCGCCCCAAAACGCCTGCCCATGGCAAGAGGCCCCCGCCGGCAACCGGCGGGGACCTCAAGCGCGAGTGGTCTTAGCGATCCGGGCGGCTGAGGTCGTCAAGTTCCTCGGCCGTGATCTCGATCTGCTCCAACTCGGCCTCCAGCTTCCGGAGCCTCAAGCGCGCGGCCCGCAAGGTGCGCTTGACGGAAGCCGAGTCACCATCGAATGACACCCCCGAGACCTGCACCAGCCGCTCCACCATCCTGGCGAGTCCCTCGGCTTCTCGGTTAGCCGGGTGGTCCGCAGCGCGACGTTGCTCAGCCGGCAGTGCAAGCGCACGGAACTCCTCTTCGGTCTTGTAGTAGTCGCGCCCTCGCTGCTGGGCCGTCTCAACGGACTCATCCTCGACTGCCGCAGGCGGGTCCTCGGCTGGCGTGAGCCCTTGACCCCAGAGCCATGCAGTCCGCGACTCCACGCGGCGGCGCTCCGCAAGCCAGACCTTGTCCTCTCCCCATGAGTCGGGCAGCAGGAGCGTCAACGGTGAGACGTTCAGCGCCACGGCGAAGGCGACCAAGTCATCGACGTCCACGCGGCGTTCGCCTGACTCGGTCTTGATGACGCCTGTGGCGGGCAGGTGGCGCCCTAGCGCCGCCATCTCCTCGCGCAGGCGGGGCATCGGCCAGCCACGAGCCTTCCTGATGCTGGCCAGGTTCTCCGCGACGCGACGCCCGGTCGGGCCGATTTCGTTTGCGCGCCTGTTGCCTTTGGGGGCGTCATTCGAGGTTCCCATCTTAGGAGTATTGCATCCCGTCTCCCTCTCGCCAACTCCCCCCTGCTTGCCCGGGGATGCGCTCCGCTGTACAGTTCCGTACATCGAAGGGATCACTCCTAAGAAAGGAACGTTCGATGGAATCACCCTTTCGTGTTGCCCTCGATGAGTGGCTCACCCCTGCCGAGACCAGTCGCCTGACCAAGCTTTCGGTGTCCACCCTGAAGGACAAGAGGTGGCGCGGTACTGGCCCCAGCTATCGGAAGCTGTCGCCCGGAAAGGGCGGCCGGATCCGGTATCGGCGAGGCGATGTCCTCGCCTGGCTGGAGAACGGCGACGCGACCCGCGCCGAGCAGGTCGCCTGATGCCACCTCGGAAGCAGATCACCCTCCTCGACATCTACCGGGAGCGCGGGTTCAAGCTCACCCCCGCCCAGGCCCGCAGGCTCGTCTTCTTGTTGAAGCTCACCGAAGAACGACCGGCCAGCACCACCACGCCCGAGCCGAAGCGCGACACGGCCGCATAGAAACGGCCCCCACCAAACCGCAGGTGCTCGAACACCAGCGAGGCAGGGGCCACCAGCCCACACACACCGAAGCCCCGGCGCGACCTACCACAGCCAACCGGGGCAACGACGAAAAGGACTACACCCATGGTGACACAGCAGGCCGCCGACTTCGACGGCATCAGCTTCACCTTCACCAACTGCGGAGCGCTCCGCCGCGCCGTCGACGCCGCCACCTCCAAGGCCCGCCGCGAAGGCAAGAGCAGCTGGGCCGACACCCTCGTCTTCGACGCCTGGCTCAGCCTGCCGGACAACGAGCAGCGCGCCGCGATCAAGGATCTCTGCACCGCCTACTTCCTCAAGCTCAACGAGGAACGCCGCGCCCACGAGCACGACGCGCTCGGCACCTCCGGCACCTACCTGGAGCCCGACGACCTGCCGCTCATCCATGAGGTCCTGATGAACGCGGCGCCGATCGATGAGGACACCGTCATCGACGGGTTCCTCGGCGACTCCATCGACCGGCTCCTGAAGGAGCTGGAGCTGCTCCGGTACCGGCTCGGCATCGCCCAGCACGAGAACCACTGACGTGCCCCGGCCCGGCCTGCACACCCGGGGCCGGGCCCCTGCCCCACCCCTTTCGCGAGACGCCGATGAGCCCCCGCCCCGTCTCGCAGCACTCGCGAACGGAAACCCACATGAACCACCCCAACGGCCAATGGCCGGTCAACACCCCCGTCGACCTCGACGAAACCGAGCAGCAAGGCGCCCAGCACCTCCAGCTCGTCAAGGAACGCGCCCGCTGTCTGATCGTCCGCGACAGCATCCGCGCGCACCTGGCCGAACAGCCCAGCCCCCGCGCCGTGCGGCTCGTGCAACGCCTCTACACCGACGACGTCGACCGGATGGCCGCAGACGCCATCACGGCACTCACCAGCACGGAGACCCATCCAGTGAGCCGCAGCCACACCCCGCGCGACGCCGCCCCCGGCGGTGCGGCATGAACATCGACATCCCCCTGTGGTTCGCCCGCCAGGACGTCTACGTGTTCCCTTACCGGCCTGACGACAACAAGCCCTACGGCAACTGCACGCACTGCTCACCCACCCTCCGGGGCACCAACACCCCCAACCCGGACTACGTGCCGCACGACCCGCGAGACTGCCTCTGCATCGCCAACGGCGGACGCTGCCACGGGCTGCACGCAGCCACGAATAGGCCGCAAACCATTCGCAAGTGGCACAAGGAAACCCCCGACGCCAACTGGGGCGGCCACTGCGGGCGTTCCAACATCGTCACCATCGACCTCGACGCCCACGGCCACGAACCCCCGCAGGACGGGGTGTTCATCCGCGGCGAGACCATCGACCCCGCAGGGATCAACGACGGCCTCGACGTGTTCGCAGCCCTGTGCGAACTCCGCGGCCGGTGCCTGCCATGGATCGAGCACAACACCCTGACCGTGCTGACCAAGTCCGGCGGGCTCCAGGCCTGGTTTCGGGTGGCCAACGGGTACGAGTGGCGCGGCGGCGACTCCGTCCGGGCCGGGTTCGGATGGCAGGCCGACTTCAAGGCCGGCGACCAGTCCATCACCCTGCCTGGCACCGTCGTCCCGAAGGGCACCTACCGGGCGCTCGGGGACTCCCGGACCATAGCGCCGCTGCCCGGATGGCTGCGCGTCGAGCTGGAGCGCCTCGGCCGGTGGGTCGACCCCAACCCGCGCCCCCGGTACGTCGCGCCCCCGGAACCGCCCAAAGACCTCAGCCGGTACACCGCGACGGCCCTGGAACGGGAACTCGCCGACCTGGCGTCAGCCCAGCCCGGGGCACTCCACGAGTCCGTCCTCACCTGCTCGTACAGCATCGGCCAACTGGTCGGCGCCGGGCTCATCAGCCAGGACGACGCCCACCAGGCCATCACCGCCGCAGCCGCGCAAGCCGGAGTCAGCCCCGACGAACGCAAAGCGCAGAGCACCATCCGTGACGGCCTCAACGCCGGAATGCGGTCGCCCCGCCAGATCGGAGAACTCGTATGACAGCCGTATTCGATCCGGCCACGATCGCCGCCCAGCTCACCGGACACCTCGGCCAGCAAGCCCGCTGCCAACGCCACCCCGAACAGGTACAGCCCTGCCAGCACATCGTGTGCCGACCGCACGTCGAGCCGGAACCCGAGCTCGACCAGGCTGACGGCGGAACGGGCGACGCACATGAGGAGGCGGAAACCGAGCTGGCCCGACGCATCACCGAACTCTCAATCCCCGAGCACCTGTGGGAACTCCCACACCTCAAGTGGATCAAGCAAGAGGCGGATGCGATCAACGTCAAGCCCGAAGGGCTCCTGCTGAAGGTCGGCAACCGGGCGGCGTGCATCGCCGGGCCGCGACTCGTCGGCTACATCGACGCGCGAGGCAACTTCCCCCTTACCGGGATCGCCGCAACCGTGGGTCGATCCTCCGCCGGATCCGGCACCTCGGACAGCGCCGTGAACCGGCTCCTGCCCATCCCGTCCGAGCTGAAGGAGCCGCCCACAGCGGTCGACTTCGCCAACCAGGCAGGGAAGGTAGACCTCGGCTACCTGAGCCTCAACCCGTCCAGCGGTTCCGCGCTGCTGGACCGGATGCAGAAGCGTCTGCCCGTCCTGCAGAAGGACGACGACGATGCCGAGGCGGAGACGGTGACCGTGTTTGTCCCCCGGGTGGAGATGAACTACGGAGAGGGGTCCACGCTGCTCAACACCATCGACAAGTCCAAAGGATCCGGGAACAGCGGTGCCGGACTGGAAAACATCATCCTGGACGGGTTCTTCGGCGCCGAGCTGAAGTACGACACAACCGGCGAGAAGAGCCGCGCGGCGATCCCCGCAGGCTCGTATGTGATGGCCGTCAACGCCTACTTTCAGGTCGAGTTCATCGGCCAGGCCCTCGGTCACACGCACGGCCTGGTGCAGCGCATGCCGATCGTCCCCATCGTCAAGCCGGCCGGTGACGCCGAAGTAGCTAAGGCTGGGCTGCGGGTGGCGAACGGTGAAGGGTTCACCGTGGAGGAGGCCGAGAGGCACCTCACCGGTATCCCTAAGCGCCCCGACTCGCCCGGAGAGATGCCAGGGGTCATCGACTTCCTGATGCAGCAGAACGGCGCCCCTGACACCCCGTACAAGCGGATGACGATGTGCCGCCTGATGGCCGTGAACCTGCGGCTGATGGAGGCTGAACGGTCCGGTGTCGCCGACCTGGACCCGCTGAAGGGGCACGCCGGACAGGTGCAGTACCGCATCGCGTCCTGGATGGCGCTCCTACGGCGCTCCTACCACATCAACGAGGAGGACTGGGAGGTCGCACAAGCCTTCGCGAAGGTGAGCGCACAGGCAATCGAACTCTGCCGGGAGTGGGCCGCCGCCGAAGACCGAAAGGCCGACTCCGAGGACAACACGAAGACCGCACGGCGGGCCCGCGTCTCCGAAGAAGCTCGCGCGCTGGCCCGCGGTGAAACACCCCGGATCGTGAAGATGATCGCCGCGAGGATGAGGGACAAGCTGAAGAGTAAGGGGGATCTTCCGGCATCGGACCTGACCGTGAGTGCCAGTGGGACGGACGCCAAGGCGTGGGCGGAGATCGGCGGCGAGGGCGGCCGGAGCGGTCTGCGGAATGCTGCACTGGACTGGGGTCTCCAGCAGGGGTACTTCGTGCGAGTGGGCCGCCGGTACAGCGTGAACGCCAACTAGGAAACGTCACCCTACGTAGCTGTTGGGGGTGTCGGTCGAAGCGTCCGGCTGGACCCCCGACCGATACCCCTGACACCCCTGACACCCCTGACTGTTGGCGGACTCTCGAATGGGACATAAGGAATGCGCTGACCAGTGACTATTGGTTTTCAATAGGCGATTTTTGATGTCCGTTTTATAGGTTTTCGTTGCGGTAAAACCCGAGACTTTTTTCCGGCCTAGCAGTCAGGGGTGTCAGGGGTGTCAGGGGTTGAGAGTCAGGGGTTCAGACCCAAGCCCGGCCGCAACGCATCCCGTCACCCTCCGTAGAACCCGCTAAGGCCCGCAGAAGCCAACCGACCGCACCCAAGACCCCCCTGCTGCTCCTCCACTCGCCCTCTCCGTACCAACCACCAAGGAGTCCCCGTGACCGACCTCATCGCCTTCCACCCCGCGCCCCGCCCGGTATGGGTGCTGTTCGGTGACGCCGACGGAGTCACGTTCGCCCTCATGCCCGGCTGGGCCACCGTCGAAGGTGACAGCGGCTTCAGGTGGGCTGGCCTCACCTGGCAGAACCTGCACAACTTCGAGGTCGAAACGCTCGACGTAGACACGCACACCCTGCTCGGCATGTGGGACTCCGCCATCCACCCCGCGCCGGGGCTCGACGAAGTCCTCGCAGCGCTTCGCACGCAGAGGAACGGCACCAACGAAGAGGAACTGGAGTCGGCCGAGAACGACTACCGGATGCTCTTCCCCCAGCCGACCGCCTGACCGCCACCGAAAACGGCCGAACCCGTAGCGCGGACACCCGAACCCGGACAACATCGACACCCCACCCACACCAGGAGGAACCAGTGATCGAATACGTCGCCCGCTCCGGCCCCCCGGAAGCCATGAACTGCCCCGCCTTCATCTGCGACGCCTGCCGCAAGCAGGTCGTCGGCCAGGGCATCGCCACCTGGTGCACCACCATCGCCGACGAAGGCAGGCCCGGCCCCCACCGCCAGTCGCCGATCTATGTCGCCCACAAGGGTCGCTGCGGGCGGGCCCTCGAAGCGTGGCTGGAGAAGACCTACTCGCACGCTGACGGCTGGACCGACCTGTGGAGCGACCTCGACGAGTTCACCCGCCAGCTCACCCACAACCTCGTCAACGCGTTCGCCGACGACCCCGACGGCGAATACCACCGCCACAACCTCGCCCTCCCCAAGGCGCCGGACGCCGGCGCCTGACCCGCACCACGGCCGGGCCCGCAGCAACCGGGCCCGGCCACCCCGCAAGGCCATCATCCGCCCCAGCCCCCGCCCGGAACCTGGAACGCAGATGAACACCGACGACGTCGTGGCCGAGAAAGTTGAGGCCGCACGACGCAAGATCGCCAACGACAAACGGCGGCGGGCTGAACTCGCCGAAGCACGCAAGCACGGTCTCGCCCGGCGACACGCACAGAAGCTCGCCCACCTGGCCCGGCCCAAGCAGCCACTTACTTCCTCGAAGGAAATGAGTCAGGAGACCACGGTCCCGACACCCTCCGAGGGTGCCGCAGACGACTCGGGTCCTTCAGGGACCCCAGTCATGGGCGAGACGCCCACAACCCCCCTGACCGGTCAGCACCCCACCCGCGCGAGAGGGACCGGTCATGGGCCGGATTTGCTCACACACGCGCGGGAGACAGAGATAGGAGAAGCCCAGTGAAGCTGTCGCCGAAGGATCTGAAGTGGCACATGGAAGTCACCGCCCTGGCCCGCCGGCTGGGGTGGACAGTGCTGGAGGGGCAGGCTGAGCGGCAGCGCCTGGAGGATCCGTCGTTCGTCGCGGTGCGGGGCCGTGAGCTGATCGCGGTGTGGTTGCGGTCGTCGACGCCGCGGGCGCAGCGGGTGCCGATGACGGACCGGTTTCCGGGGGTGCCGGGGTTCGTGTGGTCGCCGCCGGACTTGGTGTCGGCGCGGGTGGTGCTGACGGTGGGTGCCGGGCCGGATGAGGGGGGTGGTTCGGATGCGGCTTGATGTGGGGGAGGCGGCCCGCCGGCTGCTGCGGGAGGACGGCACGGTGATCGTCCCGGCGGAGTTGGCGGCCCCGGTGCTGCGGGTGCTCCTGCGGGATGTGGGGGCCCGGTTGAAGGCGGACCGGGGGGCGGTTCCGTTGTCGACGTCCAGCCTGCTTTGGGCGTTGGCGTTGGCCGCGGAGCAGGCCGAGGCCGAGGAGGGTTCCGCGCCCGGAACTTCTGCTGAACGGCCGGTCAGTGTGGAGATCAGCACCGCAGCAGCAGCCCGTGAACTGGGTTGCAGCGAGTCGTATGTGAGGCGCCTGGCCCGTGCTGGCCGCCTCCAGGGCCGGAAGGTCGGCCCGATCTGGTTGGTGGCCGAGGCGACGATCGTCGCCCCAGAGACGGAGCGTGCAGCGTGACGACGGAACTGACGGAAGCACAACGGGAGTTGGCCGATACCCGGGCGGAGATCGCCGAGATGCAGGGCGTCATCGACGTCCTCGAAGAGCAGGTGCGGGAGGGCGAGGCCGCGGCGGAGGCGCAGCAACTGGCGGAGCGGTACGGGCTGAAGCGCCTGGCGGAGCTGCGGCAGGAGGCGGCGGAGCGGAAGCTCGCCAAGGCCGAGGCCGTAGACCTGGCCCGCCGCCGGAGTGAGGCCGAGGCGGCGGCCCGCGCGGACATGGTGGAGCTGTCGGATGCCGCCCTGGCCGTGAAGTACGCCGCGGCTGTTGCGGCGTTGGATGACCTGGCCGCGGTGTGTGTGCGGCGCGAGGACGCGATGCGGGGCCACTTGAAGGCGTTCGTTGAGCTGGGCATGGAGAACGTGATCGCGAACGCTCCGCCGCAGCACATCTTCGCTCTGGACGGTGAGCTGTTCGAGGTGGGGACGCGTCGGCCGCAGGATCTCGTGACCCGTGCGACGGCCCACGTGTTTCGGGTGCTGGCCCTGCGGGATGCGCCGCGTATCGGTGATCGTGCCCATCCGGTCGAGCGGGTGCTCGCTGCGGCTGCGGGCATGAGCGAGCAGGAGACGAAGGCGGCGGGGGAGTCCGGGGCTCTGGCTGGGCGGCTCGTCGAAGCGGCCCGCAAGGGTGTGAAGGGGGCGCGGCGATGAGCGAGCAGCTGACGGCCGAAGATGTGGCCCGCATGTCTGCGGGGGAGATAGTGGCGGCGAACGATGCCGGTCTCCTGGAGTCGTACAAGAGCAAGCCGACGTCGCACGCCCGCCCGTACACGGTGCCGGACGATCCGGCGACGGGCCGACCGGTGCCGCAGTTGGGCGCGGCGGAGGTGGCGAAGCTGGGGCCGGAGGAGCAGCGGGCGGCGATCAGGGCGGGGAAGCTCAACGCCTACCTGGCCGGGCACGATGTGCCCGCGTCTCCGCCGGAGGTGCCAGCGCCGGCCCCGGTGCGGTTCGGTTTCCAGTTCGGTGCGCAGCACATCGAGCACATGACCTCCGAGGAGGTCGACGCGTATCGGGCGGCGGGCAACTTCTACGACTACGACCAAGCGCAGGCCGCTGGAGGTGCGGCGTGACGGGCAACGAGGGTGACGTCGATGTGACGGATGTTCGCCGTCGGGCCGCGGCGTTGGGTCTGGCTGCTGCGGATGGTGAGCTGGAGCGCTGGAACGAGATTCTGGCCGGGGCCGACCAGGACACGCTGGGTGCGGTCATGGTGGCGCTGGCGCAGGCGTGGGTGGGGGCGCTGGATATGGCTGCGGGGGCGTCCGGTGCTCCGGAACCGCGTGCGCTGGTCAGGGAGTGGCTGTACGAGGAGCTGGAGAAGGCCACCAGCTTGTAGGCGAGGAATCACTAGAGCGCCCGTTCCCGATCGTGGGGGCGGGCGCTTTTCGCGTGTTGGGTCATTCCCGGTCCGGTCGCCCCCGGTTACGCTGGTCGTAGCTCAGGGCACGGCATGGCGCGGAAAGGCGCCGCACGAGGACGGGCGTTCTCATCACTGGGCAGTGCGGCGTCTGGTTCCCCATGCCGGACAGGAGTCCCAGTGCCTTCTTTGATCTCTCTCCAGGAAGTCGAGACCGTCGCCGCTCTGCGAATGAGCCGGACGAAGTGGCTCGACTTCCGCCAGGTGCATGAGCGCACCTTCCACACCGCGCCCCGTACCGTGCGGGCCGTGCTGGCGAAGCTGGCCAGGCGCGGCGTCGTTGACTACGTCGAGGTGTACCCCGGCCGCCGGTACCGGCTGCACTCGGATGCCGAGACCGACCACGCCGCCTACTTCGCCGCCATCGACCTGGCTGCCGAAGCTCTGCGGGGCGAGTGACATGACCACCTACTTCCACACGACGGATGCTGCCGCTGCGATCCTGCGGGACGGCTTCCGAGATGGCGACGGCGGTTACATGCTGATCGGGCTGGGCCTGTGCGGCGTGTTCCTGGCGGATGAGCCGGTCGGCCCCAACGAGGGCGCGAAGGGTGACGACGTCCTCGCGGTCGTCCTGCCGGACGGGATGGCCCTGGACGACTACGAGATCATGGAAGACCTGAAGGGCTACCGCGAGTGGTGCATCCCGGCTGACGTGATCAACCGGCTCGGTCGGGTGAGGCGGTTGACCGAGGAAGAGGCGTTGGAGGCGAGCAGCGCCCGCTGGTGAAGCTGAGAGCGCCCGCCCGGCATTGGGCGGGCGCTTTCTGCGTTTTGGGTGCTTCGGTCGGTTCGGGAATCGTGCTTCCTAGGAAACCCCAGAAATACAGAATAATGACCCTTATCCTGTAGTCATGGATTCTCTGCCTGCTGTACCCGATCCGGGGCTCAACCCCGAGGCGATCACGGCACCGGCCGTGAAGCTCAGGGGGACACCGCCCGCCAACTCACCGGCATCCCTCATCGAGCTTCTTCGCGGCGCCGGCGCGGCCCCGGCCGTGATCGAGGCAACCGACACCTGGCTCATGCGCCGTCCGTCGACCAACAGCCAGACCGCCTACGCCAAGGACGCCGCCTGGTGGCTCGCATGGTGCGCGGCCACCGGCACCAACCCGGCCAGGGCCCGCGGCATCGACGCCGACCGGTACGCCACCGCCCTGCACGCTTCGCAGCTCGCCAAGTCGACCCGCGGGCGACGCCTCGCCGTCGCATCCGCCTGGTACGAGTACCTCATGCGAGCAGACCTCGCCGAACGGAACCCGTTCGCAGGCATGGACCGCCCCTCGGTGTCCGCCGACGACTCCCCGACCCGGGGCATGACGGCCGCGCAGCTCGGTGCTCTCCTCAACTACGCCAAGACGTCGGAGAGTCCGCGTACCTACGCGCTGCTCGTCACCCTCGCCACGACGGCCGGGCGCATCGGGTCCGTGCTCGGCGCCACCATCGGGGCGCTGGGGGAAGACGAGGGGCACCGGGTCATCGACCTCCTTACCAAGGGCGACAAGAAGAAGCGGTTCGTCCTCGTGCCGCTCGCCGTCCAGGCGATCGACGCGTGCCTTGAGGGGCGTGACCGGAGTGACTCCGCCGCGTTCATCTTCGCGACCCGCACCGGGAAGCCTATGGATGAGCCGGCCGCCTTCAGGACCCTGCGGCGCGTCGCGAAGGCTGCGGGCATCCCGCACGCCGACCAGTTGTCGCCCCACTCGTTGCGCCACTCCTACGCGACGACGATGCTCGGCAAGCAGGTTCCCCTCGCCGACGTGCAGGATGCCCTGGGGCACGCCGACCCCCGCACCACTCGCCGTTACGACCGGGCCAGGGGTGCGCTGCACCGCTCGCCCAGCTACCGGATGCAGGAGGAGCTGACCAAGGCGATGCGCGCTGACGACGACTCCTGACGGCGGCACCCTGAGAGATTGAAGCCCCCACCACCGGTGGGGGCTTCGTTGTGTTCAGCTGTACGCGACGAATTCGAGGCGCACCCGAACGCTTGCGCCTGTGGTGTCGGACCCCATCGACCAGTCCACGCCGCGCACGACGTACTCCCGGTACCTCTCCCGCTCCACGCCCTCAACGGTGACTGTGTCGGTCCACAGCACGTTGTCCCCCACCCTCGGCAGTGCCTCCAGGTCGCGAGCTTCCTCAAAGTCCAAGAGGCCGTCGACCGGCGGACCGGAGTGGCAGAACACCAAGTCAACTTGCACGGACACCCACCCCTGTAGGTCTTGCTTCGGCGTTTTCATCGCGGTTGCGCCACTGTAGCGAGGCGGCCCTTCAGGCGGCTTGGCGGGCGGGGTGGGAGTACCCGGCGTCGGTGACGGCCGCCGCGTACAGCACCCTCCGTTCCTGGTCGGTGAGTTGGAGGACGTCGGCGAGGCGTTCCGCGGCGACTCGGGACGGGGTGCGGTGCCCGCCCTCGATGAGGCAGACGTAGGAGCGGCCGAGGCCGGCGGCGATGGAGACGCGGCGTTGTGTGTGGCCGGTGCGCTCCCGTGCGGCGGCGAGCATCGGCCCCAGCTCGGCCGGTGGTGTCCTGCGGATGCGGATGCGGGCCTTGGATGCCATCGCCAGACCACCCCTTCCCCTTAGGTTCATAGCTTCGAGGTTACCTAGGAAGTACCATTCAAAGGATAGTCACGCCTATGGCCTTTGAATGTGCCCCTCTATGGGGGGTGGGGGGCTGGGATCGAAGGAGTGCACCGTGGCGGAACCGACCCTCGTAGGGCGCACCCGGGTCTCAGTGGTGCCCGACGTCCGGAAGTTCGGGCCGCAGCTCCTCACGGAACTCCCCAAGGCCGTCCGGCCCGGCGCCGAGCGGGCCGGAGACGTCATCGGGCAGGTCATCACCCGGAAGGTGAACGCCGCCGTCGCGAAGATGCGGCCACGCATCAAGGTCGGTCTCGACCTCGACACCACCAGGGCCAGGGCCGGGCTCCGGGACCTGACCAAGAACCGCACCGTGAAGGTCACCGCCGAACTCGACGACAAGGCCGCCACCACCCGGCTGCGGAAGCTCACCGCGGACCGCACCGTCAAGATCACAGCCCAGCTCGACGACAAGGCGGCAACATCCGCCCTCAACAAGCTGGTTGCCGACCGCACCGTCAAGATCACCGCGAAGCTTGATTCCCGGGCCGCTGAACTCGCCCTCGGGAAGCTGACCCGGGACAGCGCAGCCGACATCGACATCGTCGCGAAGATCAACGACCCCGCGTACAAGCGGGTCGAGCGGGCCCTCGACAAGCTCACCGCGGACCGCACCGTGAACATCCGGGCCACCACCGATACCCGGGTCGCCGCCGGCGAAATCCAGAACCTCATCCGCCGCCGCGTCGTCCAGGTCCGGGCCAACGCCGACACCCGTGTTGCTGCGAACGACCTGGCGAACCTGGCCCGTACCCGCATCGCCCGCATCACCGCCAGGGCAGACACGGCCACGGCCAACAACGCCCTGCGCTACCTCACCCGCGACCGCACCATCGACATCCGCACCCGGCTTCTCGGTGTCGGATCCCTCACCACCGCCCTCGGATCCCTCGGGAGCAGCGCAGGCGACAGCGGCGGCGGCCTCGGCAGGCTCCCGAAGAAGATCCTCCTCATCGGCGGGGCGATCCTCACGACCCTCCCGACGATCGCCTCCCTCGGCTCCGCCCTGGCCCAGCTCGGGCCGCTCGCCGCCCTTGCCGCCCCGGCGATCCTCACCCTCGGCTCGGCGTTCGCGGCGATCAAGGTCGGCATGTCGGGTGTTGGTGACGCCATCAAGGCGACGTTCGCGGACACCGCCGCAGAGGCCGCAGCAGCGGCCACGGCGACCCGGCAGGTGGAGAACGCGCAGCGGTCCCTCGCCAACGCCCAGCGGGGCGTCAGGGACGCGGAGAGGGGCCTCAGCGAAGCCCAGCGGTCCGCCCGCCAGGCACAGCAGGAGCTGTCTGCCGCGCGGCGTGAGGCGGCCCGGGACCTGGAGGACATGAACCGCCGTCTGCGGCAGGGGGCGCTGGACCAGCGGCAGGCCGCCCTCGATGTGCAGCAGGCCGAGGTGGACCTTGCCGCGGTGCGCTCGGACCCGGCCGCGACCCAGTTGCAGATCCAGCAGGCGGACCTGGCCCTGGCGAAGGCGAAGGCGTCGGCCGACGAGCAGGCCCGGCAGCAAAGGCGCCTCCAGGTCGATACCGCGGCGGCGAACAAGGCGGGGGTGTCCGGTGCTGCGGGGGTCGTCCAGGCGCAGGAGCGGATCCGCACGGCGGGGCTTCAGGTCGAGCAGCAGCAGCGGGCCGTGCAGGACGCCCACCGGGCGGTTGCGGACGCGGCCCGCACGGTGGCGGACGCCCAGTCGGCGGCAGCGGCGCAGACGTCGAAGCTCGACGAAGCCATGGCGAAGATCAGCCCGAACGCCCGCATCTTCGTGAACGTGCTGCGGGACCTGGCCCCGGCCTGGACCGCCCTCAAGCTCGATGTGCAGGACCGGCTGTTCGCCGGGCTCGGGGAGCGGCTGCGGCAGGTCTCCGGCAGCGTCCTGCCCGTGCTGCGCCAGGGGCTCGCCGGTACGGCCGGGGTGCTGGGCACGATGGGCAAGAACGCCCTGACGATGGTGGAGAACCTGGCCAAGTCCGGCCAGCTGAAAGCCGCGTTCGACGTCGTCCGTGACGGCCTGGACAACATGAACAGGATCCCGGGCCAGATCCTGACGGGCCTGTCCCAGCTCACCATTGCGGCCAAGCCCGCATGGGACCGGATCACGGCTGGTGCGGGGTCGGCCATGGACCGGGTGATGACCCGCCTGGCCAAGTCCCTGGAGAACGGGAAGCTGACCGCGGCGATCAACACCGCCCTCGATGTGGCGGTCGCGTTCGGGAAGGTCATCGCGGACGTCTTCGGGATCCTGAAGAACGTCATGGGCGCCGCGGCAGCAGCCGGCGGGGACTTCTTCGCCGTGATCGGGTCGGCGCTCAAGGAGATCCGCCGGGTCACCGCACTGCCCGAAGTACAGGACGCCCTGAAGTCGATCTTCACCGCGCTGAATGCGGTTGCCGGTCTCCTCGCCGGCGCCCTGGGCAACGCCCTCCAGGCGCTCATGCCGGTCCTTGCCGCCCTGGCCCCGGCCGTGACACAGGTCGCGAAGCTCCTCGGGCCCGCCCTGGCCGACCTGTTCAAGACCCTCGGCGAAGCCCTCATGCCCGTCGCCCAGGCCCTCGGCCCCGTGCTCGTCGCCGCAGCCGGATCGCTCATCGCCCTGGTCGAGGCGGTGTCGCCGGTCCTGCCCGTACTGGGCAAGCTCATCGGCGACCTGCTGCCGCTGGTGATCCCGGTCTTCACCATGCTGACCAACGTCTTCAACGCCCTGGCCCCGGTCATCACGCAGATCGCCTCACAGCTCGGCCCGATCCTCACCCCGATCATCGAGGGCCTGGCCGCCGTCATCGGCGAGCTGACGCAGCAGTACGCCGCCCAGTTCCTGAACCTCCTCCGGCAGCTGATGCCGGTCCTGCCCATGCTGATCCCGGCGTTCATCCAGCTGGCCGACTCCATCGGGCAGATCCTCATAGCCCTGGCCCCGCTCCTGCCGCAGCTGCTGCTGCTGACCACGCAGGTGCTGGTGGAACTCCTCCCGGCGCTGCTGCCGTTGATGCCGCCGCTGATCACCCTGTCGACGCTGATGACCGAGCTGGCGGTGAAGGTGCTGGCCGGGTTCGTCATCCCGGCGCTGGTGCGCCTGGTCGAGCACCTGGCGAAGCTGCGGGAGAAGTTCCAGCCCGCGATCAACGCGGTCACGTGGCTGACCGAGGGCATAGCCAAGTCGTTCAAGTGGCTCGACGGCGACCTCCTCGGGGGCAAGGGCCGCATCCCGGGTCTCATCGGCGGGGCCTTGAAGTGGTTCACCGATCTGCGGGACAAGGTGGGCCTGCTCTTCACGGCGATGAAGGAGAAGGTCACGGGCACGTGGGCGCGCCTGTGGGACGACGTGAAGCAGGTGGCGTCGGCGGCGTGGGCGCTGGTCCGTACCGGCTTCGATGGTTTCGCGGACAAGCTGACCAGCGCCTTCGAGACCCTGAAGAAGGGGCTGGGGAAGGTCTGGGAGGGGCTGAAGGGCCTGGTCAAGTCCCCGGTGAAGTTCTGGATCGAGACGGTCTACAACCAGGGCATCGTCAAGGTCTGGGAGAAGACCGCGGCGAAGATCCCGGGCATCGAGCCGCTGAAGGAGATGCCCCTTCCCCGCGGCTTCGCCCGCGGCGGGATCCTCCCCGGCTACAGCACCTGGCGCCAAGGAGACGACCAGCTCGTCCCCATGCGCCGCGGCGAAGGCGTCTACGTCTCCGAGGCCATGCAGGACCCCTACGAGCGGGCCCGCCTGCACGCGGTCAACCAGGCCGCCATGCAGGGGCGCAGCCTCCGCCAGTTCCGCGGCTTCGCCGAGGGCGGCATCTTCGACGGGATCACCAGCGCGGTGGGGAGCGTCCTGTCGAAGGGTGCCGATGTTGCCCGGGGCGGGTTGGCGAACCTGGCGGACGCGGCGTTCAAGCCGGTCAAGTCCGGCATCCGCAAGGCCCTCGGCGAGAACACCAACACCTACCCGGGTCTCGTCGGGGCGCTGCCGATCGGCCTGCTGAACAGGGTCGTCGACTACATCCGGGGCAAGGACATCCTTGAGTCCACCGGGCAGTGGCTGAAGCCGGTCGACGCCCCGTATGGGACCCCGTTCGGCAAGCCGGGCCTGATGTGGTCCTCCGGCCGTCACACGGGCCTGGACTTCCCCGCGAAGACCGGGGCAAGCATCCGGGCCGTCGACAACGGCCAGGTCCGCACAGCGGCTTCCAGCGGCCCGTATGGGCAGCACATCGAGATCACCCACGGCGGGGGCCTGTCGTCCCTGTACGCGCACATGTCGGCGATGGTGGCGAAGGTGACCGAGGGGGTCACCCGCGGCCAGGTGATCGGGAAGGTCGGGGCGACGGGCAACGTGACGGGCCCGCACCTGCACCTGGAGGCCCGGCAGGGCGGCAAGACCGTCGACCCGATGCGCTACCTGGAGGGCGGTACGGGGGGCGACGCGGGCGCCGGCGTCGAACGCTTCCGGGGCGTGGTGACGCAGGCGCTGGGGCAGGTGGGGCAGTCCCTCAGCCTGGTCAACACGACGTTGCGGAGGATGAACCAGGAGTCGTCCGGCAACCCCAGGGCCGTGAACCGGAATGACATCAACTGGATCAACGGCACGCCGTCGGTGGGGTTGATGCAGGTGATCCGGCCGACGTTCGAGGCGTTCGCCGGGAAGTACCGCAAGACGGGCCCGTTCCTGCACGGGGTGTCCGTCGACCCGATGGCGAACGTGTACGCGTCGATGCGGTACGCACTGAAGACCTACGGCAGTCTCTCCGCCGCCTACAACCGGATCGGCGGGTACGCCCGCGGCGGCATCGTCGGCGGTGTGCAGATCAGCACCGGGCTGCGCCGGGGTGGCGGGTACGCCACGGGCGGCATCATCCGGGTCGGTGGCAAACGCATCGACACCGGGCCAATCGCCGCCTCCGTCGGGGCGAACTTCTTGAAGACGCTGGCTGGTACGGCGTCCGCGATCGACAAGGCCATGACCACCGTGGCCACCGCGGTGAAGAACGCGTTCAAGGGTGTCAAGACCACCCTCGACGACCGGCTCATCAAGAACCTGAACGCCCAGAACAAGACCCTCCAGAGCTTGGCGGGGAAGCGTGACGCGCTCCGGGCCCGCATCGCCCAGGCCAACACGTTCGCCGCGGAGACCACCGCGTCCGCCTCGTCGTTCGCCTCCCTTACCGGGCTGCCCAACTCCGGTCTGCCGTTCGGGGCGGACGGCATCCTCAACGGGCTCAAGGTGCGCCTCGGGCAACTTCAGGCGTTCTCCTCCAACATCGCGACGCTCGGCAAGCGCGGCCTGTCCAAGGAGTTCCTGAGCCAGCTCATCGCCGCGGGCCCGGACCAGGGCGCACCGTATGCGGCGGCCCTGGTCAAGACGACCGATGCGCAGCTGAAGAGCATCAACGCGACGCAGGTGCAGATCGGGAAGGCCGCCGCCGCCTACGGGCAGAACGCCGCCGACGTCATGTACGACGCCGGGGCGATGTCCGGGAAGGGCTACCTGGCGGGGCTGAAGGCGCAGGAAGCGTCGATCGTGAAGGCGATGGCCGACCTGGCGAAGAAGATCCAGAAGACCATCAAGGTCGAACTGCGCATCAAGTCGCCGTCGCAAGTCCTCCAGGCGCTCGGCCGGTTCACCGGGCTTGGCTTCGCCCGCGGTGTCCGCGACACCATCCCGCAGGCCGCCGCCGCAGCCGCCACCATGGCCCGCACCGTCCGATCCACGGCCGCAGCCACAGTCGCCCGCACTGAGACACGGACCGTCAACAACCATGGTGGTGACCGGCACCTGCACTACAACGCTCACGTCACCGAGGTCGCTTCTCGCCGGAGCATCCTCGACGCGTTGGACCAGGAGGCGATGATGCGCCGCGGGATCCTGATGGTGGGGTAGCGAACGTTGGAGCCCCGGCCGCGCGATGGCCGGGGCTCCTGTCGCCCGCAGCACCTTGGGGGGTACTGAGCTGCGGACACTGACGCTGGGCGGGCTACGCCTCCGGTTTCGTAGGGATCAGGAATCCCCGTACCGGCCGGGGCTCCTCCGGGTCACGGGAGTCCGGCTGCTGCCCGGCCTTCCACGCGGCCACCATGTCCGCGTACCGCGGGTCGATCCATTCCTTCGCCATGAGGCACCTCCTGCCCAGAAGGCTACGGCCACTCCGGCTTCGGCATCGGCCGGATCGTGCACTCCGGGGCGTGCTGGCACCGAGCTGCGACCACGGCGAGGGTCTCGTCGGACGGGTCGCCCCACAGCTCCGCATCCGGCACGTACCCCAGGCCGGTGATGGCCTGCCGGGTCCGGCCCAGGATGGCGGGGTCGTAGTTCGTCGGGTCGTACCCGGGGAAGTGGTGCACGAAGTTCCCCCCGAGTTCCTCGCACAGCTCGGCGTACATCGCGGTGTGCAGCAGCAGGGCGTGCCAGCCCTCGTCGACGATCCGCGAGGGGGCCAGGCCGACGCCGGGGTTGCGGGAGCAGGCAGCCACGAACTTCAGCGCCTCCTCGACGATCCGCCCGGCCATGTCCTGGGGCATGTCGGGGTTGGCGTCCATGACGGTGGTGCGGCAGCTGGTGAACCGCTCGTCGGCGATGAGCCCTCGGGCGATGACGGGTAACTGGCCTACGCTCATGGTGATCTCCTTCTTCTGGTTGGGGGCCGCCCGCCTGGTCGCGGTCCTGCCAGGGAGTGCGCGGCCGGGCGGGAATCAGTGGCGCCGGGCCTGGCGGACGGCTGCGCGGAGACGGGCAGCGGCCGGGCACGGGTTGTCGGCGCGGCAGGTCGGGCAGCTGATCGTGTGGCCGAGGAGCGCCCGGTACTCGGTGTCCTCCGCGGCCGTTTTCACGACGCACCGCCGCGGCACTCGGGGCACTCGCAGGCGGGGAACCGGTCGGTGGTCTCCGGCCGCTCAAGCGGTACGACCTCGGCTTCCGGCCGGATCACACGGGTGACCCCGTCGCGGTTCACCTCGTAGACCTTCAACGTCATCGCCACGCCCGGCTCCCTGGATCGGTGGGCTCTCAGCCATTCCGCTGCACGGCCCGCTGTCACACCCTGATGATGTGTGTGCACGCCGAGTAGGGAATAGGTCGCCGGGTGGCCATGCGTGGCCACGTAGCGGCCATGGCCGGGAGCGCGGACGATGACACCCCACACTGAACGCATGGGCCGCAACGACGCGCTGAGAGCCGCCCGGCTCCGCCGAGGCTGGCGCACCATCGAGGCTGCCGCCGCAGCGCTCACCGACCACGGCCAGCAGCTCCTGGACGACCGCCAGTTCACCGTGTCCGCGAGAACCTGGCGGCGCTGGGAGGGCGAGCGCCCCGGCTGGCCGGCGGAGGAGACCGCGGTCGTCATCCATGACGCCCTCGGGCGCTGGCCCGAAGACCTGGGCTTCACGACACCGCCGGGCTGGATCCGGCCCGAGCACCACGAAGAGGAACAGGTGAACCGCCGCGCCTTCACCTCCGTCACCGCGGCCGCACTGGTCGCGGGCCCGATCGCCCCGCAGCACGTCGACCCCGCGCTCGTCGACTACTTCCAGCAGCAACTGGAAGGTCACTACCGGGCCGACATGTTCCTCGGCCCCCACGACCTGATCGGCACCGTGTCCGCCCAGTACCAGCTCATCGACAAGCTGGTGCGGTCCGCGCGCGGCGAGACCCGGCGGGGGCTGCTGCGGGCAGGTGCGGCCTACGCGGCGCTCGTCGGGTGGCTGTACCAGGACGCGGGCGACCTGGACGGGGCGGCTTTCTGGCGGGGGGTGACACAGGAGATCGCCATACGGTCCAGGGACCCGCACCTGATCGGGTACTCCCTCGTGAACCAGGCGCAGGTGCGCACCGACCTGGGCGACGGGCACGCCGTTGTGGACCTGTGCGAAGCGGCCCTGGATGACGCTGATCGGCTGGTGCCAAAGGTGCGGATCATGGCGATGCAGCAGCAGGCGCACGGGGCTAGCCTCACCGGCGAGCGGCGGGCCGTGGACCAGCTGCTCGACCAGGCCGACCGGCTCCTCCCCAGGGTCGATGACGACCTGCCGTGGGGCAACGCCTGCCGCCGCACGCCGGGGTACCTGGAGGTCCAGCGGGCCACCTGCTACGGGCGTCTGGGGCTCGGCGAGGAAGCCGGATCGCTGTGGACGCAGGTGCTGGCCGGTGTCCCGGAGACGGCCCGCCGCGACCGCGGCGTATACATGGCCCGGCAGGCGACCGCTGCGGCTGCCGCTCGGGAGCCGGACCAGGCGGTCGAGATCGCCCGCACAGTGGCGACCATCGCCGTGGAGACCCGCTCTGCCCGGATGCGCCGGGAGCTGGGCACCCTGATGCGGGCGATGCGCCCGTGGCACGATGCCCCGGTCGGCCGGGATCTCGCTGAGATCCTGGCACCGGTGACCGAGGGGAGCTGACCGTGGACAAGACGCCGTTGACGGACGAGGAGATCACGGAGCGCCTGGCAGCACTGCCGGGCTGGGAGCGCGAGGGAGACGAGATCACCCGCACGTTCGGGATCCGCTACCACGGTGGCATCGCGATGATCGTGCACGTGGCGGACGTCGAGCGGCTGATCGGACACCATGCGGATATCGATCTGCGGTGGGACCGCGTCCGGTTCGGGATCACGACACACGATGCCGGGCATCGGCTCACCGAAGCCGACTTCGACCTGGCCGCACGCATTGACCGGATCGCCGCCGCCCATGAGGCCAAGCCGCAGGGCGTCTGATCCAGACATACGAAAGCGCCTCCTGCCCGGCCGGTGAAGGCTCAGGCAGGGGGCGCCGTGACGTATTGCGTGACGTATTTCGTTACAGCGGGCGGTCCTTGACCCAGTCGACGAGGTCGGCGAACGTGCCGGGGGTGATGCTGATGCGGGGTCCGGTGCGCCGCTTGGAGTCCCGGACGAGTACTTCGCCGGCCGGGCGGGCGACCTCAACACACGCCCCGGTGTCGGTGTAGCTGGACAGCTGCCAGGTCAGTTCGTCGTCACGCATGGGTGAGTCGCCTTCTCGCTGCTTCGATCATCCGAAGCGAGTCCACCGGGCTTGCCGCCCGCTCCTCCACATGATCGCAAGCGTGGATGAACGACAGGGCCTTTTCCGGGGTGTTGATGACCGCGGTGCCTGCCAGGTGCTCGATGAACACGGCGCGCCCGGGGCGTCCCTGGTAGACGGTGAACGGGCCGTGCAGCCCGGCATGCGCCTCGCCCCGGGGCAGGACCCGCACGTCGAGGGTGGGGCGCAGGGCGAGGAGCGTCATGAGGTGGTCGAGCTGTGCGGCGAGGGTGGCCGGCCCGCCGACAGGCTGAGTGAGAACTGCTTCCCCGATGACGAAACGGGCTGTACGGCCCGCTGCGCGCCCCAGGGAGTCGATGCGCACGGTTCGGCCGGTGGCCCGCTTCTCGACGTCGTGCGGGGGCAGGGCGGGCGCTGCCGTGGTGATGGCGGCGCGGGCGTAGTCGGCGGTCTGGAGCATCCCCGGCATCAACGTGGGGTGCCATCCGTGGATGTGGTCCGCCGCGGTCTCCAAGGCGAGCAGCCGGTCAAGGTGCTCGTCGAGGCTCTGGGGGTCGGTGACGGGCATGGGGTCCTTCCTGGTGTCAGTCGGGAGTGACGGTCTCGCGCGCGCACACGCGTTGACCTAAGGGAATCGGGGTGAAATCGGGGTCTGACACCCCGGTCTGACACCCGACTGACGGTGGTCAACTGCCATTCAGGTGTCAGAAGTGGTGTCATCGCAGGTCAGATGGGGTGTCAGGGGTCTGACGGGGGTCTGACAGGGGGTGCTCACGGGGTGCTCAGCGCTGCTCCGTCGCAGGTCACAGCCGCTCAGACTGCTGCTCAAGTAACTGCTCACCAGATTTTTGAGCACCGCGTGAGCAGTGCCTTGAGCGGCTGTGACCTGCGGTCGAGCACCCGTGAGCACCCCGTGAGCAGTGGGCGATATCGGGGCATAGTGGCCTGGTGGAGCCCCTGGCGGGCGGGCGCTAGGGGCAGGGTCGGGGCACGGTGGCAGACCCGGCAGATGCCCGGTTTGCACCCGGCGCAGACCCGGCGGAAACCCGGCGGAACCTTGTATGCGATGCAAGGTTCGCCGGGCTGTTGCCGGGGTCCTGCCGGGTCCCCGCCGGGCGTCTACCAGCCCGACTAACCCCCGTCTACAGGCCGACTATGGCCCGTCTAAGACCCGCCTAGGTGACGATCACTAGACGGGCCATAGCCGGGTTCAAGACGGGCCCAAGACGGGAGGCAGACGGGTCAGCGACGCTCGGCGTCGATCCGGGCCAGCAGGCCCCGCAACCGCACCAGGCCCGTCCGGTACGAATCGACCGCGGCGAGCAGCTGGTCAACCCCGGGAAGGCTCAGCTCGGTGCCGTCCGCCTTGTGCTCCGTGTTGTTCAGCCACACGATCGCCCCGGCCGGAGTCGGATCCGTCGAGTGCAGGCGCAGCGTCGCCCCCATCGCCGGAGGGGCCAGCCGGCCCGGCATCACCCGATCCCTGGGGATCGCGATCTCGACCAGGTCGGACTGGTGGAAGCAGTCGTCAGCCTTGTCCTCCCAGTACGCGTGATCCGTCACGCACCACGACGGGCAGCTGATGGTTGAGGTTCCGCCGGCCAGCGTCGGTCCGGTGTAGGTACGCATCAGTGGTTCTCCTTCGGGGCGATCAGGTAGGCGGTGGGTAGGCGCTGGTCGAGCGGGATCGGCAGGCCGCTGCATTTCTCGTGGGCCGCGTCCCTGTACGACGGGATGTCGCACACCGAGCAGAACCAGCAGGAGTCACCCCAGTAGGCGTCCATCACCCAGCTGTGCGTGGACCACAGGGAACCCGGCCCGTACTTGGCCTCGGTAGCGATGAGGCCGGTAGCGGCGGCCATCAGATGTTTTCCTTCGGCGCCATGTGCGGGTACGCGCGGTCGATCGCGCGGTACTCGGACCGGATCAGCTCCGCAACGCTCCGGTCGTACAGCAGGTCCGAGAAGCTGGCGCCGTCCCGCATCAGGTCCCACGGGGACTCCATGTGCAGTGACAGCTCGACCCGGTGCCGAATCTCCTCGACGGGCAGCTCGTCGATGTTCTCGTCGTAGGCGCCCCGCATCGCCAGGTCGAACGCCGCGGCGAGCATGTCCCGGGTCATCGCGACCTTGAGCGTGACGACCGCGTGGACGTCTTCGGCGCCGAGGATGTCGTTCGTGTCGCTGGCACCGAAGACGTAGTCGGTCGGGACGGCCGGCGGCAGCGCTACCGGCCGGGTCTCGGTGTGGGAGAGGATGGTCATGGTTCTGTCCTTCCAGGAGCGGACCACTGGCGGGCCCCGGGGTGCGATCCCGGGGCCCGCATGACGTTCGGGGATTGGGCCGGAACCCTTTACGCCCAAGGGCTGTGCGGGTGCTTCCCGGGCCTACGGGAAGCAGGTTGTGCGGGGTGGGGGGACTTGCGATGCACGCTGCGGCGACGCCCCGAAAACAGGGGGACCTTTTGGGACTCGACCTGCGACGCGACGGTGGGGGGTCGATGGGATTTGACCTGCGGTCCAAGGCCCTCCGAAACCGGGGGAACACTTGGGTCGCACGCTGCGAACTTTCGCTACGCGGCCACGCCGAACCGGTCCGGGTCGACGGCCGCCAGGTGCAGCAGCAGCGAGGCGAACACCACCGGCAGCGCGTCGGCCTTCGCCTGGTTGCACGGGTCGCATGCGAGCACCAGATTCCGGGGCTTGCTCGTCGGCCACACAGACCACGGGATGTAGTGGTCGAGGGTCACCGCGGACACGTCCTCGAACGGCTGGCGGCAGTAGTGGCACTGCCAACCGTCGCGCTGCCCGACGTAGTCGCGGATGGCTCGCCGCGTCTTCCCGTGAAGCCAGTCACCTTTGCGCCTCACGATGCCCCCACCCTCGGCGGAAGGTCGAACGGGTAGGGCAGTGACGGGCCGCCCTCCCACCGGAACGAGTACTGGAGCCACGCCTCACGTACCGCGTCCAGGGCGGCCTGGTAGGAGTCGGTGTCCGTCCTCGAACCGTCCAGGAGACGCTGCCGCCAGTCGACGAGCACGACGAGCAGCTGTTCCACGTACTCCTGCGGTGCGTCACCGTTCGCGCTCCCGCCCTCCCCGTCGGGGTACTCCAGGGCGAAGAGGGTGTCGGAGGTGACGCCCTCGAAGCGGTCGGGGTAGTTGATGCTCATCGACCCTCTCCGTTCGTCCGGTTCGCTTCGAAGTCGGGGGCGAGGTTCCTGAGGTTCGGGGCCTCGAACGCCATCGTCCGGGGCACGTACACCGGCCCGAAGTCGAAATCGTCCGGCACCGCCACCAGATCCCCGCCACGCTCGATGAGGATCACAGCGCCTCCCCCGCGGTCAGCCCGAGGGCCCGGTCGAGCATGCAGTCGAGGATGTGCGCCCCGTACCGGTCGCCCGCATGCCGGGCCTCGATCAGGAGATCCGCCAGGACCACCGCCGGGGGCGTCCGGACGTTGTGGGGGACGGACCTGAGGGCAGCGTTCTCCGTGGGCCGGTGAACGAGTGCGGTGCTCACTGGCCCTCACCGGCCCGGAGGTTGACCAACTCGGCGGCCATGAGGTCGATGTGGTCGGCCTGGCCCCGGAGGGCGGCGGCGATGCGGTGGGCGCCGGTCGGGCCGACCTCCAGGAAGCCGTCATCGGTCTCGACACCGAGGAACACGGCGTCGCGGTCGCTGTACGGCCACTGGACGAGAGACACCTCGACCAGGCTGGTCGGCCCGTGCTCGGGGGTGTCGGCCAGCGCCCAGACGGGCTCACTGCGGTGGGTGATCTCCGCCTTCGCCGGCGGGACGCTGTACCCGTGCTCGACGAAGCACCACGTGGGGCAGGCGACCCGCACGGTCCCGGCGTCCAGCGTCAGCACGCTGGTCGTACCGTCCGCGTTCCTGCGGGGCTCGGGGGCCACGATGGGCATGTCGGCACTCACCGGCCGGCCGCCTTCGCCGTCATGCTGCGCAGGGAGGCGGCGAACTCGGTCAGCTCCGTGCAGAGTTCCACCGACTGCATCAGCGGCAGGAAGTACAGCGACTGCTCGTCGTCGATGACGATGTGCGGCTCCCGCTGCACCACGTCCACCGCGAACGGGTCGACCGCGATGTGCGCGTACAGCAGCGCCATCGGGCCGTTCTCGGTCGGCAGCTCCAGCGTGATGCGGGAGCTCTGGTGAACGATGTTCTCGATGTTCCCGGTGTGCTCGTGGTGCGGCTCGCTGCACCAGTCGAAGCACTGGATCGTGCCGGTGATCTGCTTGGTGACGCGGTAGCTGGCCGGCCCCTTGGTGCGGGTCGCGGGCTCGGGGGTGATGGTGTTCAGGAACTCCCGGACGATCGGTTCACGCTCGTCCTGCGGCAGCGACCGCGACAGCTTGATGTCAGCGTCCCCGATGCGGCCGTGGATCGTGGCGTGCACGCCGATCGGCAGCTCCTCGGGCTCGACCTCCTCGACGGTGACCCCGAGGAGGGTCAGCAGCTTGGGGAGGGGGGTGGCTGCGGTCTCCCCGATCGTCATGCCCTGCCACATGGCGTACAGGTCGGCGGTTGCGGTGGGCGACGCGGTGGTGGGCTCGGCGGTCGGCGGGGTGACGGGCGCCCCGGACTGGCGGAACGCGGCGGGGATGGACGTGGTGCGGGCGGTGTCGCTCATGGCGGGTCTCCTCAAAGGCTGTGAGGGGCCCCGGCCGGGCGGACGACACACGTCCGGCCGGGGCAGTCCCGGAACCGCGGGACACGGTGGTGGAGCAGGGGCCGTCAGGCCGAGGTGAGCTGGCGGCCGGAGCGGACGGAGTAGCAACCGCCCGACTGCTCGACCGGCTGGTTCGCGTACTGCCAGGCCGTGGGGTCGGTCGCCGTCTCGACGGTGTTCCGCTTCACCCGGTAGTGGTCGATGACCGTGTGCCGGGCGATCGTCCGCAGCCACGCCTTCACCTGGGCGTCGGTGGTGGCCCGGCACTTCGGCCACGCCTTCCACGCCCGGATGAACACCTCGGCCGTCAGATCCTCCGCGAGAGCGAAGTTCCGATCGCGGACCTCGGCAAGGACCACCCCGGTCACGAAGCCCTGCTGCGCCGCGTACAGGGCGCCGAACGCCTGCTTACGCTGCTCGGCACGCTCAGCGCTCCGCAGCCTGGAGGCCGCCGCCCGGTGCCGGTGGCAGGTGCGGCACTGGCGGGAGCCCGACTTACGGACCGCGGTGTTGGCCTCATCGAACGGGTGACCCTGGGCACAGTGCGTCCAGTCACGGCCGGTCCCGGCGATGCTGCGCCCCGACCTGCCCGCCTCGGCGCGGGTCATGGCGAACAGATGGGCGGGGTTGATGCACCGGCGGTGCAGGCACGTCACCCCGCCCTTGCACGACAGGTCGACCTGGTGGCAGGTCCGGCCGACGGTGTGCCCCTCGGGGATCGGGCCGACGAACTGCTCGTAGGCGATCCGCTGGGCGTTCACGGCACGACCGTCGATCGCGAGCCGGGGGTACCCGTTGTTGTTGGTGTTCCCGGTCCAGATCACGCAGCCGCTGGGGCCGGGGGTGGTCTTGGTCAGGAGCCGCTCGGCGAGGGTCTTCACAGGGCCACCGCCGATCCGGTGGTGTCGGGGATGGCGACGATGGTGTCGAGGAAGCCGGGGTCAGCGATCCGCACGATGCGCAGCGGGCTGCCGTCCCGGTCGGTGACGTTCCACTCGTCGACGGGGGCGCCCTCAAGGCGGGCCTCGACGATGCCGAGCAGGGCCTGCGTGGCGGGCTCGGTGCCCCACACGGAGCCGTGGTTGTCGAAGTTCACGGCCATGCCGGGGGCCCAGGGGATGGTCTTCACAGGGCCACCGCCAGACCGGCGGTCGCCAGGGTGAAGCGGGCGACGGCGGCCTTGAACTCGGCCTTCCGGGGGGCGTAGGCGGCGACTAGGCGGACCAGCTGGGCGAGGGTGTACCGGTAGACGGTGCGGGTCTTGCGGGACCGGCCGCCGTTCACGGTGCGGCGGGTACGGGCGACCCGGGCCGGGGCGATACCGAGGCGCTTCGCGACGGACCGGAGGCCGTTCGCGGCACCGCCGGCGGTGGCGGGGTCGGTGCCGGTGGCGATGAGGTGGGAGGCCAGCGAGCGGGGGCGGCGGCGGCAGGAGGCGGCGAGCCGGTTGAGGGCGGTGCGCTGGCGGAGGGTCTTACGGGCCGTGCGGCGGTTCGCCCGACGCTGGCGGGGGGTGAGAGACTGCGACATAGCGGTACTCCTGTTCAGGCAGGTGTTTCCGTCAGGCCCTCGTTCGGTGCTAGAGACACCGAGCGGGGGCCGCTTGCGTAAGCGGCGCCTCCGGGAACCTTGCCCCGTTGACATTGACAACGTTAGGGCGTCAGGGGAACCTTGTCAATGTCAGTACGGCGAAGTTCTTTGGAGGGTTCCAGCCTGTGATCGCTACCGCACTAGACCTTGTCAACGCCGATGGGACAATGAGACCCATGGCCGACCTGAACGCTGACTACTGGACCGTTGAAGACATTGCCGACCACTGGGGCGTTGCGGTCCAGACCGTCCGCAGTTACCGATCCCGCAAGCGCGGCGAGCTTCCCGAAGCCGACAAGATGTTCGGGCGCTCCCCGGTGTGGCGTCCTTCAACGATCCTCGCGTTTCAGAGGCCGGGGCGAGGCGCGCGAACCGACCTCAAGGACGCGCAGGCTGCTGCGCCGGCTGAGAGGGCGAACGCCGACCAGGCGGACGGCGAGCGCTCGCCGTCTGTCGGCAACGGATAGCAGAACTGGCCGCAGGAATGCCCTGGTCTCTTGACCAGGGCATCTTTGTAGGTGGGCAAGGATGCATCGGTGACCGCCGGTTCGCCGACCTCCGACCGCTCGTGCAGCCGTGAGCGGCGGCGGGGAGGGGTCCGAGCCGGGACGCGGGGTGCCCGGGAACGTCGGCCGGGCACCGGGGGCGGCCCGGGCACGGGAGGAGGGGCCGGTGGACCTGCGGCTCGTCCCCCCGGCCCTGGCGGTGTGGGCCTCGGCGGCCCTCGCACTGGGACAACCCGGCCACCGGGTGGCCGCGGGGGTGGCGGTCTGCGTGGTTGCGGCGGTGGTGCTTCTGACGGCGGCGTCCGGCGGGCGCAGCCGTGCGGCGGTGCCCGGTGGCGGGAGCCGGAACGCCCTGCCCGACGGGGGTGGGCGCCTGACCGGCGCCTCCGGCCCCTGCGAGCGCGGAGCGGTGGCCGGGGTCGCTGAGGGCAACCGGGTCGCCGTGTCCGCTGATGGCGAGCGTGCCGCCGGAACCGCAGGGCCCGCCGGATCCGTCGGCTTCGCAGAGGACGTCAGGTACAGGGCGCCCGCCGAGCCCGCCGAGCCCGCCGAGCGCGGGGCGTCCGGCAGGGGCGGTCGGCCCACCGACTCCGCCGCCGCCCCCAAGGCCGGAAGGCCCGGGCGGACCGGGTCGCCTGAGTCCGGGCTGTTCGCCCCGCCCGCGTGGTCCGGACGGCCAGGGCGGCCGGGGCGGCCGGGGTGGTCCCGGCGGACCAAGGCGGTCGGCTCACCCGGGCGGTCCGCGTCGGCTGTCGTGGTCGGGGCCGTACTGCTCTGCGCTGCGGCCGGTGGGGCCACGGCCGGGTTGCACGGGGCCGATGTGCGGCGTGGGCCTGTCCCCGGGCTGGCGCAGGAGCAGGCGCGGGTCGGCGCCGAAGTGCGGGTGACCTCCGACCCCCGGCCGACCCGTCCCGGTGTGCGGGGCAGCCACAGCACCCCCGCCACACTCCTGATCAACGCCGACATCACCGAGGTGGCGGCCCCCGACGGCCGACGCGCCCGGGTCCGTACGCCCGTGCTCCTCATGGTCGCGCCCGGGGACGACCGGGCGGCGTGGCAGGGGCTCCTGCCCTCCACCCGGCTCCGGGTCGACGGGCGCCTCTCACCCCCTGCCCACGAGGGTGAACGGCTGGCCGCCGTCCTGCGGGTGGAGAACGAAGGGCCGCCCAGAATCGTCGGGAACCCGACGGCGGTCCAGCGGGCCGCCGGCGGTCTGCGCTCGGGGCTGCGGGAGGCGACGGACGGGCTCGACGCGGACGCGCGGGCGCTGCTGCCGGGGCTGGTGGTCGGAGACACCTCCCGGGTCCCGCCGGACCTCCACGACGCCTTCAGGGCCACCGACCTCACGCACCTGCTGGCTGTGTCCGGGGCCAATCTGTCGATTCTGCTCTTCCTCCTCATCGGGCCGCCCGGATCGGCCCTGCACCGCGAACGGCGCGGCCTCGCACCGAAGCTCGGCATCTCCCTGCGCGCGACCGCGCTGCTCGGCGGGGCACTGACGCTCGCGTTCGTCGTCGTCTGCCGCCCCGAGCCGAGCGTCCTGCGCGCGGCGGCCTGCGGTCTGATCACCCTCCTCGCCATCGGGACCGGCCGCCGCAGGTCGCTGATCCCCGCCCTGGCGGCGGCCGTGGTGTTCCTGGTGCTGTACGACCCCTGGCTGGCCCGGAGTTACGGGTTCCTGCTCTCGGTCCTGGCCACGGGCGCCCTGCTGACGCTCGCGCCCCGGTGGAGCGCGGCGCTGCAACGACGGGGGATGCCCGGCCGTTTGGCGGAGGTGCTGGCGGCGGCAGCGGCCGCGCAGGCGGTGTGCGCGCCCGTCGTGGTCGTCCTGGCCTCGCGGATCAGCCTGGTGGCGATTCCGTGCAACCTGCTGGCGGAGTTCGCGGTGGCGCCCGCGACGGTCCTGGGGTTCGCGGCGCTCGCCGTCGCCCCGGCGGCCCCGCCGGTGGCCGAGTTGCTGGCCCGGGTCGCGGGCTGGCCGGCCGGGTGGATCGCCCGGGTGGCCCGTACGGGGGCGGACCTTCCCGGTGCGGAGGCCCCTTGGCCCGGGGGCTGGGCCGGTGCCGCTCTCCTGGCGGGCCTCACGGTGCCGGCCGTGCTGCTCGCCCCTCGGCTGGTACGGCGCCCCTGGCTCTGTGCCGCCGCCGCGCTGCTGCTGGTCCTGGTGGTGGTGCGGCCTGCCCCGTTGGCCCGGGTCGTCACCGGGTGGCCGCCGCCGGGCTGGGCGTTCGCGCTGTGCGACGTCGGGCAGGGCGATGCGATGGTGCTCGCGGCCGGGGAGGGCACGGGGGTGGTCGTCGACGCCGGCCCCGACCCCCGTGCGGTCGACCGCTGTCTGCGGGACCTCGGCGTCACCCGGGTGCCCCTGGTCGTCCTGACCCACTTCCACGCCGACCACGTCCGCGGCCTGCCCGGCGTGCTGCGGGGCAGGGCGGTGGGCGCGATCCAGACGACGAGCCTCGACGAGCCTCCCGAGCAGGCCGCGTTCGTCCGGCGTACGGCGGCCGAGGCCCGGGTCGCGACGGTACGGGCGGCACCCGGTGAGCGGCGCAGGGCGGGGCCGGTGGAGTGGCAGGTCCTCTGGCCGCGCGCCGGACCCGGGGGAGTGGCGGCGGTGAAGGGGGCGGGCGGGCCCAACGACTCCAGCGTGACCTTGTACGTACGGGCCGCGGGCGGGCTGACGCTGCTGCTCCTGGGCGACCTCGAACCACCGGGTCAGCTGGGGCTGCTGCACGGCCCGGCGGAGCTGCCCCGGGTGGACGTCCTCAAGGTGGCCCACCACGGCTCGGCCTTCCAGGAGGCGGGGCTGCTGGACCGCGTGCGACCCAGGCTGGCGCTGATCTCCTGCGGCGCGGACAACCCGTACGGCCATCCCTCGCCCCGGACCGTGGACGCGCTTCGGGCGGCCGGTGCGCAGGTCCTGCGGACCGACACCGACGGGGCCGTCGCGGTGACGGGCGCGGGCAGGGAGTTGCGAGCGGTGGGCCGCTCATGACGGGAGGCGACCGGGCCACGCGCTCGCACAGGCACACGCACAGACGCCGGCGCAGGCAAACAAGAGCGCAAGTACCCAAATGCGTACCTACAACCGCAGCTGCGTATGACTCGTATCACCCCTGCACAAGTCCTGACCAGACCTTCCTAGGCCCTCTGTTTGCCTCGAACGCCTCAACAGTGATCGAATGCCTACTCGTCGGCGGGCCGCTGGTTCCGACAACGACGTCCACCTGCCAGAGGCCCCGAAGCACGGAACGCCCCTGGGGGTACGGAGAAGATGTTCGGCCGTTGGCTGGGAAGCAGGAGCCAGGCGGGCGCGGGGCGCGGTGGGGCCCTCGCCGGACTGCAGGTGCACCGTTCGGCGGGCGTCCTCGGCTGCCGGGTGCTGGACCCGGTCGGCGAGCCGGTCCGGCAGGCCGAGTTCGTCATCACGGACGGGGTCGGCCGCAAGGTCGTGGGCGGCGAGACGGACCCGTTCGGCAGTGTGCTCGCCACGGTCGCGGAGGGCGACTACCGGCTGGCCGTCACGGCCGAGGGGTACACGCCCTTCCACGGGGCGGCCACGGTGGTCGCGGGGGGCCACGCGAACCTGGGCGATGTCGTGCTCCAGTCGGCGGCGCCCCCGCAGCTGCCCGAACCGGGGGACTGGGAGGTCGAGCCGAACCACTCGCAGATCGGGTTCACGGCCCGGCACATCGGCCTGGCCCGGATCCACGGCCGGTTCAACACCTTCGCCGGTGCCGTGCGGATCGCCGACCGCATGGAGGACTCCGCCATGCACGTGATCATCGACGCGGCGTCGATCGACACCAATGTCGGGATGCGCGACGACCACCTGCGCTCCGGCGACTTCCTCGACGTCGCCCGCTTCCCGACGCTGGAGTTCTACAGCGAGCGCTTCGTCCACCGGGGCGGCTCCCGCTGGGGCGTCACGGGCGCCCTGACCCTGCACGGGGTCAGCCGTACGGTCACGCTCGACACCCAGTACCTCGGCCTCGGCCACGGCCTCCAGGGCGAGCGGCGGGCCGCCTGCCGGGCCACCACCGAACTGCACCGCGAGGACTTCACCCTCACCTGGCAGACGATGCTGGCGAAGGGCATCGCCGTGGTCGGCCCCAGCATCGCCATCGACCTGGACATCCAGATCGTCCCGAAGGGCTGAGCCGGGGACCGGGCCCGCCCGAGGGGTAGGCCCAGGGTTCGGGGCCCGGCCCTACGGCTTCTCCAGCCACCCCTCGTACTCCGCGGCGAACGCGTCCAGCGCCCCGGCGTCCAGCCGCCGGGCCGGGTCCTCCACGACCACCAGCCACTGGGCGTCCTCGGCGTCGTCCTCACCGGCCAGGGCGTCCCGTACGAGCTGGGGCTCCTCGGTGACCCCGAAGCGGTCGGCCAGCTCCTCGGCCACTTCCTCCGCCGCGTCGCGGTCGGGCAGCACCAGTACGTGTCTCACATCGCTCACCCGGTCATTCTCCGGTACGGGCCCTGGTGCCCCGGGCCCCGGGGGCGGCGGCGAGACCGGACTGTCGGTGGGGCATGGGATGCTGGATCGCGATGGCCACCAGGAAGAGTTCCACCGACGATCCGCTCGCCCCCGTCACGCTCGCCGTGGGCCAGGAGGACCTCCTCCTGGACCGTGCCGTGCAGCAGGTGGTGGCAGCCGCCCGTGCCGCCGACGCCGACACCGACGTACGCGACCTGACGTCCGACCAGCTCCAGCCCGGCACCCTCGCCGAGCTGACCAGCCCCTCGCTCTTCGCCGAGCGCAAGGTCGTGATCGTGCGCAACGCGCAGGACCTCTCGGCCGACACCGTCAAGGACGTCAAGGCGTATCTGGGCGCCCCGGTCGAGGAGATCACACTCGTCCTGCTCCATGCGGGCGGGGCCAAGGGCAAGGGGCTCCTGGACGCGGCGCGCAAGGCGGGCGCCCGGGAGGTCGCCTGTCCGAAGACGACCAAGCCGGCCGAGCGGCTCACCTTCGTGCGTTCCGAGTTCCGCACCCACGGGCGGTCCGCGACACCCGAGGCATGCCAGGCACTGGTCGACGCGATCGGCAGCGATCTGCGGGAGCTGGCCAGTGCGGTGTCGCAGCTGATCGCGGACGTCGAGGGCACGATCGACGAGGCGGTCGTCGGGCGCTACTACACGGGGCGGGCCGAGGCGTCGTCCTTCACCGTCGCCGACCGGGCCGTCGAGGGGCGGGCGGCGGAGGCGCTGGAGGCGCTGCGGTGGTCGCTGTCGACCGGGGTCGCGCCCGTGCTGATCACCAGTGCGCTGGCGCAGGGCGTCCGGGCGATCGGGAAGCTGTCCTCCGCGCGGGGCGGGCGGCCGGCCGACCTGGCCCGGGAGCTGGGGATGCCCCCGTGGAAGATCGACCGGGTGCGGCAGCAGATGCGGGGGTGGACGCCGGACGGGGTGGCCGCCGCCCTGCGGGCCGTGGCCGCGGCGGACGCGGGGGTGAAGGGCGGGGGGGACGATCCGGAGTACGCCCTGGAGAAGGCCGTCGTCGCTGTTGCGCGGGCCGCGCGCGCGGGGGGTCGGTAGCCCCCTCGCGGAGGTGCGCGGCTGTGAGGGCCGTCGACCGCGGGGCCCTGCGGTCACCGGTTCCGTGAGCCGTCGACCTCGGGGCCCTGCGGTCACCGGTCCCGTGAGCCGTCGACCTCGGGCTCTGAGGTCACCGGGTCCCCCGCGGTCAACGGTTCCGTCCTCAAACGCCGGACAGGCCGGGACCGGCCGTGCGGGCGCACCGCAGCGTGCGGGAACTCGTCCGAGCGCCCGCCTCCGTTCTCGAACGCCGGACGGGCTGGACAGGCCCCGAACGGCCCGGAAGCGAGCCCTGGGCGGCAGCCCGGAAATGCCGAGAGCCCCGGGCTCCGACCTGGGGAGATCGGGGTCCGGGGCTTCGGGTCATGCTCTGGGTTGCGCCGCACCCGCGTGGCGAACGCAGGTTCGGTGTGCGGCGCGGGGGCCGGGCAGGGGCGGGAGAGAGGGCCCGCTGGTCCGTTCCGGCGAAGTCACATCAGTGAGCTTCGGGAAGAAGCTCAGGCCTGCAGGGAGGCAACCTTGGACGCCAGCGCCGACTTCTTGTTGGCGGCGGCGTTCTTGTGGATGACACCCTTCGAGACAGCCTTGTCGAGCTGACGGGAAGCGTCGCGAGCGGCCGTGGTGGCCTTCTCGACGTCACCGGCGGCGACGGCCTCGCGGGCCTTGCGGATCGCGGTCTTGAGCGACGACTTGACGGCCTTGTTGCGCAGGCGCGCCTTCTCGTTGGTCTTGTTCCGCTTGATCTGGGACTTGATGTTCGCCACGAAAGAGCCTTTTCAGGTTCGATGAATCTACGAGTTGTCCTCACCGGCCCACAGGAGCCACTGAGCACAGCTGTCCACGGTAGCAGTCACCCTCCGACCGGCCCAAACCGGTCGCTGTCGCGCGGGCGTGGGACGATGGAGCCTACGTATCGATCCGACCGACGATCCGACCGACCCGACATCGACCCGAGACACGGCGTTCGGCGTCTCAAGAATCAGGACCCTGCGTGCCCGCGACTCCTTCCAACGTGCCCGAGCCGAGCCGTACCGACCCGGCGCTGATCCGCAATTTCTGCATCATCGCGCACATCGACCACGGCAAGTCGACCCTTGCCGACCGGATGCTCCAGCTGACGGGCGTGGTCGACCAGCGGCAGATGCGCGCCCAGTACCTCGACCGGATGGACATCGAGCGCGAGCGCGGCATCACCATCAAGTCCCAGGCGGTCCGGCTGCCCTGGGCGCCCACCGAGGGCGAGGACCAGGGCCGCACCCACGTCCTCAACATGATCGACACCCCGGGCCACGTGGACTTCACCTACGAGGTCTCCCGTTCGCTCGCGGCCTGCGAGGGCACGATCCTGCTGGTCGACGCCGCGCAGGGCATCGAGGCCCAGACGCTGGCCAACCTCTACCTCGCGATGGAGAACGACCTCACCATCGTCCCGGTGCTCAACAAGATCGACCTGCCCGCCGCCCAGCCGGAGAAGTTCTCCGAGGAACTGGCCAACCTCATCGGCTGCCAGCCCGAGGACGTGCTGAAGGTCTCGGCCAAGACCGGTGTCGGCGTGGACGCGCTGCTCGACCGGGTCGTGCGTGACGTGCCGGCCCCGGTCGGTGTCGCGGATGCCCCCGCCCGCGCGATGATCTTCGACTCGGTCTACGACTCCTACCGCGGTGTCGTCACCTACGTCCGTGTCGTGGACGGCCAGCTCAACAAGCGCGAGCGCATCCGGATGATGTCGACCGGCGCCACCCACGAACTGCTGGAGATCGGGGTCTCCTCTCCGGAGATGACCCCGGCCGACGGCATCGGCGTGGGCGAGGTCGGCTACATCATCACCGGTGTGAAGGACGTCCGGCAGTCCAAGGTCGGTGACACGATCACCTCCCTGCACAACGGGGCGACCGAGGCGCTCGGCGGTTACAAGGACCCGAAGCCGATGGTGTTCTCCGGGCTCTACCCGCTGGACGGCTCGGACTACCCGGACCTGCGCGAGGCGCTCGACAAGCTCCAGCTCAACGACGCCGCCCTGGTCTACGAGCCGGAGACCTCCGCCGCGCTCGGCTTCGGCTTCCGCGTCGGCTTCCTCGGCCTGCTCCACCTGGACGTGGTCCGCGAGCGGCTGGAGCGCGAGTTCGGTCTCGACCTGATCGCCACCGCGCCCAACGTGGTCTACCGGGTCGAGATGGAGGACGGCACCGAGCACACCGTCACCAACCCGAGCGAGTTCCCCGAGGGCAAGATCGACAAGGTGCACGAGCCGGTCGTCCGCGCCACGGTGCTGGCCCCCAGCGAGTTCATCGGCGCGATCATGGAGCTGTGCCAGGGCCGGCGCGGCACCCTGCTCGGCATGGACTACCTCTCCGAGGACCGGGTCGAGATCCGCTACACCCTGCCGCTCGCGGAGATCGTCTTCGACTTCTTCGACCAGCTGAAGTCCAAGACCCGGGGTTACGCCTCCCTCGACTACGAGCCCACCGGCGAGCAGACCGCCCACCTCGTCAAGGTCGACATCCTCCTTCACGGCGACAAGGTGGACGCGTTCTCCGCGGTCACCCACAAGGACAAGGCGTACGCGTACGGCGTACGGCTCGTCGCCAAGCTGCAGAAGCTCATCCCGCGGCAGAACTTCGAGGTGCCGATCCAGGCCGCCATCGGCGCCCGGGTCATCGCCCGCGAGACGGTCCGGGCCATCCGCAAGGACGTCCTCGCCAAGTGTTACGGCGGTGACATCTCCCGTAAGCGGAAGCTGCTGGAGAAGCAGAAGGAGGGCAAGAAGCGGATGAAGATGGTCGGCAACGTGGAGGTCCCGCAGGACGCCTTCATCGCGGTGCTGTCCACCGACGAGTCCGCAGGAGAGAGCAAGAGCAAGAAGTAGTCCCGGCCCGCCGCCCCTCCCGGCGACGTCCGGCCGAAGGGCCCTCACACCGCAGTACCGTGCGGTGGTGAGGGCCCTTTCGTTATGAAAGCGGCGGCCCGTTGCCTCTTACGTGGGGGGCGCGTGCGCTCTACTCTGATCACGCATCGATGGTTACTCGCCAGTTAAACAAGCCGAACAAGCAGGTTGCGCAGCAGGGCAGTAGTAGTAGTCGCAGGATCAAAGAAGCCGGTCGTAGCAATGCCGCAGGCCCGGAGGACGTCGTGAGCGACACACAGACCAAGATCGATAACCGGCCGCCCTCCGTGGCGGCCCTCTTCATCGACCGCGTGGCGGCGACCCCGGACGGGGAGGCGTACCGCTACCCGGTCCCGTCGGCCTCGGGCGAGGGCCCCGACGACTGGAAGTCCCTGAGCTGGGGCCAGGCCGCGGAGCGGGTCTACGCCATCGCCGCCGGGCTGATCGCGCTCGGCGTGCAGCCGGAGGAGCGGGTCGCCCTCTCCTCCGCCACCCGGGTGGAGTGGGTCCTCATCGACCTCGGCGTCATGTGCGCGGGCGCCGCGACCACCACGGTCTACCCCTCCACGAACGCGGAGGAGTCCGCGTTCATCCTGGCCGACTCCGAGAGCCGCGTCCTCATCGCCGAGGACGCCGAGCAGCTGGCCAAGGCCCGTGAGCGCCGAGCCGAGCTGCCCGACCTCGCCCATGTCGTCGTCATCGACCCGGCCGGTGCCGAGCCCACCGACGACGACCCCGAGGGCTGGATCATCACCCTCGCGGAGCTGGAGGCCCGGGGCAACGAGCTGCTCGCCAAGACCCCGGACGCGGTCACCGAACGGGTCGCCGCCATCACGGCCGACCAGCTCGCCACCCTCATCTACACCTCCGGCACCACCGGCCGCCCCAAGGGCGTGCGGCTGCCGCACGACAACTGGTCGTACATGGCCAAGGCCACCGTCTCGACCGGGCTGATCAACGCCGACGACGTGCAGTACCTCTGGCTGCCGCTCGCCCACGTCTTCGGCAAGGTCCTCACCTCCGGCCAGATCGAGGTCGGCCACGTCACCGCGATCGACGGTCGCATCGACAAGATCGTCGAGAACCTGCCCGTCGTCCAGCCGACCTACATGGCCGCCGTCCCCCGGATCTTCGAGAAGGTCTACAACGGGGTCGCCTCCAAGGCCCGCGCGGGCGGCGGCGCCAAGTACAAGATCTTCCAGTGGGCGGCCGGGGTCGCCCGCGAGTACGCCAAGGTCTCCCAGGACAACTTCCGCCGCACCGGCAAGGCCTCCGTCCCCTTCGCGCTCGGCGCCAAGCACAAGGTCGCCGACGCGCTCGTCTACTCCAAGATCCGCGACGCCTTCGGCGGCCGGCTGCGCGCCTGCGTCTCCGGCTCCGCCGCCCTCGCCCCGGACATCGGCTACTTCTTCGCGGGCGCCGGCGTCCACATCCTGGAGGGGTACGGCCTCACCGAGACCAGCGCCGCCTCCTTCGTCAACCCGGGCGAGGCCTACCGCACCGGCACCGTCGGCAAGCCGCTCCCCGGCACCGAGGTGCGTATCGCGGACGACGGCGAGATCCTGCTGCGCGGCCCCGGCGTCATGGAGGGCTACCACAAGCTCCCCGACAAGACCGACGAGGTGCTGGAGCCGGACGGCTGGATCCACACCGGTGACATCGGCGAGCTGTCGGCCGACGGCTATCTGCGCATCACCGACCGCAAGAAGGACCTGATCAAGACGTCCGGCGGCAAGTACGTCGCCCCGGCCGAGATCGAGGGCCGGTTCAAGGCGGTCTGCCCGTTCGTCTCCAACATCCTGGTGCACGGCGCGGACCGTAACTTCTGCACCGCGCTCATCGCCCTGGACGGCCCCACCATCCTGGGCTGGGCCGCCGAGAACGGTCTGGAGGGCAAGGAGTACGCGGAGGTGGTCGCCGCGCCGCAGACCGTCGAGCTGATCGACGGCTACGTGCAGCGCCTCAACGAGGGGCTCCAGCGCTGGCAGACCATCAAGAGGTTCCGCCTCCTGCCCCGCGACCTGGACGTCGAGCACGGCGAGCTGACCCCGAGCCTCAAGCTGAAGCGGCCGGTCGTCGAGCGGGAGTACCAGGAGCTGATCGAGGAGATGTACGCGGGCTCGCGCGAGGCGTAGCGACTGCGCGCGCACCTGCGAGGCGCTCTGCGTCCGCGGGGGGGGGGGGGGGGGGGGGGGGGGGGGGGGGGGGGGGGGGGGGGGGGGGGGGGGGGGGGGGGGGGGGGGGGGGGGGGGGGGGGGGGGGGGG
>NZ_JBWKCM010000015.1:150149-177136 GCF_056436485.1 Streptomyces sp. NPDC043746 | reverse complement strand
CAGTTGCACTCGCGTCATACATGACGGTCTACCGGGCCAGACTGTGCCACGAAGCCGCATCCCGCAGATTGATCACGACTCGATACGCTCCCTAGGCGTCCTTCAACTCCTGCCGCTGGCGGCCGAGCCCGCCCACCTCCAGCTCCACCACGTCCCCGGCCCTCAGATACGGCTGCGGCTCGGGCTGCCCCATGGCGACCCCGGCGGGCGTACCGGTGTTGATGACATCGCCCGGGTAGAGCGTCATGAAGTGGCTGAGGTAGCGGACGACCTCGCCCACCGGGAAGATCTGGTCGGCGGTGGTGCCGTCCTGCTTCAGCTCACCGTTGACCCACAGGCGCAGCGGGAGGGCCTGCGGGTCGTCCACCTCGTCCGCGGTGACGAGCCAGGGGCCCAGCGGATTGAAGGTCTCGCAGTTCTTGCCCTTGTCCCAGGTGCCGCCGCGCTCGATCTGGAACTCGCGCTCCGAGACGTCGTGGGAGGTGGCGTACCCGGCGACATGGGCGAGCCCCTCCTCTGCGGAGCCCAGGTAGCGGGCGGTACGGCCGATGACGACGGCGAGTTCGACCTCCCAGTCCGTCTTACGGCTGCCACGCGGCACGAGCACGGTGTCCTCGGGCCCGACGACGGTGTCGGGGGCCTTGAAGAACAGGATCGGCTCCGCCGGGATGGCCGCTTCGGCCTCGGCGGCGTGGTCGTGGTAGTTCAGCCCGATGCACACGATCTTGCCGATGCGCCCGAGCGGCGGCCCGATGCGCAGCCCCGCCGGATCGAGGGCGGGGAGCACGGCGGGGGTGCCGGCGGCCGTCCGTACCCGGGCGAGGGCGGAGGCGTCGGCGAGCAGATCGCCGTCGATGTCGGGGACGAGCCCCGACAGGTCACGCAGAGTCCCGTCGCGGTCGAGTAGCGCGGGGCGCTCGGCGCCCGCCGTACCGACTCGAAGCAGCTTCAACGGTCCAACTCCTCTTGTTCGAGGTGGGGCCCTTCGGCGGGTTGCGGCCGGCGAAGGGCTTGTCCGATCCTCCAAGAGCCGGGATCACTCTGCAAGACCCCGTTCACGCACTGGACCGGCGCACCGGCCGACGGAATTACGCCGCTGTGGCCATGGCGCCACCGGAGGCGGCCGTGTCCCGGTCCCGGTACACGTCCCGGTAGAGCCAAGCCCGTTCGACGGCGCTCCAGGCTGTGGTGGTGACGACGTACAGGGCGGCGGCGAGCGGGACGACGGCGACGGTGATCAGAGTGGCGAACGAGAGCAGCGGCATCATCCTCACCATCGCGCCCATGCCCGGCAGGGGCTGCCCGTCGGGGCCGGTGGCGGGGGTCATCGGGTTGGCGGCCATCTGCCGCTTGGTGAGCCGGTAGCTGAACGTGGCGACGGCGAGGACGAGCGCGAAGAGCCCGAGGTACACCAGGCCGTCCGCCCCGAAGGCCCCGCCGGCCGCGAGGGCGTCGTGCCAGCGTCCACCGAGCGGGGCGCCGAGAAGGTCATGACTGAGGAGCGCGTTGGGTTCGCCTCCGATGGAGCCGCTGGAGAACAGGTGGTAGAGGAGGAAGAAGGCAGGCATCTGGAGCAGGCTGGGCAGGCAGCCGGAGAGGGGTGAGACCTTCTCGGCGGCGTGCAGCTCCATGATCGCCTTCTGCATCCGCTCGGGGTTCTTCTGGTGCTTCTCGCGCAGCTCCGCGATCTGCGGCTGGAGCCGGGTGCGGGCCTTCTGCCCGCGCGCGGCGGCCCGGGAGAGGGGGTGGACGGCGAGGCGTACGAGGGCGGTGAAGAGGATGATCGCGGCAGCGGTGGAGGCGCCGTGGAACAGCGGCTGGAGCAGCTCCGCGAGGGAGCCGACCAGACCGGCGAAAGCGGACATGAAGGCGGACATGGGTGAGCCCTCCGGGGGTCTCGTCGTGCCGGAAGAGAGACGCGGCGCGGGATGCACGGGCGCACGCGGCAGTGCGTGCGGCGCACGGGATGCGTGCGGCGCATGCGGTGCACGGGATGGGTGCGGCGCATGCGCTGCGCGGGACACGTGCGGCGCTTGGTACGCGGCAGGACGACCGGCGCGGAAGGGCGCTCAGGGGCGTGACAGGTGGTACGGGTGGTACGGGGGAGAGTGCGGGAGCGCCCTAAGCGGCGACGACGGCCGTCGGAAGGCCGTACCCGGGGGCTCGCGGCCGGGTACGCCCGCGAGCGTCGGGGTCGCGTTGGGGCAGGAAGGCGGTGCGCTTCTCGCGGTCCCTGATCGCCGTACGGACCCGGGTGCGGGGCACCGGGGGCGCGCAGCGGGCGCTGATGACGGAGCAGGCGAGAAGCGCGGAGCCGGCCGCGGCGGTCGCGGCGAGCGCGACGGCGGCGGAGAGGCCGCCGCCCTCGGCGAGGACGAACTGGGCGACGAGGAGAACGAGGAGACCGACGGGCCGGATGACCCGGGCGAAGGCGCCGCGCAAGGAGTGGGCGTCACGCATGAAGGGCTCCTTCCCACGCTCGTACTCGTACACCGTCCTTGAATTCGTTATACACGATGATCGCCCCGGCCCGGGATGGAGGCCGATCGGCTACCGGGGGCCCGTGGCCGTGAGCTTCCCCGGACGACGAGCCGGTAGCACCGGCTCCCTCCCTTCCTCCCCCACACGGCGGGCACGATAGGCCCCCCGGAACTCCCCATACGTACCCCCGATTCCACTCGCTTCTCCTCCCCCGTCCCCTCTCCGTTTCCCCCCGATTTCCCTCCGTCGCCGCTTCCGTCGCCGCTTCCGGTCATGGTTGCGGCCTCTCCTCCCGGGGGCCGGGCTCCGGCAGTACCGTGTGATCCATGCGCCCCGACACGCCTGCTGACCACACCACCGAAGCCGAGCGCCTGCTGCGCACCGCGGCGCGGTATCCGGAGGACCGGGAGCCCCTGGTCCTGCGGGCCGCGGCCCATCTGGAACTGGCCGGTGACCGCGCCCGCGCGAGCACGCTCTACGACGACCTGCTGGCCGCCCCCGGGTCCGCCGTCGAGAACCCGCACCTGATCAAGGCCCTGAAGGCCGCCAACCTCTGGGAGTACGGGCACGAGGCCGAGGCCCGGGCGATCATCGAGGGGATCCGCGCCGCGGGCCCGCTGGACGCGGCGCCCTGGCAGGTCGCCGCCGAGACCCTGGAGGCGCACGACGAGCTGGAGTCGGCGCACGACTTCTTCTCGACCGCGCTGACCCTGCTGCTGGCCCCGGGCGAGGAGGTCCCGTACGCCACGCAGTCCCTGCTCACGGGCCGCCACCGGGTACGCCGCCTGCTGGCTCTCCCCCACGACGCCTGGGACGAACTGGCCGGCGCGCTGAACACGGCCCCGGTCCCTCTGGACGAACTCCACGACCCGAAGCGCCTGTGGTCGCTGGGCTCCTCGGACCCGGCGGAACTGAAGGCGGAGATCACCCGCCTGCGCGCGGAGCTGGGCACGTACCGCACGGCGCTCTCCCGCCCGTTCCCGGTGGCGGTGCTGCACTGGCCGAAGGAGGAGCTCCGCGAACTCCTCACCGCCTACCCCGACTTGGCCGAGGAGTACGTGGACCACGCGACGCACCTGTCCCGCCTGGAGGCATCCCTGCGCGACCTCCACGCGGCGGGCACCCCCAACCTGGGCATCGTCACGGGCACGGTCCCCTCGTACGAGGCCTTCGCCGCCTCCGAAGCCACCTCCCCCACCACCACCGCCCTCCTCCCCCAGTACGCCACCACCCTCGCCGCCCGGGGCCGCGCCACCCCGTGGCCCCCTTCCCGCACAGCAGCCTGCTGGTGCGGCTCGGGGGATGCCTACGGGGTGTGCCACGGGGGCGGGTGACGTCTGCCGGACACCCTTGGCGGGGCCGCAAACCGCGATCCGACGGTTTGCGCCCCCTGCGGGTCTCGGGCGTTCGCTCCGGCTGTCAGTGCTCCTTGATACAACTGCACGTGTAGTACGCAGCCGCATGAGGAGGGCTCGGGGGCATGCCCAACGACATTTCGGATGACGCACCAGTTGCTGGGCTTTACGAATCGCTCATCACTCATCGGCTTGCCGAGCGGATGCAGCAGCTCGACTCCACGGGTTGGCACTCCATCGACGCCTCAGTCGGTGCAGAGTCGGCACCCCACGTCCTCTCCCGTCATATCGGCGCCACCGTGCGGCGAGTACTCCAGGGCCTCTCGCCTGCCGAGCAGGTGATTGCGGCCAATCACATCCTGGAATCGCTCAACACGATCGAGGGCGCGACAGAGTGGGTGGACCTCGTCACCGATGGACCGCGACAGTTGCTGTCCGTCGCGGAGCAGGAGGAGCCGGGTGTCTACTCCATACGCCCCGCGACGCCGCTGTCCGAGACAGCGCTCATCACGAACGCCCCCGAGGACCCCAGCCTCGGCTTCGAACTGCGCGCCGAACTCGCGACGGCCGACCGCGTCGATCTCCTCTGCGCGTTCGTGAAATGGCATGGACTCCGCGTCCTGGAGAAGTCTCTGTCCTCGGCACGGGAGCGCGGTATCCCCATCCGCGTTCTCACGACGACCTACATCGGCGCCACCGAACGGCGCGCTCTGGATCGACTGGTGCGCGACTTCGGCGCCGAGGTCAAGGTCAACTACGAGCTCCGCTCCACCCGCCTCCATGCGAAGGCATGGCTCTTCCGTCGTGACAGCGGCTTCGACACGGCGTATGTCGGCAGTTCGAACCTCTCCAAGGCGGCGCTCCTCGACGGGCTCGAATGGAACGTCCGCCTCTCTTCCGTCGCCACGCCCTCGGTGATCCGCAAGTTCGAGGCGACCTTCGACGCGTACTGGAGCGAGCCCGCCTTCGAGTCGTACGACCCCGACCGGGATGCCCAACGGCTGGACGACGCCTTGTCCCGCGCAGGAGGCAGTGGTCGTCCCGGGTCCACGAGCATCACCCTCTCCGGCCTGGAGGTTCGCCCGTATCCCCACCAGCGGGACATGCTCGAACGCCTCGAAGTCGAACGCACGGTGCACGATCGCCACCGAAACCTCCTCGTCGCAGCGACGGGGACCGGGAAGACCGTGATGGCGGCGCTGGACTACAAGCGCCTGCGCCAGACGTTGGGCCGCGACCCGCGCCTGCTCTTCGTCGCGCACCGCAAGGAAATCCTCGAACAGTCCTTGCGCGTCTACCAAAACGTCCTCATCGATGCGAACTTCGGCGAGCTGCTGTTCAGCGGTGAGATCCCTACTCGCTGGACCCATGTATTCGCCAGTGTCCAGTCGCTCACTGCACAGGCTCTGGACCGCATCGCCCCCGACCACTTCGATGTCATCGTGATCGACGAGTTCCATCACGGTACGTCACCCACCTACCGCAAGATCGTGGGCCATTTCCACCCCAAGGAACTCCTGGGGCTCACCGCCACCCCGGAACGCATGGATGGTTCGAACATCCAGGACGAGTTCTTTGATGGCCGGATCGCAGCGGAGATGCGGCTCTGGGAAGCTTTGGAGAACGAACTCCTCAGCCCCTTCCACTACTTCGGCATCACCGACAACACGGACATGAGTGCGGTCACGTGGAAGCGGGGAGCCTACGACTCAACAGCGCTGAGCAACCTGTTCACGGGCAACCAGGCACGAGCTCGGCTCGTGGTGCAAGCAGTGAAGGACAAGGTCACAGACCCGGACTCCATGCGTGCCCTGGGTTTCTGTGTATCGGTCGCGCACGCACACTTCATGGCCGACTTCTTCCGGCAGGCCGGACTGAACGCCGTGGCTCTGTCTGGCGAGACTCCTGCTCCCGACCGCAAGGCCGCCCTAGACGACCTGCGCTCGGGAGCGCTCCAGGTGATCTTCTCCGTCGACCTGCTCAATGAGGGGCTCGACATCCCCGACGTCGACACCCTGCTCCTGCTACGTCCCACTTCTAGCGCTACGGTCTTCCTTCAGCAGTTGGGCCGTGGGCTGCGTCGCACCGAGAACAAAGCAGTCCTCACCGTGCTGGATTTCATCGGTCAACACCGCAAGGAATTCCGCTTCGAGGAGCCCTTCCGCGCTCTGACCAATCTGACGCGCAACCGCCTCCTTAACAACATCGAGCAGGACTTCCCGCAACTGCCCTCCGGCTGCCAGATCATCCTTGAGACCAAGGCCAAGGAACTGATCATTGACAACATCCGCACACAGATCGCAGTCAATGTCACGCAGTTGGCCCGCGAGGTCGCTTCCTACGCGCGACCACGGCTCGCAGACTTCCTCAAGGAGAGCGGCCGGGAGCTCAAGGAGCTCTACCGTGGCAACGGAAACTCGTGGACGGGCCTGATCCGTCGAGCGAAGCTCCTGGACCCGGTGGGCCCTGAAGGCGAGCTGCCCCTCCTCAAGCGGGTCTCGGCCTTCCTTCACGTCGATGACCCACTGCGCGTTGCGGCATACAGCAAACTGCTAGCCGACGAGGCCCCTCCCTACGCCGAACTCAGCGAGCAGGAACAGGGGTACGCCCGCATGTTCTTCTTCTCTCTCTGGCCTCTGGGCGGGGGCTTCACCAGCTACCAGGCAGGCCTGGACTCGCTGAGCCATCAGCGCGCGTTCCGGTACGAGTTGCGGCAGGTGCTCGCGCACGTCCTCCAGCAGGCCGACCACGTCCCGGTGCCGCTCCTCGGCACGCACGCTGCCATACCCCTCACCATCCACGCCTCCTACAGCCGAGAAGAGATCCTCCCCGCCCTGGGCCAGACCGCCGTGAACGGCTTCAAGCCGGGCCACTTCCGCGAGGGGGTGAAGTGGTGCGAGAACATCCGGACCGATGCCCTGTTCGTCACCCTTGAGAAGGACGAGAAGGACTTCTCACCCGAGACTCGCTACAAGGACTACGCCCTCAACGATTTCCTCTTCCACTGGGAGTCGCAGAACCAGACTTCGGAGAAGTCCCCCACAGGCATTCGCTATCAGACCCACAAGGAGAAGGGCACGCAGGTTCTTCTCTTTGTCCGCCGATACAAGCAAACGGATATCGGCGGCCCTCAGCCGTGGATGCTCATGGGACCGGCGGAGTACGTCAAGCACACGGGCAGCAAGCCCATGGCGATCGAGTGGAAGCTCGTCCACCAGATTCCGGCCGACGTCTTGACCTACTCGGCCATCGCTGCTGGCTAAGACCGTGTCCCACAACAGGACACGGCCTTAGTATCGGTCGACCCTTTCCCCCTCCGGGACCTGGTAGCAGGCGGATACCACGTTGACGAGCAGAGTGGGTTCGTTGCTGTCGCCACCGCTGTTCTTCTCCCAGAATTCGACCTTGACGGCGAACTTCTTCTCGACGTGGTCCGCCGTCAGCTCCAAGGACTTGGCCTTCGAGCTGTTCGGTCCGTAACCGACGATCTTCCAGCCGTGCTTGGAGAGATCTTCCTTCAGGCGGGTCATGGCCTTCATGAGTTCGGCGTCGGAGGCGCCGGTCAGGCTCCAGGGATGGCGCATGAGGAACAACTTTCCTCTCTCCGCCCCCTCGCATGTACTCACTCCCGGGCCCGACTTGGACATCACCCCCTTGACAGCGATGATGTCGAGAATCTGGCTGGAAATCTGCTTCGTTTCGGCGTCGACGTCGTCGACGCTTCGCGTTCCCACCGGTTTCGGCACGCTGGTTCCTGCCTGGTCATTCATACTGCATCCTGTAAGTGCGGTGAATACTACGACGCCCAGAAGAACACCGCCGAAGGTACTATTCCTCAAGTTTCACCTTTCCGTACTGTCCCGTCACGACCGCCGCCTGGTTCCTGAGGCTGTCGGTGTCCCGGTCCCAGTATTCGCTATGCCCTCTTGAGGTTCCCGTGGTCATCTGGTTCGCTCCGAAGACCTCGTCGCTGGGGATGAGGGCGACGCCTCCACCGAGCCGCCACTGGCTGCCGCCGTGCCCGAAACGCCCGAGGTCGGGCACCGGGTCGCCCTTGGCTTCCTCGTTCCAGACATGGCCCTTGGGCACGTCCATCTGTGATGCCTCGCCGACCTGCACCCCAGGACTCCCCGCGAACACCACGTCATCCGCTTTCAACTCGCCCTGGCGGGCCGCGGAACCGATCAACGTCGTGCCGTAGGAATGACCGATCGCCGTGTGATGGCCTCCTGAATCGGTGGTGTTGGCCACGTCGAGGCCATCCATGAAATTATTGAATGCCGGGGCTCCGTCATCGGCATAGTGCCGGAAAGGAGCATCCTTGACCACGCTCTGCGGAGCGTCGTACCCCAGCCAGGTGATCGTGGACACCTCTTTACCCCCGGCCATCGCATCGGATTCTCGCCAGAGATTGGTCATGCGTTCCACGTCACCACCGATCCCGCCAAGGTTCGATGTGGTACCAGGAACATACACAGCGGTGTGGTCAGCGGTATCGGGGTTCCCGTTGGCGACGATCGCACGGCCGTTCTTCTCCGTATCGAAACCGAGGAGGTAGGCGGGCGGCAGCCCGTTCTCACCCGTTGCGTCGAAGCGGTCCTCGATCGCCTGCATCCCCGCCATCGAGCTGTCGGCGCGTTCCTTCCGCTCGCCGTATTTCTCGTTCCACTTGCTCCAGCTCGCGTTCTGGACGACGGCCGGGTAAGTACCGCTGGGGTTGGGGGAATACCGGGTCGGCTCGGGTGGGATCCTGTCGAGCTCCAGTTGCACCTGCGCCTTGGCCTGTGCCAGTACCGTGCGGTTGGCCTCGTCACGGATCTCGGCCGGCAGGCCGTCCAACGCGCCTACCGAGGCGGCGTTGAGAGCGAGGTGGGCGGACTGTTCCTCCGGACTGAGCCCCTTCCACCAGGACGCGTTCTCCTTCGGAGTGGCGCCCTTCGGGGCTTCCGGCAGCGAGTCGCGGTAGTCCTTGCCCGCCTCGCGTACGCCGTCCGTGTCCGAGTGCACGTCCGCCCAGTCGCGATCGGAGACCGTCAGGTCGTCGTCGGCCTTCAGCGCGCGCAGCTTGGGCGCCCACTTCGCGTCCGCCTCCGTGGCCTCGTTCAGGGCGTCGGCGATCCGGTTGGCGTACGCCACTGCCCTGCCGTAGTGCGGGTTCGGGTGGATGTTCACCGCCTGGCGCTCCACCGCGTCGGAAGTCGGGCTGCCTCCGGCGCTCCCCGACACCGTGCCGCCCTGGGCGGGCTTCTCGGCGCCGGGCTTCGAGCCGGCCGGGTACGAGACGGATCCGTTCGGGTTCACCGTGCAGCCAGCGGCCCCGGCGTCCTCGATCGCCGCTTCCAACTTCCGCTTGGCCGCTGCCATGTCGAATGCGAAACCGTTCAGCGCTGTGCTCACCAGGCCGCACTCGGTCTGCGCATAGTGGAAGTTCCGCGACAGACCCTTGAGCGCCAGCAGGGCGGCCTCCGCAGCCTCGCCCTCCAGCTGGTTGCGGACTCCGGAGCTGATCCGGTTGTCGATCGCGTCCTTGGCCTTACTCGCGGTCGCCGCAGTGGCGCGGTAGCCATCGGCAGCCTCCTCGTACTCCGAGGGCCTGAAGGCTCTCAGCGTCGAAAGATCCATGACCGCAGTCACCTTCCCCCGGCCTGGCCGCCGACAGCCCCGGTGTCCTTGTATTTCACCTCGAGCTTCTCGATGTCGGCCTTGACCTCTTGGTCGGACTTCGTCAGATCATGGCCCGCCTTCTGCAACAGCCCGCCCAAGGCTGCACAGCGATCGCTCACGTCACCGACGTACTTCTTCCAGGAGTCGTAGAGTTCCTTCTGCGCGGCCGCACTCCGGCACCCGCTGGGGTCCCCCAGCCCTGCCTGACCATCGGCCAGTTTCACCAACGTCTTGCCCACGCCGGTCTTCAAGCCGGTGACGCTCTCGCCTGCCTTCACCCATGCTCTCTTGTCCGACTTCATGTCGCCCGAACCGGAGTCCGCCCAGGTGCCGTCCTCTGATGGGGCCTGGTTCAGCTGCATCTGCGCGGAGCCACCGGCCGCCGCGTCAGCTTTGAGCTGTTCCCACTCGTCCCATGCCATGCGTGTGACTCTCCCCGTTTCCCCGTTTGTCCGCGCCCATGCCTTCCGGCGCCACGGGCCGAGCCGACATGATCTCCGGCTGTGGTGGACCGAATCAAACGGGAGGAGCGAAATCCAGAACGGGGCCTGCGCGGGTGAGCAGGGCATCGCCGGGGCTCGCTGTGGTAATCGCCCCGACGGGCGGGCGCGCGAATCCGGCCTCGGCCGTCGAGGCCGGCCCGGCGGCCCTCAACTCTCCGTAGCAGTAGGCCCCACCACGGCCGTCTCCGCGTTGCGGCGGGTCTTGGCCCAGCCGGTTCGGCCGCGGGCGAGGCGTACGGAGCCTCGGGTGGAGACGATGAAGAGGTGGTAGGCGTAGAGCCACAGGGTGATGCCCCACAGCACTCCGGCGGCGCGTGAGCGGTTCGGGGCGAACTCCCGGCGGTAGACCGGGCCCCAGAGCAGGAACGGCACGACCGACAGGACTCCGAGCGCCAGGGCGAGGGGCCAGGCGGCGAAGAGGACGGTGCCGGCGGCGAGGCCCGTGGCGAGGACGGAGAGGAGTACCACGGTCAGGACGAGGACGGTGAGGTGGGCGATCGGCTGGACGAAGGTGTACAGCGACTCCAGGACGCCTCGGGCCCGGTAGTGGCGGGAGCCGATGATGCGGGTCGCGTACCGCACGCACTGGATGTTGCCCTGGGCCCAGCGGGTGCGCTGGGTCAGGAAGCGCCGGGTGTAGGGCAGCGCCTCCTGCGTGACCCAGGTGTCGGCGATGTGGGTGACCCGGTAGCCGGCCAGGCGCATGTGCAGGCCCAGCTCGTAGTCCTCCAGGAGCGCGTCCTGCTTCCAGGGGCGGCGCTCGGCGGCGGCGATCCGGTCGAGCGCGGAGAGGCGGGTGAACTGGCCGTTGCCGCCGAGGCCGACCGAACCGGTCCGGCACCGCAGCAGCTGCATCCCCGTGTTCGACACGGCGAACTCCGCGTCCTGCATCCGGATCAGCAGCCGCGCGTACGCGTTGACGACCCGGCCGCGGTCGGGCCGCGGGCGCTCGTCGTCCACGTTCCGCATCCGTACGCCGATCTGCACGCCGCCCGTCTCCGGGTCACCGAAGCCGTCCGGGCCGCTCACATAGGCCAGGGCGTCCGGCGACAGCCTGCCGTCGGCGTCCACCACACAGACGATCACCCGGGACCGGTCCGCCTCCTCCCCCAGCTCCGCGTCGAGCGCCTCATAGGCGGCGTTCAGCGCCGCGCCCTTCCCGATCCGGGCCTCGGGGCGTCGCCGCGTGACCAGCCGGATCCGGGCGTCCTCCGCCGCGAGGGCCGCGACGATCCCTCCTGTACGGTCATCGCTCGCGTCGTCGATGACCCAGACGTACGAGGCCGGGAAGTCGCCCCGCAGCCGGTCGACCGTGGTCGCGATGACGGCCTCCTCGTCCCGGCACGGCACGAAGAAGTGCCAGTCCCAGGCCGCGGCATCCCCCAGCTCGGCGGGCCGACGCCGGGCGTAGGCGTGCCGGGAGCCCGCCCAGTAGACAAGGAAGCCGCCGAGCAGCAGGAAGGGGAAGACGTAGAGGAGGAGGTGGGGGGTCAACGGGGACTCCAGGTGGGGCGCGCCGAGGCGTGGGGGAGGTGGAAGCGGTGGGGTGTCGGTGTGGGGCAGGGGGGTGTGGCCCGGAGAGGTGGGACCGGGGAGGCGGGGCCGGAGGTAGGCGGGACCGGGGAGGAGGCGGGGCCGGAGAGGCGGACGTCCGGCCTGCGCTCCCCCGGGTGCGCCCGCTCGCCCTCAAGCCGCCGTCGTCAGCTCCGCGGCGGGGGCCGGGACCGGGGCGTTGTGCAACGGCACCGGCAGGCGGGTGACCAGGTCCACGATGCGGCGGGAGGCGGTGCCGTCGCCGTACGGGCTGGGCAGGGTCGCCAGGCGGCGCAGGCCGTGGGCGCCCTCGGCGAGGCGGTTGCGGGCGGCCGTGCCGATGGCGGGGCCGGGCTCCACCAGGTCGGCGAAGTCGGCGAACGCCTCGGGGCGCTCGGTGGAGCGGCGCACCACCACCAGAGGGCGGCCGAGGACGGTGGTCTCCTCCTGGATACCGCCGGAGTCCGAGACCAGGAGCGCGGCGTGCCGGGCCAGGGCGAGGAAGGTGCCGTAGCCCGTCGGGGCGAGCACCGTCATCCCGTCCAGGAGCGGGCCCAGGCCGGCGGCCTCGATCCGGGCGCGGGTACGCGGGTGGAGGGGGAGGACCACGGGGAGGGTGCGGCCGATCGCGGACAGTTCGCGCAGGACGGTGGCGAGGACGGCGGAGTCGTCGGTGTTCTCCGGGCGGTGGACGGTGGCCAGGACGTACGCGTCCGGGGTCAGGCCCAGGCCGGCGAGGAGGCGGGTCCGCTCCGCCTGCGGGGGAAGGTGCTCGTGGACCGCCTCCACCACCGTGTTGCCGGTGACCTCGATCCGGTGGTCCGGGACGCCTTCGGCGAGGAGCAGCGCCCGGTTCTCCGGGGTCGCCGCGCACAGGACGTCCGCCAGCCGGTCGATGACCACCCGGTTGTGCTCCTCGGGCATCGCGCGGTCGTGGCTGCGCAGCCCCGCCTCGACGTGGATGAGCGGGATCGAGCGGGCGTTCGCGGCGAGGGCGCCGGACAGGGCCGCGTTGGTGTCCCCCTGGACGATCACGGCGCGCGGTCGTTCGGCCGCGAACCGTTCGTCCAGCGCCGCGAGGGCGGTGGCCACCTGGACGGCCCGGGGCTGCCCGCCGACACCGGTCAGATACTCCGGCTCGGGCAGCCCCAGCTCGTCCAGGAAGTTGCCGGAGAGTGTGTCGTCGTAGTGCTGGCCGGTGTGGATGACCCGGGCGACCGGGCCGAGCAGCCGGATGGGCTCGGCGAGCTTGACCAGCTCGGGGCGGGTACCGAGGATGACGGCGACGCGGGTGTCCGGTTGAGCGTTCATGCACCTGAGCCTTCCGGAACACGGTTGCCGGACCCGTTGCGCCTTGGTTGCCCGACGGTTGCTCCCGCTCGGTTCATTCCGCTTCGGGACGTCCTTCCCGGGCACTCCGCCCCTGCCCGGCGGGACCTTCGTCCCCTTTTCGGTCAATTTCCTCTGCGGTGACGAAACGGTACCCCGCGCCCCGTACAGCCTCGATCGGGTCCGGCGCGTCCGGCCCGGCCGCCTCGCGCAGCTTACGGCGTAGCCGCAGGACCCCGAACTTGACGCGGTCGCCGCCGATGGCCGTCTCGTCCTCCCACACCCGGGTGAGGAGCTGCTGCGCCGTGACGACCCGGCCGCGGCTGCGTACGAGGAGCTGGAGCAGCCGGTACTCGATCTCGCTGAGCCGCGCCTCACCCCCGTACCAGACCGCCGCCCGCCGCTCGGGCACCAGCCGCAGGTGCTCCCCGACCCGCTCACCGGCCCACTTCCTGTGCCCGGCCCGGCGCAGCAGCGCCTCGACGCGTGCCAGCAGTTCCTCGGGGTGGAAGGGCTTCACCAGATAGTCGTCGGCCCCCGCCCGCAGGGCCTTCACCCGGTGGTCGACGTCGTCGAGGCCGGAGACGACCAGGACCGGCAGATCGCTCAGGTCGCGGACGCGGGTCAGGACCCGCCAGCCGTCCAGCTCGGGCACCAGCAGGTCCAGCAGCATCAGGTCGGGCCGTTGCGCGAACATCAGCCGCAGCGCCTCACGGCCGTCGGCGGCCGTCACCACCCGGTACCCGCCGCGCGTGAGGAGTTCCCGCAGCGCCAGTACGGAGGCGGGGTCGTCCTCCACGATCAGAAGCTTGGGCATCGTGCACCGCCACGCTCGGCCGTCCTCGGAGGGGGCCCGGCCCGTACACGGTCCACGGCCCGCCCGCCTCCTGCCCAGTCAACCAGCAACGCCCCTCGGCCGCAGCGGCATCCGGGCGGCGGGCCCCAGCGTCTTCCCCCTCCCTGGCCGTGCTCACCCGTCCATGGGCAAGGTCGCCCGGACGCACCCGTCCCACCGTCCCCGGGGGTGGCCGGAGGACGGGGTGGCCGGGGCGCGGGGGCTGGGGACACATCCCCGGGCCAGGAGATACGTCCCCCGGGACGGGCGTCCCCCGTCCCGGGCGGGAACCCGCCGGTCCCGCCCCGGTCCCGCCCCGGTCCCACCGTCCCGGCTTTCCGTCTCTCTGCGCTGGTCACAGCCGTTCCCCGGGCCGGGACGTCCCTCCCGGCCCGGGATCCGTCGACCGGTACGCGACCGGTGCAGCAGACTCGTCGACGCCGCCAGGAGTCCTCCCGGCACCACCCCGCCCCCCTCTGCTTCCGCCTGCGCCGCGCTGCCCGTTTCCGGTGCGCGGCGGCGAGGGCGCATGCCCCGGGGCGGATATTTCCCTTGATCGAAGGAGCAATCCCCATGACGGGTTCGAAGCTGAAGCAGCGCCTCACGGGTGCCGCCGGAGTCCTGGTCCTCACCGCCGGGCTGGGCGTGGCCGGCACGGCTCCCGCCCAGGCGGCCCCGACGGACTGCCCGTACCCCTACGTCTGCTTCTACAAGTACGGCAGCAAGATGGGGCAGTACAAGGACGTCACCTCCGGCTACCAGTCCGTCGGCAAGAGCAGCTCGGCGACGAGCATCTACAACAGCCGCAACGACGACGTGGTCTACGTCCGCTACAGCGACGGGCTCGTCCGGTGTGCCCCGCCCAAGGCGATGCTCGACCTCGCGCGCTACCCGGCCAAGTCCATCACGGGCGTCCGCATCTCCTGGTCGCCCACGTGCTGAGCACTTCCCCCGCACCTGTACGCCGGGAACACGCCGGTGTCCGCCGGGACCGCGCCAGTGTCGGCCCCGAACAATCCGGCTGAGGAGATCCGCCCATGCAGACCACGATCGCACCACCCTGTGGGGCCCGGCGCGGGCCGAGGGCCCTGGCCGCCGGGGTCGCCGCCGCCACCGCCCTGCTCGCCCTGCCCCTCCTCGGCGCCGCCCCGGCCGCCGCCGCCCTGCCCTCCTGTACGACGACGGACCGGGGAGCCATTCCCGCCGCCGGTCGCGACAACCACCAGTGCGTGCTGGGCTCCGGCAACCAGGGCGTCGCCGTGAAGGCCCTCCAGAAGTCGCTGCGCGACTGCAACAAGCAGAGCATCAGCGTGGACGGCGCCTACGGGCCCCAGACCCGCCAGGCCGTGATCAACGTCCAGCGGAAGGCCGGGCTCGCGCAGGACGGCGTCTACGGCCCGAAGACCGCGTACGCGATGCTCTGGAGCTCCGGCCAGTCCTGCCGCACGTACCTCTCCCTGCTGTGAGGATGACCATGAAGACGCTCACCCGCGTGGCCACGGCCGTGGCCGCTCTGCCGCTGCTGGCCGCCGCGACGCTGGCCTCCGCCGCCCCCGTGTCCGCCGCCCCCACCGGCATCGCGGACTGCCCCTACCCCTATGTCTGCCTCTACAACTCGCAGACCAAGAAGAAGGTGGCGCAGTTCAAGGACATCACGAGCGGTTACCAGCCCGTGAAGAACAACTCGTACTACGTACGCAACACCCGCTACGACGACGTCGTGCACTTCCGGCACTTCAGCAGCTACGTCTGCATCGCGCCGCGCGTCTCCACCGACCTCCCGGTCATCAACGGGATCAAGATCCGATCGGAGTCGAAGTGCCGATGACCCGTATCTCCTCCGCGACCGCCGTACGGGGAGCCGGTGTTCTCGCCCTCGCCTGCGCGGCCCTGTTCGTCACCGCGGCGCCCGCCCCGGCCGCCACGAACTACACCTGCACGAAACCGGCTTACCGCAAGACCAGCGTCAACTACGGAATCTATGCCGGCCAGTCGTGGGAGTGGAAGGCCCTCGTCGGTACGGGCCAGTCGGGCAACACCAAGGCGCGGGTCAAGGAGATCCAGTGCCTCCTGAAGTACACGCACAAGGTCAACCCCGGTGATACGGACGGGCTCTGGGGTCCGCAGACCCGCACGGCCGTGGTCCGGTACCAGTCCTCGGTGGGCCTGCCCGCCGACGGCATCGTGGGCCCGCAGACCTGGCGGTCGCTGCGCGTGGGCGGCTACTACGTCCCGTGACTGCCGACTGACACGGGGACAGTCCGGGAGGGTGTGCCGCACCGACGGGTGCGGCACACCCTCCCGGCCTCCTTCCGCCTGCGACGACGTGCGATCCTGCCCTTTCACGAGTGGGAGGACGTCTACGTTGCCAAGGCCGAGGCCGGTCCGCCGCATCCCGGCGACTCGGCGCGGGACCGTGATCGCCGCGCTCGCGGTCGCCGTGGCCGGGGTGCAGGCCTTCCACCGTGCCGTACCCAACTCCCCCGGGCGACTGGGCAGTCTGGTCGAGTCGTTCCTGCCGTGGACCGGGGCGGCCGTCGTCCTGTTGCTCGCCCTCGCCCTGGTGCGGCGGTCCGGGGTGGCGCTGACGGCACTGCTCCTACCGGTGGCCGTCTGGGTGGAGGGGTTCGGCGGATTGCTCCTGCCCGAGCCCGAACCGGCCGTCAGTGGACGCCAAGTGAGGGTCGTCCAGCACAACGTCAGCGACGAGAACCCGGACCCGGCGGGGACCGCCCGCGCGCTCGTCGCGTCCGGGGCCGATCTCATCGCGCTGCAGGAGCTGGTGGCGCCCGCGCTGTCGACGTACGAGGACGTCCTCGGGGTGCGCTATCCGCATCACGTCGTCCACGGCACCGTCGGGCTGTGGTCGAAGTACCCGATCGCCGAGGACCGGTTGGTGGACATCAGGCCTCGGGGTATCGAGGAGGGGTGGAACCGCGGGCTGCGGGCCGTGGTGCGGACGCCGTACGGGGAGGTCGCGGCCTACGTCGCCCATCTGCCCTCCGTACGGATCGGGGCGGGCGGGCTCGCCTCGGCCCGGCGGGACGAGAGCGCCCGGGCGCTGGGAAGCCTCGTCCGGGACGAGGAGGTGCGCACCGTGATCCTCATGGGCGACCTCAACGGTACCGTCGACGATCGCGGGCTGGACCCGCTGACCTCGCGGTTGAACGTGGCCGAGCGCGGGTTCGCCTTCAGTTTCCCCACCGCCTTTCCGGTGGCCCGGATCGACCAGGTCCTGGCCCGTTCCGCCACCGTCGACCACATCCGCACGCTCCCCGCCACCGGCAGCGACCACCTGCCCGTCGCCGCTCGCGTCACCCTGGATCCCCCGACTCCTTCCAGCCCTTCACCCCCTTGACCCCGTTCGAACGCTTCGGGCCCTCCCCCGCCCTCGGACCGTCCGTCCCCGTAGCGCGACCGCCTGCGCCACCGCCACGAGGCGTCGCGGGCCGTCCTACACGTCCGTTCCGCCCCGCCCCCGCCCTTCGGGCCTGCGGCTGCCGCCGCGTCAACTCCTACGGCCGCTCCCGGGGCCGGAGAGAGCGGCCCGGCGACGGGAGGCACCGCGCAGGCCCTGGTCGATCGCGGACGTGTGCCGCAGGTCCGGGGTGACCTCGCGGACACGGTGCCACGACGACCGGATCCGGCTGCTGCCGCCCGCGGGGATCGCAGGCGACGGGCACCGCCCGTACGGGGAAGCGGAGCGGCTGCCACCCTCTTCCGGCCAATTCCAGCTCCCCGAATCATCGTCCCGGAATGGCCCGCCCCACCGTCCCACGTCCCGGAAACGTCCCGCCATCCACCATATTTCCGCAGGTCAAAAGCTTTTCCGTGCTGGGACGTCCCACGTCTGACAGTGAGACGAAAATCGGCCACTAGCCTCCTGAATCAGATCACCGCACCATCGGCGCAACGGGGGACACCCGCCCGGTGGAAGCGCCATCCTTGGAGGAGAAAAAGCATGCCGCGTTCGAACGCCCGCCGCCGTGCAGCCACTGTCGCCGCCGTCATCGGTCTCGCCCTGTCCGGCTCCGTCCTGACCGCGCCCGCCGCGCAGGCAGCTCCCGAACTCACCGTGAAGGAGATCGGCTACAAGAAGGAGCTGAAGGCGGACGGCACCCGCGGCTTCAACCTGTACCACCACCCGCACAACATCGGCGCGATCACGTGGGCCGCCGATCCGCTGCTGGGCTCCTGGACCGGGGACACTCTCTACGTCAACGACAAGGAGAGCGACGGCTACTACATCGTGGGGCAGGTCAAGCAGGTCTCGACCGGCAAGATCATCATCGACATCAACACCAAGGGCAAGCCCGCGCCTTCCAAGGTCAAGAAGACCAAGAACCTCAAGGAAGGCACGAAGCTCAAGATCCGCGCCTGCGTCAAGAAGGGCAGCAAGAGCCACGGCTGCACCAGCTGGTACTCCGCCAAGGCCTGACACCCGGACCGGCCGACCGAACCGGCCCCTGGCACGGCTCGCCCCGGCCCCGGTCCGGGGCCGGGGCGAGCCAGGGGGCACGCCACCCCGTCCCCACTAGGAAAGAATTATTGCGCAATTAAATTTGCACATCTACGGTGGGCACATGCGACCCCAGCACGAGACCGAGCAGATCACCGACCTCTCCCGGCTGAAGGCCTTCACCAACCCGCTGCGGATGCAGCTCTACCGGTTGCTGTACGCCGCCGGGACCACGACCGCCTCCCAGCTCGCCGAGCAGATCGACCAGGCCCCGTCGCTGGTCAGTTACCACCTGCGCAAGCTCGCGGAGCACGGGTTCGTGGTCGAGGCGAGCGGCCACGGCACCGACGGCCGGGAGCGGTGGTGGCAGGTGGCGTCCGAAAAGGGGTGGGGCTTCCGCGACGCGGACTTCACGGACACACCCGATGGGGCTGCCGCCGTCGGTGCGGTGTTGCACGGCATCCTCGACAACCGCTCCGCCCAGTACCGCGCCTACCTCGACCAGAGCGCCGCCTGGGGTGCGGAGTGGACCGACGCCGCCTTCAGCTCCGAGTGGATCATGGCTCTCACTCCTGCCGAACTCGCCGAGATGAGCAGCGAGCTGGAGGGCGTGACGCGACGGTGGCGGGAGCGCGGCAAGGCGGCCCGGGAGGCGGGCGACACGGCGGGGCGCGAGCACGTGTCCGTGCATCTGTACGGGTTCCCGTTCCGGCCCTGAGATCACCCGCCGCCCTCCCCGCCTCCCTCTCCCCAGGAGCCACCGTGTCCGCCGCCGAAACCGCCTTACCCGCCGGCCCCACCGCGCCCCGACCCGCCCACCGCGACGCCAACGTCCTGCGGTGGCTCGCCGCCTACACCGCCTCGCTCGTCGGGGACAGCGTCTACTTCGTCGCGCTCGCCTGGTCGGCCCAGAAGGTCGCGGGACCCGGTGAGGTCGGTCTGGTCATGGCCGCTGGGGCGTTGCCGCGGGCGCTGCTCATGCTGGGTGGCGGTGTGGCCGCCGACCGGTTCGGGGTGCGCCGGATCGTGCTCGGCAGCGACGCCGTACGGTGCGCCCTCGTCCTCGCCGTGGCGGTCGGCGTCGCGGTCACCGCGCCCGCGGTGTGGATCCTGGTGGCACTGGCCCTCGCGTTCGGGGCCGTGGACGCACTCTTCGTTCCCGCCGTCGGGGCACTCCCGCCGCGCATCACCGCCCCCGACCAACTGGCCCGCGTCACCGGGATGCGTACGCTGTCGATGCGGGTCAGCCAGGTCACCGGCCCGCCCCTCGGCGGCCTGGCCATGGGGGTCGGCGGCGCACCGGCCGCGTTCGCCGTCGCGGGGGTGCTGTTCGCCCTGTCGCTGCCGCTCCTGCTGACCGTACGACTGCGGCCACTGCCCGGCGCGCCGGACGTGGCTCACGCACCGGGCCCGGTGGCGCCGGCCCCCGACGGCGTCCGGCGGGACCTTCTCGGGGGCCTCCGGTACATCCGCCGCCACCCCCTCATCGGGCCGCTCGTCGCGGTCGTCGCAATCAGCGAGTTCGGGCTCACCGGGACCCTCAACGTCGGGATGGTGCTCCTCAACGGCGAGCGGGGCTGGGGGCCTTCGGGGTACGGCTGGATCGCCGGCGGGTTCGGGGCGGGCGCCACCGCAGGGGCTCTCCTGCTCACTGTCTCCGGACGGCTCCCCCGGGCCGGGCTGGCGCTGGCCGGGACGCTGCTCGTGGGGTGTGCCGGCGCCGGCACCATCGCCCTGGTCCCGTCCCTGCCGTTCGCCGTGGCGATGGCCGCCGCCGTCGGGCTGGCCCTGGGCGTCTGCGGCACCCTGGGCAGCGCCCTCGTGCAGACGGCGGCGGACCCCGCCTACCTGGGGCGGGTCACCTCCGTCGTGATGCTCGCCTCGGTGGGCCTGGCGCCGCTGAGCTATCCGGTGGTGGGGGCGGCCGTCGGGGCGTGGGGAGCCGTCCCGGTCTTCGCGGGATGCGGGGCGTTCGGGAGTCTGGGGGTGGTCGTCGCCCTGGGCTGCGGGGTGGTGCGCAGGAGCGAACTGCCGCGTCCGTTGAAGGCCTGACACGGTCGCCGCCCGTCGCGGCCGACGGTCCGCTCGTGATCGCGCTACGGCCTCTGAGGAAAACTTGAGCTTTCCCCGACCTTTCATAACGATCGAGTATCACCACTGAAAAAACACATTCGGCGCGACAGGTCCACATCGACGCAGCACGATGACTTTGAGTGAGAGTCTTTGAACACAAAACCCGCATATGCCTCCTGACCGCCTGTCAAGCGCGCGCGGAGGGTGGCCTTTCGGGTCGCAGAACCCTCACTTTCGTGCCCGCCCCTCCTCCGGCCGGCGATGTGAGGATGCGCAGGCCGCAAGACAAACGATCTTGCGTGCCAGAAAGGCATCCACATGAACCGTCGTACGGGGGATCGGGCGAGACCCGAGGCCCTGCCGATATCCCTTGCCCGGGGCCGGGTCGCGCCCCGCCGGGGCAGGACTCTGCCGCGGGTGGCCATCGCGATGGCCACTCTCATGGCGCTGGAGGCCGCGGTGGTCGTCGCGACCACCGGTCAGGCCGTGGCGCTGCCCCAGGAGAAGTCCCCGGCCGCACCCCAGAAGTCCCTCCCCTACGCCAAGACCGCCCAGGACCTGGCCTCCGCCCAGGTCGCGGCCCGGCTGTCCGGCCACCGCGTCGAGGCGCTCTCCGAGCGGACCGAGAACACGTCGACCTTCGCCAACGCCGACGGCAGCACGACCATCGAAGCCGCCAGCGGTCCGATCCGCTTCCAGGACGACGCGGGCACCTGGCAGCCCATCGACGTGGACCTCGTCCGGTCCACCGACGGCGGGCTGCGCGCCAGGTCGCACCCGCTGGACCTGAAGCTGGCCGGTGGCACGCCCACCGCCAAGGCCGCCAAGATCAAGGCAGCCGGTGCTCCGGGCGCGCGGAAGACGCCGTCCACCCCGCTCGTCTCGCTCGGCGAGGACGGCAAGCAGCTCACCATTGGGTGGCGCGGCGCGCTCCCCGAGCCCAAGATCGAGGGCACCGCAGCACGCTACGTCGACGCGCTCACCCGCACCGACCTGATCGTCGAGTCGACCCGTACCGGCTTCGAGCAGTACCTGGAGCTCAAGGACCGCAGCGCCATCGCGGCCAACGGCTCGGTCACGCTCACTCTGCACGCCAAGGGCGTCAAGGCCCGTGCCAACAAAGACCGTTCGATCACCTTCCTGGACAGCCGGACGGGCAAGCAGGTGGGCGTCCTCCCGGCGCCCATCATGTGGGACGCCGCCGTCGACCCGAAGTCCGGCGACCACAAGAACATCGCCGACGTGGGCCTGAAGGTCACGCAGAACGGCGACGAGATCGACCTGACGCTGACTCCGGACGCCGCGTTCCTGGCCGCCCCCGAGACGAAGTTCCCGGTCACCATCGACCCGGCCGTCAGTATCGGCGTCGGCTTCGACACCTTCGTCCAGCAGGGCTACACGACGGACGTGTCAGCACAGACCGAGCTGAAGCTCGGCAACAACGGTTCGGGCCAGATCGCGCGCTCCTTCCTCAGCTTCCCCATGGCGAAGATGACGGGCAAGCAGATCCTCGACGCCAAGCTGAACCTGTGGAACCACCACTCCTGGTCCTGCACGGCCAAGGGCTGGGAGGTCTGGGACACCAGTTCCGCGTCCACCTCCACCCGGTGGACCAGCCAGCCGAACTGGAACAAGAAGTGGGCGTCCACCACCTCGACCAAGGGCTTCTCCTCCGCCTGCAACGACGGCTGGGTGAGCCAGAACATCACCTCGCTCGCCGCCGCCTGGGCCGCCAACGGCAACGGCACCAACACCCTCGGCATCCGGGCCACCGACGAGTCCGACCCGTACGGCTGGAAGCGGTTCCACTCCGGCAACGCGGCCTCGAACACCCCGTACATGTCGGTCACGTACAACACCAAGCCCGGCGCGGCGACCCCGGTCTCACCGCTGACCGGCACGTCGACCCGGGAGACCAGGCCGACCCTGACGGGCAAGGCCAGCGACGCCGACGGCAACACCGTCCGGCTCTCGTACGAGATCTGGACGCCGACCGGCACCGCGGCCCTGCAGAGCGGCACCTCCGCGTTCGTCGCCTCGGGTGCCAACGCGCCGTGGACGCCGACCACCGCCCTGGCCCCCGGCCAGTACAAGTGGCGCGCCTCCGTCTACGACGGTTCGGCGTGGAACGGCACATGGTCGCCCTGGCAGACCTTCACCGTGGACACCACCGCCCCGGCCGCGTCGAGCATCTCCTCGACGGACTTCCCGGCGGGCCAGTGGTCCGGCACCCCGGACGGCAACGGCAACTTCACCGGCGACTTCACCTTCACCCCGCCCTCCAGCGACGTGAAGGACATCCAGTACTCGCTGGACGGCGGCGCCTGGACCACGATCGCCACCACCCAGGCCGTCACCCGCTCGCTGACCTTCGGGGCCGGCGAGCACACCCTGAGGGCGCGCACCCGCGACGCGGCGGGCAACACCTCGACCGAGACCGCCTACACCTTCTCCGCAGGTGGGGGCGCCGCGCTGCTCACCCCGGCTGAGGGCGAGCGCCCGGCCCGCCGCATGGGCCTGTCCGCCGAGGGCAGGACGAACCACACCGGCGTCGTCTACCAGTACCGCCGCGGTGAGACCGACACCTGGAAGGACGTCCCCGCCGCGGACGTCCGCAAGGCGTCCGACGGCTCCGCCGTCGCGGGCTGGCCGGCCCCCGCCCCTGCGGGCAAGCCGATCGGCCTCACCTGGAACGTCACCGACACCCTCGCCGCCGACGGCGCGATCGACGTGCGGGCCGGCTTCACCAGCGGCTCGGGGTACTCCTACTCCCCGCACCACACGATCACCGTCGACCGCGTCGCGGGCGACGCCCCGCTGACCTCCGTCGGCCCGGGCACGCTCAACCAGCTGACCGGCGACTTCTCCCTCACCGAGACCGACGCCTCCGCGTTCGACATGTCGGTGACGCGTTCGGCCTCCTCCCGCCGCCCCGGAGCGAGCGGGATGCAGGACGGCCAGGCCCCGATCTTCGGCAAGGAGTGGACCTCCGGCACCGTCGCCGAACTGACCGAGACCCGGTGGTCCTACGTCAAGAGGACCTCCGCCACCTCCGTCGCCGTCGTCGACAACACGGGCGAGGAGATCGGCTTCACCGCCACCTCCGGCAACGGCTGGAAGCCCGAACCCGGCTCCGAGGAACTGGAACTCACCGGCTCCCTGACCGGCTCCTTCACGCTGAAGGAGAACGACGGCGCCACCGCCACCTTCGCCAAGGCCGACGCGGCCGGCCTGAACTGGCCGCTGACCAGTGCCACCAAGGACGGTCTGGAGCACGCCACCACCACGGTCGTCTCCGAGGCCGTGACGGTGGACGGCAAGAAGCTGGCCCGCCCCAAGCGGATCATCGCCCCCACCTCCGCGGTCTCCGCGCAGACCTGCACCACGGCACCCGCCACCAAGGGCTGCCGCGCCCTGGAGTTCGTGTACGCGACCTCCACCACGGCCACCGGCCACTCCTCCAGTGCCGACTTCGGCGACTTCGCCGGCCAGGTCAAGGAGATCCGTCTGTGGTCCACCTGGGGCGGTGCCGCCAACGCCACCTCCCAGGCCATCGCGACGTACCGCTACGACGCGAGCGGCAGGCTGCGCCAGGCGTGGAACCCCCACCTGAACCAGGGCATGCAGACCCAGTACTCGTACGACTCCGCCGGCCGCATCACGTGGTACCACGCGCAGTCCGAGATCCCCTGGGACTTCACCTACGGCAAGGCGGGCAACGCCGCCACCGCCGGTGAGGGCATGCTGCTGAAGGCCACCCGCAAGGGCCTCAAGCAGGGCACGGCCGACGTCGAGGAAGGCACCGCCTCCACCAGCGTCGTCTACGACGTGCCGCTGAGCGGCACCGCGGCACCGCACAAGATGGGTGCGGCCGACGTGAAGGCCTGGGGCCAGAACGGCGCCCCGACCGACGCCACGGCCGTCTTCCCCGCGGACTCGGTCCCGGCCGGCCACGCCGGTTCGGCGCTCTCCGCGGCGGACTACAAGCGCGCCCGGATCACGTACACCAACGCCTCGGGCCGCGAGGTCAACTCCGTCGAGCCCGGCGGGCACATCTCCGCCACGGAGTACGACCACCACGGCAACGTCGTCCGCGAGCTGACCGCGGGCAACCGCGCCCTGGCGCTGGGCGTCACGGCCGCCGACAAGGCCCTGCTGGCCGACCTCGGCATCAGCGGACTGGCCACCGCCGACCGCGCGGAGCTGCTCTCCACCCGGTCGGTCTTCGACCCCAAGGGCACGCGGGAGCTCCAGGAGCTCGGCCCGCTGCACCGCATGTCGCTGGCCGAGGACCTGAAGTCGGGCAGCACCACCGTCGCGACCGCCGGCACCTCCGTCGTCGCCCGCGCCTGGACCGTCAACGAGTACGACCAGGGGCGTCCGACCGACGGCACCGCGACCATCGAGGACCAGGTCACCAAGGTCACCAAGGGCGCCCAGCTGCTGGCCGCCCCGACGCTGCACGCCGACGCGCGGGTGACGCAGACGGTCTACGACTGGGCCAAGGGCCTGTCCACCCGGACGATCCAGGACCCGTCCGGCCTGGCGATCACCAGCTCGACCGAGACCGACGCACAGGGCCGGGTCACCAAGTCGGTCCGTCCCGGATCCAACGGTTCCGACGCGGCCACCTTCGTGACCAGGTACTGGTCCGCCACCGGTACCGGTGCGTGCGCAGGGCGCCCGGAGTGGGCCGACCTGCCCTGCTCCAGCGGCCCGGCGACCGCCACCACCGGCGGCGGTTCCAACCCCGCCGAGCTGCCCGGCCGCACGGTCGAGTACAACTGGTGGGGTGAGGTCTTCAAGGTCTCCGAGTCCGCCAACGGCGTGACCCGCACCACCCTCACCGAGTTCGACAACGCCGGCCGCCCGATCTCGGTGAAGACCACCGGCGGCGTGGGCGCGGCGGTTCCGGACCGTGCCTTCGAGTACGACCCGCACACCGGCAACGTGGTGAAGACCGTCTCGCCGACCGGCGGCACCATCACCCAGCGGTACGACAGGCTCGGCAGGCTCATCTCGTACACGGACGCCGACGGTGGCACCACCACGTTCGCGTACGACCTGCTGAACCGTCCGGTCAAGGCGACCGACTCCGCTCCGTCGACGGTGACGTACGCCTACGACCACAACGCCGAGCCGCGTGGCCTGGTCACCAGCACCACCGACTCGGTCGCCGGCACCTTCTCCACCTCCTACGACGCCGACGGCGGCGTGGCCACGGAGAAGCTTCCGGGTGGCTACACGCTGAACGTCCGCGAGGATTCCACCGGCGCCGCCCTGGAGCGGGTCTACACCCGCGACAGCGACGGCATGACGGTCTACTCCGATGTCGTGAGCCGGTCGGCGCACGGGCAGGCGCTCAGCCACTCCGGCTGGTCGGCCCAGGACTACTCCTACGACCGCGCCGGACGGCTGACCCGGGTGAACGACACCGTCGGTGACGTGTGCACGACCCGTACGTACACCTTCGACAAGCGCAGCAACCGCACCGGGCTGACCACGGCCGAGGGCGCGGCCGACGCCGCCTGCCCGACCACCGGTGGCACCGGCAAGACGTACGCGTACGACACCGGCGACCGTCTGGTCGACACCGGCTACACCTACGACGCGTTCGGCCGCACGACCGCCCTGCCCGGCAGCACCCTCGGCTACTTCGCCAACGACCTGGTGCAGCGTCAGACGACGGGTGCCAACCGCCAGACCTGGACCCTCGACGCCGTCCACCGCTTCCGCGGCTGGACGATCGAGACCCAGATGGACGGCGGCTGGACGCAGGAGCAGCACAAGCTCAACCACTACGACGGACAGAGCGACAACCCGCGCTGGATCGTCGAGGACGTGGCCACGGGCGCGCTGACCCGCAACGTGGAGTCGGCCAGCGGCCTGCTCGCGGCCACCACCGCGGCCCAGGGCGGCGTCGTCCTCCAGATGACCAACATCCACGGCGATGTCGCCCTCCAGCTCCCGCTGGACCCGGAAGACGCCCCGCAGGTGCTGGACAGCGACGAGTACGGAAACGCCCGCGACGGCCGGCCCTCGACCCGCTACGGCTGGCTCGGCGGCAACCAGCGCTCCAGCGAGACCCTCACCGGTCTGACGCTGATGGGCCAGCGCGTCTACAACCCGGCCACGGGCCGGTTCCTGTCCGTCGACCCGGTTCCGGCCGGATCGCCGAACTACTACGGCTACCCCGCCGACCCCATCACCATGGTGGACCTCGACGGCCGTGGTTGGAGCAAGGTCTGGTCGTACTACCTGCGTGACGCCCAGGCCAAGAAGTTGGCCAACGCGCTCAAGGCCGGTGGCAGCGTCGCCAAGATCCTCGGCCGCTTCGTGGGCCACATCCCGCATCCCGTGGGCAAGGCCCTCGGACTGGCGCTCCAGGCGCTGGGCTGGGGAGCCAAGACGCTGGGGAAGGTCATCGACGCCGCCCGCAAGGCACCGGGTTGGGGCGTGGCCATCCGGTTCGGTATCTGGAAGGGCAAGAAGTGGGGCATCCCGTACTGGACCCCGCTGATCACCGTCCACCCGTCCCGGGGCAACCGCTGAGTCCCCCTCAGCAACCGCGGCCCCGCTCGGGTCGGGCTGACTGACAGTCCGGCGTGAGCGGGGCCCGCAGCCGGGCCGGCCGACACCCCTCGGCCGGCCCGGGGCCAGGGGGGCTAGCCAGCCCTCCTGGCCTCGGGGGGGGAGCGCCCCCTTTTCTTCCCCGGTCTTTTTCCCCCCCCTCTTTTTTCTAACCCCCCCGGAGG
>NZ_JBWKCM010000015.1:131032-150139 GCF_056436485.1 Streptomyces sp. NPDC043746 | reverse complement strand
CTCCTCCACCCCCCCCCCCCCCCCCCCCCCCCCCCCCCCCCCCCCCCCCCACCCCCCCCCCCTCCCCCCCCCCGCCCCCCCCCCCCCCCCCCAGCCATTTTCCCTCCGGCGTCTTTCCGCCTCATCTTTGTTGCACGACCACCTGAGGAGGACCACCATGAGCAAGCCCTTCCCGCCGCCCGGCGGCGGTCTCCCGGACGGGAGTCGCCTGGCCGAACTGCTCGGAGCCGAACGGACCCGCGCCTTCCAGCGCACCGTGCCCGCCTGGGCCTACTTCCTGGCCTCGGTCGCCGCGGCGGTCGGAATCTGGCTGCCGTCCGAGGGCGCCGGCCGGGCCGTCGCCGTGGCCGCGGTGCTGGTTCCGGGCCTTCACCTGCTGCTGCGCTCCAAGGCCCTGACCGAGACGGTCATGGTCTTCCGTGACGACGACAGGGCCGACGACCGCCGGAGCGACGGAGCAGGCGGTGCGGTGAAGCCGGACGGCGCGAGCCCCGGCGGCGAGGACGAACCGGAGGAGGACGAAGCCGTCGCGGGCCGGATCGCCGGCCGTTTCGTCGCCGTCACCGCGGCGGTCGTCTGTCTCGTCCTCGGCCTGGCCGTCGCCCTGCTGCCGCTGACGTGGCTGCGCGTCGGCCTGCCGGCGCTGTGCCTGTGGTTCCTCTACGACCTCTACCGGTCCCACCGCAGGCGCGTCGAGGCGGACCGGGTCATCGCCCGGGCCGAGGCCGAGCCGTGGCATCCCGCCTACCGGCGTCTGATCGAGGAGCGGCGGGCGTCGCTGAGGTGACGTCGGGGCCTGACGGCCCCGAGGCCGGGCGTGGACGGGTCGCGTGCCCTCCGCCCGGCCTCTGTGCGTCCGGCCTCCCTGCGTCCGGCCCGCATCGCGGACGTTCATTCTCCGTGTGTGCGCGCGGGGAAAAGACCTGACGCATCAGGGAAATGTCGAACCTCTCAATATGCGCCAGGCGAAAGTTCATCTACCGTCCACCCGAGGCGGAATCGACCGGTGGCCCACATCGTCGCCGCACGTCAGCTCCTTGCCGGGAAGATTCCAACCTGCCTGGTCACAGGCCCTTTGGTGAAAGTCGATCCAGGAAGACATCTCCTCCCCGAAGCACACCTGACGACTCGTCCTGTCGGCGATTGACAGGCACTTATCAGCCACCTAGTGTCCGGACCGTCCGGTGTCGGAAGGGCTCGACTCCGGTCCGTCCAAGGGGACTTGGGGGGCGATGGCATCGATCCCCGAGTGTGGTGTTGCGGCACACCTGCCGCCGTTCCATCCATCATTGGGGGTCGTCCGGGATGCCTTCCCGAAATGTGTTACTGCTGCCGCAGACGAGCCAGTTACGCGCGCTGCATACCGTCGTACGGGACAAGAACGTGTCGGGCAGGGACTTCGAGGTCTATTCCCGGCGCATCATCCGGCTGTTGCTGGAGACCGGGCTCGATCTGCTCCCGTTCCAGGAACGCGAGGTCACCACTCCGGTGGGCGAGACCTACCACGGGCTCGAATTCACCCGTCGCGTCTGCGGGGTCTCGGTGGTCCGCGCCGGGGAGAGCATGGAGACGGAGCTGCGGGAGATGGTCCCGGGAATCCGGATCGGGAAGATCCTGATTCAACGGGACGGGCGGACGAAGCAGCCCGAGCTGTTCTACGCACACCTTCCCGATGACATACACACGGGCCATGTGCTGCTGATGGAACCCATGCTGGCCACCGGAGGGTCCGCGCTCGCCGCGCTCGACGTGCTGCGCGAGGCCGGAGTTCCGGACGAGAACGTCGTCCTGATCAACTTCCTGGCCTCCCCCACCGGGCTGGATCGCTTCAGTCTCGCCGCCCCGGACGTGAAGGTCGTGACCTCCGCCGTGGAGGACGGAATGAACGAGAACGCGTTCATGGTCCCCGGCATCGGCGATTTCGGGGACAGGTTCTTCGGTACGGTCCCGGCGGCCGCCTCATGAAGCAGCGTGTCGGACTCGACTCGGCGTTCACCGTCCTCGCCCCCGTCGTCTGGGGCAGCACCTATCTGGTGACCACCCAGCTCCTGCCGCCGGACCGCCCGCTCCTCGCCGCCGCCGTACGCGCTCTGCCGGGCGGGCTGATCCTCACGCTGGCGGGGCGGCGGCTTCCGCAGGGGCACTGGTGGTGGCGGATCCTGGTGCTGGGGGCCCTGAACATCGGGGTCTTCTTCTACCTCCTCTTCGTCGCCGCCTACCACCTGCCCGGCGGGGTCGCCGCGCTCGTCGGCTCCGTCCAGCCGGTCTTCGTCCTCCTGCTCTCCGCGCTGCTGCTGCGTACGGCGATCCGCGGCTGGCAGGTCTGGGCCTGCGTGCTCGGCACGGCCGGCGTCGGCATGCTGGTCCTCGGGCCCGAGGCCGGGCTCGACACGATCGGCGTGGTCGCGGGGCTCGGCGGCGCGGTGTGCATGGCGTCGGGCATCGTCCTGACCAAGCACTGGGGCCGGCCACCGGGGGTCGGGCTGCTCACCTTCACCGGGTGGCAGCTGGCCGCGGGCGGGCTGCTGATCGCCCCGGTCGCCCTGCTGGGCGAGGGCCTTCCCGACCGGGTGACCTGGACCAACCTCGCCGGGTTCGCCTACCTCAGCCTGGTCGGCGCGCTCCTCGCGTACGCCCTCTGGTTCCGCGGTATCGAGCGGCTGCCCGCCCTGACCGTGTCGCTCCTCGGCTTCGCCAGTCCGCTCGCCGCCACCGTCCTCGGCTTCCTCTTCCTGCGGGAGGGGCTGACGCCCGTCCAGGGCGCCGGGGCCGTCGCCGTCGTGACCGCGGTCCTGCTCGCCCAGCGGTCGACCGCACGCGAGGCCCGGGGGGCCCGCGGGTCGGCCGGGCCGCCGACGGGGAGCACCGACGAGCGCCCCGGCGGTCCGGTCGCGGCCGGGGCGGCCACAGCAGCCGGACCGCCCGGCGGCCCCGCCGCGGCCGGGACGCCGACAACAGCCGGGACGGCGAGGCCCGACGGTCCCACCGCCGCCGGGCCCGTCCACTCCGCGCCACCCACCACCGAGGCCGGCACCCGACCGGCCGCCCGTTCGCCCCGGCAGACCACGGAAAGGGAGCAGTCGTGACGCGGCCGGTCCTGTTCGACCTCGACGGCACCCTCGTCGACACCCCGAACGCCATCGTCGAGAACTTCACCGCGACCCTCGCCGCCCTGGGCGTCCCGGCCGTCTTCCCCGAGGAGATCCGGGCCACCATCGGGCTGCCCCTGGAGAAGGCGTTCGCCCAGCTCATCGGTGTCCCGGCGGACTCCGCCACGGTCGAGGCGGCCGTACCGTGCTACCAGCGGCTCTACCGCGAGCAGATCGTGCCCAAGGCGCAGTCGCTGCTCTATCCCGGAGTGGCGGACGGGCTGGCCGAGCTGCGTGCGGCGGGCCTCGTCCTCGCCATCGCCACCAGCAAGCACACCGCCAGCGCCGAGGTGCTCCTGACGGCGGCGGGCATCCGGGACCACTTCGCCGTGGTCGTCGGAGCGGACGCCGTCACCGAGCCCAAACCCGCCCCGGAGACCGGGCTGTTGATCGCCGCCGAGCTGGGTCACCCGGTCGGCCGGGCCGTCATGGTCGGCGACACCACGCACGACATCTCCATGGCCCACAACGCCGGGATGCGGAGTGTGGCCGTCACCTACGGCATCCACTCGGCCGCCCAGCTGGCCGCGGTGAAACCCACCTGGACGGTGGCGGACTTCCCCGCGGCCGTCGCACAGATCCTCCGCGCCGGGTAGTCGCCCGGCCACCCGCCGGACCCCCCGCGTCCTGACCGGCGCGCACCCGATCCTCCGCGCCGCGATCCCGCGCGGATCCCCGGCGCGCGGACCCCCGCGCGTCCGGCCTCCTCCCTCCCGCCCGCGGGCCTGGGACAGACGGTCGCCCCGGCCCTCCGACCAGCCATGCCCCGGCCGCCCGGCCGACGGGCCATGCCCTGCTGCCGCAAGGCCGGTGGCCGGGCCTGTTCCGCCCTTCCGCCACCGGTCGGCGACAGGGCGCGGCAGGGCGCCCCAGCCCATGCGTTCACCTCGCACGATCAGCCCCAGCCGGCACCGGCGCACTCTGCCCGGCACGGCCGGACCCACCGCAGATCACACTCCCCCGGGGGATTTCAGAGATGAGCACCAGCACCTCGACACCCGCCAGACAGCAGTCGGCGCCCGGCATACCTCAGCAGTGCACCGCCCTGCGGACCCTGCCGGACCTGCTGCGCCGCCAAGCCCGTGAGCGGCACGACGAGATCGCCGTGATATCGACCGAGAGCCGCCTCACCTTCGGTGAACTCCACTCCGCCGCCGAGCGGTTGGGCTCCCATCTGGTCGGCTCCGGCGTCGCGACCGACACCTGCGTCGGGCTCTTCGTGGAGCCCTCCGCCGACCTGGTGACGGGCGTGTGGGGCATCCTCGCCGCGGGAGCGGCCTATCTGCCGCTCTCGCCCGACTACCCCGACTCGCGGCTGCGTCACATGGCCTTGGACGCGGGCGTCGGCGTGGTCGTCACCCAGCCGCACCTACGCGCCCGGCTGACCGGCCTGGTTCCCGAGGGGACCACGGTGGTCACCGTCGACGAGGCCACGGCCCCCGCCGCCCCCGGAGACCCCGCAAGCCCCGCCGCCCCCGGAAGCCCCAAAGGCCCCGTACACCCCCTCCCCGAGCCGCGCGCGGACCACCTCGCCTACGTCATCCACACCTCCGGCAGCACGGGCAGCCCCAAGGGTGTGATGATCGAACACCGCAGCGTGGTCGCGCAGTTGAGGTGGCTGGAGCGCAGCGGCTACCTCGGTCCCGACGTCTCCGTCCTCCAGAAGACCCCGATCAGCTTCGACGCGGCACAGTGGGAGGTGCTCGCCTGCGCGGCGGGGGCCCGGGTGGTGATGAGCCCGCCGGGATCGTTCCGCGACCCCCAGGCGATCATCGACACGATCCACGCGTACGGCGTCACCTCCCTCCAGGGCGTCCCCACCCTGCTGCGCGCCCTCGTCGACAGCGGCGAACTCGCCAGCTGCACCACCCTGACCAGGATCTTCTCCGGTGGTGAGGCGCTCACCCGGCCCCTCGCGCAGGAGCTGCTGCGCGCCCTGCCCGACGTCTCGCTGATCAACCTCTACGGCCCGACCGAGGCCACCATCAACGCGACCTCGCTCAGCGTCGACCCGGCCGTCCTCGACGACGCGAGCGTGCACATCCTTCCCATCGGCCGGCCGGCCGACGACGTCACCTGCCGCATCCTGGACGAGGACCTCCGCCCCGTGGAGTCCGGCCGGAGCGGTGAACTCTTCATCGGAGGCGTCCAGTTGGCCCGTGGCTACCTGGGGCGGTCGGAGGCGACCCGGGAGCGGTTCATCGTCTCGCCCGACGACCCGGCCGAGCGGCTGTACCGTACCGGCGACCTCGCCCGGTGGAACGCGGACGGCACGATCCAGTACGAGGGCCGCACCGACAACCAGGTCAAACTGCGGGGCTACCGGGTCGAGCTGGAGGAGGTCGCCTCACGGGTCGAGGAGCACACCTGGGTGCGCAGGGCCGCCGCCGTGGTGACCGACAACCCCCGGACCGGCTCCCAGGTCCTCGTCGCCGCGGTCGAGCTCAACGAGCACACGGCGGCGGTGATGGACCAGGGCCGCTCCGACGCCGCGCACCACCAGTCGAAGTCGTCCAAGCTCCAGGTGAAGGCCCAGCTCGCCGACCCCGGTCTGCGCGAGCCCGCCGAGCTCACCGGGCGCCCGGTCGTCCGACTCGCCGGTGCCGAGGCGACGCCCGAGCAGCGGCGGGCCGCCTTCGCCCGCAAGTCGTACCGGTTCTACGAGGGCGGGCGCGCGACCCTCGACGCTCTCCGCGCCCTCCTCGCCCCGCCGCAGCCCCCGGCCGCTCCCCCGCGCACCCCCGGTGAGCTGACCGCGTCCGAACTCGGCACGCTGCTCCGCTGGTTGGGCCCGCACCGCAGCCCGGACCGGCTGCTGCCCAAGTACGCCTACGCCTCCCCCGGAGCCCTCTACGCCACCCAGCTCTACCTGGAGGCCGGCGGCGTGGCCGGACTGTCGGGCGTCTACTACCACCACCCCGTCGACCACACCCTGGTACGCGTCGGGGACCACCCCGCCCCGGGCGGCGAACCCGGGCTGAAAGTCCACTTCCTGGGAAAGCGGCGGGCCATCGAGCCGGTCTACAAGAACAACATCGTCGAGGTGCTGGAGTTCGAGGCCGGGCACATGCTCGGCGTCCTGGAGGAGGTGCTGCCCGGCCTCGGCCTCACGGTCCGCCCGGACGGTTTCACCCCCGAGGCGAAGGCGCGGCTCGACGTGGCGGAGGAGGACCACTACCTGGGCACCTTCGCGGTGGTCCCGTACGACGGGCGCCCGCGCGCGGCGGAGGCCGAGCTGTACGTCCAGGCGCACGGCGACCGGGTCGACGGGCTGCCCGGCGGGCTCTACCGCCACGAGGACGGCGCGCTGGTACGGCTGGGCGACGAGGTGGTGGAGCGGCGCCATGTCATCGCGATCAACCAGGGCGTGTACGACCGGGCCTCCTTCGGGATCAGCGCCGTGGCACGTACGGAGGACGCCTGGCGGCAGTACATGGTGCTCGGGACCCTGCTGCACCGCCTCCAGCGCGTGCCGGGCACGGGGCTGATGTCCTCCGGCTACTCCTCGCGCACCGGCCACCCGCTACCGGCTTCGCAGCGCCTGGACGACCTGCTGCGGCGCGCCTGCGCCCCGGCCGCCCCGGCCTCGTACTTCTTCGTCGGCGGACCGGTCTCCCCGGCCCAGGCCGAGCACGAGGGCATGAACGAGGACGCCGTGCACACCAAGGGCCCGGCGGAGATGATCCGGGACGACGCCGCGCAGTTCCTCCCCGACTACATGGTCCCCTCGCGGGTGGTCGTGGTGGACCGGCTGCCGGTCACCGCCAACGGCAAGACCGACCTCAAGGCCACCGCCCTGCTGCCCGAGGTGGTCAGCGGCGCGAACACCGCCGCGCACGTCGAGCCCGAGACGCCGACCGAACGGTGGCTGGCCGCCGAGTGGGGGCGGCTGCTGGGGTACGAAGAGGTCTCCACCAGGGACGAGTTCTTCTCCTCCGGCGGCAACTCCCTGCACTCCGTGGCCCTGGTGAACCGGATCAACCGGCGCTACGGGACCCGGCTCCCGCTCCAGACCGTCTTCGAGACCCCGACCCTGGCCGGGCTGGCGGCCCGCATCGACGACCGCGCCGGCGCGCCCGCCGCCTCCCGGCTGGTGCGGCTCAACTCCGCAGGCGCGCCCGCCCAGGTCTTCGCCTGGCCCGGCCTCGGCGGCTACCCGATGAACCTGCGCACCCTCGCGCTGGGCTTCGACGGCGAGCGCTCGGTGGCGGGCGTGCAGGCGTACGGCATCAACGACGGCGAGAGGCCCCACGCCACCATCCGGCGCATGGCGGAGGCCGACATCGCCGAGATCCGCCGCATCCAGCCCACCGGCCCGTACACGCTCTGGGGCTACTCCTTCGGCGCCCGGGTCGCCTTCGAGGCCGCCTGGCAGCTGGAGCGGACGGGCGAGAAGGTGGAGAACCTGCTGCTGTTCTGCCCCGGCAACCCCCGTGTCCGTACGGAGGACGGCCGGCGGTGGGGCCGGGAGGCGTCGTTCGCCAACCCGGTCTACGTCACCATCCTGCACTCCGTCTTCGCCGGGACCACCCACGGACCCGCCGTGGCGGCCTGCCTGCGCGAGACCACCGACGAGGACTCCTTCGTCGCGTTCGTACACCGCACGATGCCCGCGCTCAGCGAGGGGACGATCCGCCGCATCGCCCAAGTCGTCGCCGCCACCTACGAGTTCGACTACACCTTCCGCGAACTGCGGGAGCGCCGGGTCGAGGCCCCGGTGACGGTCTTCAAGGCGCGGGGCGACGACTACTCGTTCCTGGAGGGCAGCTTTGGCTACTCGGCCGAGCCGCCCCGGGTCGTCCCCCTCACCGGCGACCACTACGAGGTGCTGAAGGAGCCCGGGGTGGCCGAACTGCTCGCCGGGATCCGCGCCCTGGACGTGTTCCCGTAACCCCCCGCGCCGCTCGCCCGCCGCAGCAGCGGTACGGGCCCGCCCCGCACGCCACCACCGAAGGACATCCATGGCTCCCGCAACATCCACCATCCCCGTCATCCCCACCGAAGAGGTCCGCGACGCCCTGCGCGAAGGCCGCCCGGTCGTCGCGCTGGAGTCCAACGTCATCACCCACGGCCTGGCCTACCCGGACAACGCGGAGACCGCCCGCAGGGTCGAGGCCGCCGTACGCAAGGGCGGGGCCGTGCCCGCCACCATCTGCCTCGACGGCGGGGCGATCCGGGTCGGCATGAGCGACGACGACATCGAGCGCTTCGCCTCCGAGCCCGGCATCCCGAAGGTCTCCAGCCGCGACCTGCCCGTCGTCCTGGCCCGGGGCGGCCGGGGCGCCACCACCGTCGCCTCCTCCCTGGTCGCCGCAGAACTCGCCGGCATCCCGTTCTTCGCCTCGGCCGGGCTCGGCGGGGTCCACCGGGGCGCCCAGACGACGATGGACGTCTCCTCCGACCTGATCCAGCTCACCCGGTCCAAGGTGGCGGTCGTCTGCGCGGGCGCCAAGATGATCCTGGACCTGAAGCTGACCATGGAGTACCTGGAGACCCAGTGCGTCCCGGTGATCTCCACCGGCTCCGACGACTTCCCGGCCTTCTACTGCGCCTCCAGCGGGGTGCGCTCCCCGCACCGCGTGGACGACGACGATCTGCTCGCCCGGATCGTCGCCACCCACTGGGCGGCCGGCCACCCCGGCGCGGTCGTCATCACCACGCCACCGCGCCCCGAGGACGCGGTGGACTCCGCCGAGGCCGAGCGGGCGATCGCGGAGGCGCTCGCCCGGGCGGAGCGGGACGGGGTGAGCGGCCAGGGGCTCACCAAGTACCTGATGCGGGCCGTCGACCGGGCGACCGGGGGCCGGACCGCCCAGGCCAACATGGCGGTCCTCATCTCCACCGCCGAGACCGGGGGCAGGCTGGCCGCCGCCTACGCCCGCCAGGTGAGCGCCGGTTCCTGAGGGGGGCCGTGAAACGGTCCGAGGAAGTCCCCGGCACGTTGAACACGGGGGCCACCGGGCCCGTACCACCGGGCAACTCCCCGTGTAGGCCGGGTGCGTATCCGTACGACAGGACGGGTACGCGCCCGGAATCCCGGCCCGCGGGGTGCCTCAGCCCCCCAGCGCCCGCGACACCGTGTGGATCGCCAGGCCCGCCAGCGCACCCACCACCGTGCCGTTGATGCGGATGAACTGGAGGTCGCGGCCGATGTGCGCCTCGATCTTCTTCGACGTCTGGTCGGCGTCCCAGCTCGCCACCGTCTCGCTGATCAGCGAGGTGATCTCGGCCCGGTACCGGGTGACCGCGTAGACCGCCGCGTCCTCCAGCCAGCCGTCGGCCTTGCCCTGGAGGCGCTCGTCGGCCGCCAGCTTGGCGCCCAGCGACATCAGGGAGGCGCGGGCCCTCAGGCGGAGTTCGCTGCGCTCGTCCTCGGCCGCCGCGAGGAGCATCGTACGGACGGAGGACCACGCCGACGCGATGACGTCCTGCACCTCGCTCCGGCCCAGGATCTCCGACTTCAGCCGCTCCACCCGGGCCCGGGTGTCGGCGTCGCTCTGGAGGTCGGCCGCGAAGTCGGTGAGGAAGGTGTCGATGGAGGCGCGCGCCGGGTGGCCCGGCATGTCCCGCATCTCCGTGACGAACCGCAGCAGCTCCTTGTAGACCCGCTCCCCCACCCGCTTGTCCACGAACCGGGGCGTCCAGCCGGGCGCCCCGCCCTGCACCGCGTCCATCACCGAATCGCCGTGCTCCACCAGCCAGTCGTGCGCCCGCACGCAGATCAGGTCGACGACCTTGCGGTGGCCGCCGTCGTCCACCACCCGCTCCAGCATCTTGCCGAGGCCGGGGCCGACCTCCACCGCGCTGGCCCGCCGGGTGATGGCCTCACCGACGACCGCCTGGACATCGGCGTCCCGCAGCACCGTGAGCGCTCCGCGCAGCGCCGTCGCCAACTCGGCGGTGACCCGGTCGGCGTTGGCCGGCTCCGCGAGCCACGCGCCGACCCTCCGGCCGACCCCCAGGGCGTGGATCCGGTCACGGATGACGTCCCCGGAGAGGAAGTTCTCGCCGACGAAGGAACCGAGGGACTGTCCCAACTGGTCCTTCTTGGTGGGGATGATGGCGGTGTGGGGGATGGGCAGGCCGAGCGGGCGCCGGAAGAGCGCCGTCACGGCGAACCAGTCCGCCAGCGCACCCACCATCCCCGCCTCGGCTGCCGCCGCGACATAGCCCGGCCAGCCCGTCACCCCGGAGTGCTCCGCCCAGGTGGCCAGAACGTAGACCAGCGCGACGAAGAGAAGGAGGCCGGTCGCCGTGAGCTTCATCCGCCGGACGCCGCGCCGCTTCTCCTCGTCGGTGGCGGTGTACGCGAACGAGGCCAGCGGACCCACGCCGCCGAGAGGTCCGGAGCGGGGGCCGGAGTGGCCGCCTCCGCCGGAACCGCCGCCGGATCCGGAGCCCGAGCCGGACTCAGGGCCTCCGCCCGATCCCGTACCGGAACCGACGCCTCCGCCCGCACCGGAGCCCGCACCGGCCTCCGCGGCCGGCCCGCCGTCCGCACGTCCTCCCAGCTCCTCACGGACGCCGGTCCGCGCCCCGGCTGCCCCGGCCGCCCCCCTGGTCTCCGCCCCCGCGTCCGACCCCGAGTCCTCCCCCGGCCGCCGCTCCGCGTCCCGCCCACCGGAACCGGTCCGTTCCATGCGCTCCACCCGCTCCACCCGCTCCGGCGGCCCCGGCCGCTCCAGCCATCCGCGTACGCCCGTCCCCCCGCGACGTACGCATTGTCCCTACTTCCCTACTCCCGGGCCGCACGTCGAGTTCCCCGGCGCCTGCCGCATCATGGGATCAGCACGATCATCACAAGGAGAGCCACCGCACATGACCAGGCGCCAGGGGTATGCCCTGCTCATCGCCCTACTGGCGGGCACCGCCGTCCTCGCGGCCGCCGCCGTGGCGGGCACCGCCCTCTTCGCCGCCCCCCGCCCGGCCCCGCTGCCGTCGGCCGACACCCACGCGGCGGCCCGCAACCCCGTCGCCACCGCCCACACCGGTGGCAACTGGGTCGCCACCTGGACCACCGCACCCGTCGGCGGCGAACCGAACACCGAACACGGCTTCCCCGGCAGCACCATCCGTAACACCGTGCACACCAGCGTCGGCGGGGACGCGGCCCGGATCACGCTCTCCAACCTCTTCGGCGCCTCCCCGCTCCTCGTCGACCGGGCCACGGTCAACACCCGCCCGGTCACCTTCGACGGCGCCCCGGCCGTCACCATCGCCGCCGGTGGCCAGGTCGTCAGCGACCCGGTCGCCGTCCCCGTCGCGCCCGGCTCCGACCTGGAGATCGGCTTCCGCACCCCGCGCGCGAGCGGGCCGGTCACCTACCACCCCAACAGCCACCAGACGTCCTACCTGGCCGACGGCCGGGCCACCTGGTCCACCACCACCTGGCGCTATCTGACCGCCGTGGACGTCCGCAACGAGGCCGTGCCGGGCACCGTCGTCGCCATCGGGGACTCGCTCACCGCGGGGAGCGGTTCCACCACCGACGCCAACACCCGCTGGACCGACGTCCTGGCAAAGCGGCTCGGCGGACGGTACGGGGTGGCCAACGCGGGTATCGCGGGCAACCGGCTTCTGACCCAGGGTTCGGCGGGGCAGCCCGGCACGGTCCGGTTCGAGCGCGATGTCCTCGGGGTGGCCGGGGTGCGCACGGTGATCGTGGCCCTGGGCATCAACGACGTCCAGGGGGCCCCTCAGGAGCCCGACGCCGAACGGATCGTGTCCGGACTGCGCTCCCTCGCCGAGCAGGCGCGGGCCCGCGATCTGCGGGTGGTCGGCGCCACCCTGACCCCGTTCGAGGGCTTCCGCTCCTGGACGCCCGAGCGCAACGCCGTACGGCTCGCGGTCAACGAGCGGATCCGGTCCGGGACGGTCTTCGACGCCTACGTCGACTTCGACGCGGCCGTACGCGACCCCGCCGCGCCGGACCGGATCCTCCCCGCCTACGACTCCGGCGACCACCTGCACTTCAACGACGCCGGATACCGGGCGCTCGGCGAGCGGGTCGACCTGGCGTCGCTGGAGCGGTCCCGGACGACGGCCCCGGTGTCGGACCCGCTGTGAGGTGACGTACGCGTACGCGTGGGGGGCATCCGGCCCCCACGCATGTGCGGGGCCACTGGACCCCACGCACATCCGGGGTCACCGGACCCCCACGCACGTCCGTGGTCACCGGCCCCGTACGCGCACCGGGGCGGCCCAGCAGCAGGAGGCTCAGCCCGACTCCTTGCGGCCGCGACCGTCGCCCTCCTCGATCCGCCTGGCCCTCTCCGCCTTCTCGGCCTCCTCGATCCGGCGCCGCTCGGCCTTCGTGCGCTTGCGCTCCACGCCGACGCCGCCCATCAGGGCCAGCCCCGTGACCGTGACGCGGGGGGCCTGCGGCACCGGCTCGCCGTCCTCGTTCGGGCCCTCGCCGAAACCGCCCATGATGCCGATGCCCCGGACGTCCACGTTCAGCTCGGGCGGGGCCGTCACATGGATGCCGCCCATGATCGCGAAGCAGCGGACGACCACCTCGCGGTCCTCGAAGTCCGCCTCGCGCAGGTCGATCTCGCCGCCGCCCCACATCGCGAACGCCGTGAACTTCCGGGCCACCGTCCAGCGGCCCTTCCGGTTGAAGCCGCCCCAGAACGCGAACCCGCCCCTCGACGTCGCGCTACCGCCGATCCGGGACGGCCAGTTCGCGGCCGAACCCCGCACCGGGGCGGGCGCCGAGGAGCCCACCGGGGCCACCGTCGTGCCGGGCGCCGGGAGATCACTCACGAGCGGCTCCAACTCCCCGTGCGTACGGGCCTGGTAGGCCTTGTCGAGGCGCTGCTCGAACTCGTCCATCCGGAGTCGGCCCTCGGCGACGGCCTCTCTCAGCAACTCGGCGACCCGCTCACGTTCAGCATCGGAAGCACGCATCTGGGGACGTTCACTTGTCATACCGCGCACCCTATTGAACGGACCCGTTCCCGGCACAGACCCGCAGGCCACGGAGGTGTGCGCGTCGGGGCCGGGCGAGGCCGTCCCGGCGGGGACCACGGAACGCGCCTCTCAGGGCGCCGCCTCGTACATCCTCGCGATCACGGCCTCGATGTCCGGCTCCCGCACGGAGAGGTCCACCAGCGGGTACTCGGCCGCGATCCGCGCCACCAGCGGGGCGGCCGAGGCCGAGGCGGGGAAGGCCAACCACTGGCGTACCCCCTCCACCTTGACCGCCCGAAGCCCCGGCCCCGGCCCCTGGGGCGCCAGGGAGATCGGCGGAAGTTCCCGCTCCAGGTCCACCACCAGCATCCGCTCGCTCTCCCCCATCTCGTGGAGACCGGCGAGCGAACCGTCGTACATCAGCCGGCCGTGGTCGATCACCATCACCCGGCGGCAGAGCTGCTCGATGTCGGTCAGGTCGTGGGTCGTCAGCAGGACCGTGGTCCCGCGCTCGGCGTTCAACTCCTTGAGGAACTGCCGCACCTTGGCCTTGGAGATGACGTCCAGCCCGATCGTCGGCTCGTCCAGGTAGAGCACCTCCGGATCGTGCAGCAGAGCCGCCGCGATGTCGCCGCGCATCCGCTGCCCCAGGGAGAGCTGGCGTACGGGGACGTCCAACAGCTGCCCGAGATCCAGGAGTTCGACGCAGCGGTCCAGGTTCTGGCGGTAACGGCGGTCCGGGATGCGGTACATGCGGCGCATCAGCCGGTACGAGTCGCGCAGCGGCAGGTCCCACCAGAGGGTGGTCCGCTGGCCGAAGACCACACCGATGCGGTGGGCAAGGCGCGTACGCTCCCGGGAAGGGTCGATGCCCGCCACCCGCAGACGGCCGCCGCTCGGGGTGAGGATGCCGGTCAGCATCTTGATCGTGGTCGACTTCCCGGCCCCGTTCGGGCCGATGTAGCCGACCATCTCGCCGCGCGCCACCTGGAAGCTGATGCCGTCCACCGCGCGGACCTCGTGGCGCTCCCGGCGCAGCAGACCGACCCTGCGGCGGACCTGGAAGACCTTCTCGACACCGTCGAGGGTGATGAAGCCACCGCCGTCCGCGTCCTGTCGTGCGAAACCGTCCACCGTCTCCGACTCCCTCTCCGTCAACTGCCCGTGCTCCGGTACGAACGCAGCGCCACCCGCCACGCGAGCCCGGCCAGCGCCCCGCACCCCACCGCCACCACCGGCGTCAGGAACGCCACCCACCGCGGCAGGTCCAGCGGATAGTCGCGGCCCAGCACGTACAGCGCGGGCAGCCAGCTGACGAAGGCCAGCGGCACCACGAACGTCACCCCGCGCACCAGGTCCTTGGCGAAGATCGTCGGCGGATACTGGAGCAGGGTCGCCCCGCCGTACGTGAAGGCGCTCTGCACCTGCGAGGCGTCCTGCGCGACGAACTGGAAGGCCGCCCCGGCCACGAAGACCGCCCCGAAGAGCGCCGCCCCGCTGATCACCATCACCGGCAGCATCGCCACCTTCAGCGGGGTCCACGCGATGTCCAGGGTGAGCAGCGCGTAGCCGAGCACCGCTAGACCCTGGGTGATCCGCCCGATCCGGCGCAGCGCGAACCGGTCCGCCGCCACCTGCGCCAGCACCGGGACCGGCCGCACCAGCAGGGTGTCGAGCGTGCCGTCCCGGACCCGGCGGCCCAACCGCTCCATCGAGCCCAGCAGCAGGTCGGCGAGGCCGAACGCGGTCGCCGAAGCGCCGTACAGCAGGGCGATCTCGGGGAGGGTGTAGCCGCCGAGCGCGTCGACGTGGGTGAACATCAGCACGATCGTGACGAAGTCGAAGGCCGTCGCCGCGAGGTTCCCGAGCGTCGTCATGGCGAACGAGGCCCGGTACGCCATCGTCGAGCGCACCCACATGGCCACGATCAGCCCGTAGGCGCGCAGCCCCTCCAGCAGCCGGGGCCGGTCCTCGTACGCGAAGCCGCCCGGGTCGCGGCCCTCCTCGGGCCGCACCGCGACCGTCTCAGCCACCCTGCACCACCACCCTCCTCGTCGCCACGCCCTGGAGCAGCCGCCCCGCCAGCAGCAGCGCCACCGCCCAGGCGCCCTGGAACGCGTACGCCTCCAGCAGCTCCCACCCGGAGTACTTGCCGAGGAACACGTCGGCCGGGATCTGGAGCAGCGAGGACCACGGCAGGATCCGGGCCACCTCGCCCAGGAGCCCGGGGAAGAGCGGCAGCGGCAGCAGCATCCCGGAGAAGAACAGCCCCAGCAGCCAGGACATCTGCGCCGCCCCCGCCCCGTCGAGCAGCCAGAACGCCGACAGCGCGACCAGGAAGCGGACGGCGAAGCTCACCACGATGCCCAGCAGCACGGAGAGCAGGAAGGCGGGCCAGATCCACGGCGAGCCGGGGAGCGCGAGGTCGAAGGCGAGCGCCCCCACGAGCATCGGCACCACCCCGCGCCCCATCAGCTGGAACGCCGCCCGGCCCACGTCCCCCGCCAGCCACCACAGCTGGAGGTCGGCCGGGCGGTACAGGTCGACGGCGATGTCCCCCGTACGGATCCGCTCCATCAGCTCGTCCTCGAAGCCGCCGCCCATCATTGCGCAGGCCGCGAGGAGGGCCTGGCCGATCCAGACGTACGTCAGCGCCTGGGACATGTCGTACCCGCCGAGCTGCGGGCGTTCGTCCCACAGGGCGATGTAGGTGTAGGCGAGGACGAAGCCGAAGACGGTGTTGGTGAACACCCCCGCGGCCGTCGCCGTCCGGTAGGTGGCGTAGCGCCGGAACCCGCCCACCGCCACCACTGCGTACAGCCGCACGCCGCCCCCTCCGCTGCTTCGGACACCAAAGCGACCGACCCTAGTACACCGGCGGGATCGGCTGCGACCGCTTTCCGGAGTCCCGGGGGGCGGGGGCGCGAAGACGGAGAACGGGGGAGATCGAAGGATGATACGAGGGGTTTCCCGGCGAAACGGGCACTATGGGAGAACTGACCGCATCCGAGGAGCCCCCACCGACATGAGCGACGTGCCACAGAACTGGGCCCCCCGGGACCCCTCAGCCGCCGCGCCCCCCGGGGACGGCGTGGGAGCACCGGGGAGCGCACCCGGGAAGGGGAAGCGGAAGGGGCGCACGAAACGCCCCCGGCGGACCGGCTGGCGCCGCCTCTTCCCGACCTGGCGGATGGTCCTCGGGACCACCCTGGTGGTCGGACTCCTCCTCATCGGCGGGTTCTTCGCCGGATACCAGCTCGTCGGCATCCCGGCCGCCAACGCCGGCGCCGACGCGCAGTCCAACGTCTACTTCTACAGGGACGGCACCGTCCTGGCCCGCGACGGCGAGGTCAACCGGGAGAAGATCCGGCTCTCCCAGGTGCCCGCCACCGTCCAGCAGGCCGTACTCGCCGCCGAGGACCGCGACTTCTACTCCCAGCCCGCCGTCGACGTGCGGGCCATGTTCCGGGCCGGCTGGAACACCGTGACCGGCAAGGGCAAGCAGGGCGGCTCCACCATCACCCAGCAGTACGTCAAGAACTACTACCTCGGCCAGGAACGCACCGTCGTCCGCAAGGCCAAGGAGTTCTTCATCGCCATCAAGCTCAACCGCGAGCAGAGCAAGGACCAGATCTTCGAGGGCTACCTCAACACCAGCTACTTCGGGCGCAACGCCTACGGCATCCAGGCCGCCGCCCAGGCGTACTACGGCAAGAACGTCGAGGACCTCACCACCGCCGAAGGCGCGTACCTCGCCTCCCTCCTCAACGCCCCCAGCGCCTACGACGTCGTCGCCCTCCCCGAGAGCAGGCCCGCCGCCCTGGCCCGCTGGAACTACGTCCTGGACGGCATGGTCAAGGAAGGCTGGCTCGACCCCGGCGAACGGTCCGCCACCGAGTTCCCCGTCCCCGGCGAGGCCAAGCCGCCCAACGGCCTCTCCGGCCAGCGCGGCTATCTGGTCCAGGCGGTGGAGCAGTACCTCACCGGCAACGGGATCATCGACGGGAAGACCCTCGCCACCGGCGGCCACCGCATCACCACCACCCTCGACAAGAAGAAGCAGGACGCCTTCGTCCAGGCCGTCGAGGAGAACGTGATGGCCAAGCGCAGCGGCGAGCGCGAGGCCGACAGGGACGTCCGCGTCGGCGGCGCCTCCATCGTCCCGGAGACCGGCGAGGTCGTCGCCCTGTACGGCGGCATCGACTACACCCAGCAGTACGTCAACAACGCCACCCGCCGCGACTACCAGGTCGGCTCCACCTTCAAGCCGTTCGTCTTCACCTCCGCCGTCGCCAACGGCTCCACCACCCAGGACGGCCGACGCATCACCCCGGAGACCTACTACGACGGCACCAACAAGCGGAACGTCCAGGGCCCGCAGGGTTCCACCGGCTACGACCCCGCCAACGAGGACGACGTCGACTACGGGCAGATCACCGTCCGCACCGCCACCGACAAGTCCGTCAACTCCGTCTACGCGCAGATGGCCCAGGACGTCGGCCCGGAGAAGGTGCGCGAGACCGCCGTCGCCCTCGGCATCCCGAAGACCACCCCCGACCTCACCGCCTCCCCCTCCATCGCGCTCGGCCCCGCCACCGCCAGCGTCCTGGACCTCACCGAGGCCTACGCGACGCTCGCCAACCACGGCCGACACAGCCCGTACACCCTCGTCGACAAGGTCACCAAGGACGGCAGCGAGATCGAACTGCCCGAACGGAGGACCGAGCAGACGGTCCCCCGCGAGGCCGCCGACACCACCACCGCCCTCCTCCGCTCCGTCGTGGAGGGCGGCACCGGCTCCGCCGCCCAGGCCGTCGGCCGCCCCGCCGTGGGCAAGACGGGAACCGCCGAGGAGGACAAGGCCGCCTGGTTCGCCGGGTACACGCCCGACCTCGCGACCGTCGTCGCCGTGATGGGCCAGGACCCCGACTCCGGCATCCAGACCCCTCTGTACGGAGCCCTCGGCCTGGACCGCGTCAACGGCGGCGGCGCCCCCGCCGAGACCTGGGCCGCCTACACGGAAGCGGCCCTGCGCTCCTCCCCGGCCCAGGAGTTCGACCTCCGGACGGCCCCCGGCTCCGACGAACCGCAGGCGCCGGGCGAGGGCGAACCGGGCGTCGGGGAGCCCGCCACGACCGGCCCCTCCGCCCCGGCCGACACCCCCTCCAGCAGCGCCCCCGACCACACCCCGGCCGACCCCGCGCCCTCGGCACCCGCCGCTGCCACCCCGCCCGTCCCGCCCTCCCCACCGGCCACCGGCACGGACGGCGGGACGGACGGGGGCACGGGAGGGGACACCGGCACCGCCCCCGGCACCGGGAGCGACGACAACGGCAACGGGGACGGCGACAGCGGTACGGGCGACGGCCTCGGCAAGGGCTTCGTCGAAGGCGTACAAGGAGTACGGAGCACCCGCGCCCCGGCGGCCGGATGAGAGAGACGGCTCCCTCGGGCTCCCTCGGCCCTCGGAGGCCGCTCCCCAGCCCCCGGAGGCCGCTCCTCAGTGCCCGGAGGTCGCCTTCAGCCCCACCACCGCGACCAGCAGCAGGCAGACGAAGAAGATCCGGGCGGCGGTCACCGGCTCGTTCAGCACGACCATGCCCAGAACCGCGGCCCCGGCCGCGCCGATGCCGACCCACACCCCGTACGCCGTACCGATCGGCAGCGTCTTCGCGGCATGCGACAGCAGCACCATGCTCGCCACGATCCCGAGACCGGTGAACACGCTCGGCCAGAGCCGGGTGAACCCCTCGGTGTACTTCATCCCGATCGACCAGCCCACTTCGAGCAGACCGGCGACGACCAGCAGAACCCAGGCCATGACAGAACCTCCGACGACGAGCACACGGACAACTCCACGGGTGCGTCGTCTTTGCCTGCCCGGTACGGCGCGTCTCGTCGGGGTGGTCCCACCGTAGCAAGGAACGCCGTGAGGGGCTGGTGGCCACGGTCCCCCGGCCCCCCCGGCACACTCCCCCCCCCCACCCCCCCCAACACAGACCCGTGGGGTCCCCCCAACCCCCCAAACCATCCTCCTCCCCCCCGC
>NZ_JBWKCM010000015.1:84991-131022 GCF_056436485.1 Streptomyces sp. NPDC043746 | reverse complement strand
GTGTGTTGTGGGTGTGGGACACACACAGAAAACGGTCTCTGCGGGGCGTTGCGCGCCCCGCCCCCCCCCCCCCCCCCCCCCACGCTCGCCCTACAGATCCCTACAGATACAGCCCGGTGGAGTCCACCGACCCCTCGAACCGGTCCGCCGCCACCGCGTGCAGGTCGCGCTCGCGCATCAGCACGTACGCCACGCCCCGCACCTCGACCTCGGCACGGTCCTCGGGGTCGTACAGCACCCGGTCCCCGGGCTCCACTGTCCGCACGCTCTGGCCGACCGCGACCACCACCGCCCAGGAGAGCCGGCGGCCCACCGCGGCCGTCGCGGGGATCAGGATGCCGCCACCGGAACGCCGCTCGCCCTCGGCGGAGTCGTTCCGCACCAGGACACGGTCGTGCAACATGCGGATGGGCAGCTTGTCATCGTCGTGGGTCTTGTCGCTCACGCCCGCAACCTACCGTCACCACGACCCCGCGCACGCCCGAGGGGCCCGTACGGCCCACCGGAGCCCGTACAGCCCACCGGGGAGCGCATCGGACCCGTCACTTCCGGCGGCGCTTCGAGACGCTGAGCAGCCCCACCACCCCCACCACCAGCAGCGCGGCGGGGATCACCCGCTCCAGCCGCGGCGAGCCGTCCGCCGCGACGAACTGGGCCTTCACCTCCGACACCGAGCGATTCACCGCGACGAACGCCCGGCCGGCCGTACGGTCCACGTTCGCGGCCACCCTCGCCTTCGCGTCACCGATGATCGTCTTCGGGTGTACCCGCACCCCGATCTCGTCGAGCACCACAGCGAGCTGCTCGCGCCTGCTGATGATGTCCGCCTCGATCTGCGCAGGGGTCCTGGCATCCGACACTGCGCCGCCTCCGTGGTCGTGTCTCCGGTAAACCTTCATCTGAACCTTCGTCGACAGTCTGTCAGCTCGAACCCCCGCACACCCGGCGGCACCCCTATTACGCTCGGTCCCGTCCGACCCGCGCACCACCCGAGGAGAACCCCCATGAGCGTGCGACTCACGCCCGGCGACCCCGCTCCGGCCTTCACCCTTCCCGACGCCGACGGCAACGAGGTCTCGCTCGCGGACCACAAGGGCCGCAAGGTCATCGTCTACTTCTACCCGGCAGCGCTTACCCCCGGGTGCACCAAGCAGGCCTGCGACTTCACGGACAACCTCGACCTCCTCACGGGCGCCGGGTACGACGTCATCGGCGTCTCCCCCGACAAGCCGGAGAAGCTCGCGAAGTTCCGCGAGAAGGAGAACCTCAAGGTCACGCTGGTCGGCGACCCGTCCAAGGAGACCCTGGAGGCGTACGGAGCCTTCGGCGAGAAGAAGCTCTACGGCAAAGTGGTGACGGGCGTGATCCGCTCCACGATCGTCGTGGACGAGGACGGCGACGTCGAGCACGCCTTCTACAACGTCAAGGCGACGGGCCACGTGGCGAAGATCATCAAGGACCTGGGCATCTGAGGCCACCCGCCCCGCCCCGCCCCGCCCCGGATGGGCCATCGGAGCGGGGCGGAGCCGTACCCTCCACGTCCCCCGCCCCGTACGCCACGGCAACACACCCGTCCGCCCGGCCTCGGGAACGCGCACGGGGAAGGGTGCCGGGAACATGTGAGGGACATCGCATCCGGCCGTGAAGTCGGTTTGCGACCGCCACCGCCGCGCAGAAGCCTTTCCTGGAACACCCTCCGAGGAAAGGACCCCGGCCATGGCGGCCCCCGACCCCCACCAGGCGGCCGACCCCGAAGCGGTCAAACGCCACCCCGCGCTCTTCCGGGCCATCCGCAAGCGCAGGAACCCGCCGCTGCGCAGGACGGACATCACCGTCACGGACGACGCCGCGGTGAAGCGGGCCGTGAAGGCCGCCTCGCTCGGGAACGCCATGGAGTGGTTCGACTTCGGCATCTACTCCTACCTGGCCGTCACGATCGGCCATGTGTTCTTCCCGTCCGGGAACGACACGACCCAGCTCCTCTCCTCCTTCGCGACCTTCGCGGTGGCCTTCCTCGTACGGCCGCTCGGGGGCATGTTCTTCGGCCCGATGGGTGACAAGATCGGCCGCAAGAAGATCCTCGCACTGACGATGATCCTGATGGCGGTGGGGACGTTCGCCATCGGCCTGATCCCCTCCTACGACACGATCGGGGTCTGGGCCGCGGTCCTGCTGATCTTCTTCCGGATGCTCCAGGGCTTCTCAACGGGCGGTGAGTACGGGGGCGCGTCCACGTTCATCGCGGAGTACGCCCCCGACAAGCGCCGTGGCTTCTTCGGCAGCTTCCTGGAGTTCGGCACCTTGGCGGGCTACGTGTGCGCGGCCGGGCTGGTGACGGCCCTGTACGCCCTCCTGGACACCGCCCAGATGGAGTCCTGGGGCTGGAGGATCCCGTTCCTCGTCGCGGGCCCGCTGGGCCTGGTGGGCCTCTACCTGCGACTCAGGCTCGACGAGACCCCGGCCTTCCAGAAGCTGGAGGGCGGCACGGCGCACGCGAGCGAGGCGGCGGACGGCGTGGAGACGACGGCCAAGGGGGACCTGGCGAAGATCTTCCGCCAGTACTGGCCGACGCTGATCCTCTGCATCTGCCTGGTGGGCGCGTACAACATCACCGACTACATGCTGCTGTCGTACATGCCGACGTACCTCTCCGACGAACTCGGCTACAGCGAGACGCACGGGCTGCTGATCCTGCTCGCCGTGATGGTGCTGCTGATGACGGTCATCGCCCAGGTCGGCCGGCTCTCCGACCGCTTCGGCCGCAAACCGCTGCTGATGAGCGGGATGCTGGGCTTCCTCTTCCTCTCCCTCCCCGCGTTCCTCCTCATCCGGATCGACGGCATCGTCCCGGTCACGGCCGGCATGCTGATGCTGGGCCTCTCCCTGGTCTGCATGCTCGGCACGATGTCGGCGTCCCTCCCGGCCCTGTTCCCGACGAACGTCCGCTACGGCTCCCTCTCGGTCGGCTACAACCTCTCCGCGTCGATCTTCGGCGGCACGACCCCGCTGGTGATCACCGCCCTGATCAGCTGGACCGGCTCCAACCTGATGCCCGCCTACTACGCGATGGCCGCGGCCCTGGTCGGCGTGATCGCGGTGGCCTGCATGAAGGAGACCGCCCAGCAGCCCCTGTCCGGCTCCCCGCCCTCGGTGGAGACGGCGGAGGAGGCCGCCGAACTGGTCCAGGCCCAGGCACCGGCACCGAAGTTCTGACCTCTGCGTCGGCCTGCCCCTCCGGCCCCCTCCGGATGACGGACGCAACCGTCCGACAAGCGGGCCGCCTTGTCGCCGCCGCCGGAACCGACGTCAGCCACTACCCGGGGCTGAACCGCCCGCAACCGGATCTCCCCTTCACCACAGACGAGTCACGGGCTGCAGCGGCGTCGGCCGACAGCATCCGGGGCACAGCACGCCGTCTGGGGATGCCGGACGATGGCCGCTCACGTGCCGTAAGCGACGACCGAGGAGTCGGACAAGAGCCTGATTCGTATGCCCGTACCGTGGGGGACACCCTCCCCGCTAGCATGGCTCTCAGATGCGGCCGTGTCGGAATTGGCATACGAGCGGCGCTTAGAACGCCGTGGGAGAGATCCCGTGTGGGTTCGAGTCCCACCGGCCGCACAGGAACCGGGAGGGCCGCCCCTGGCCGGCCAGGGGCGGCCCTCTCGATGTCCGGAGTGGCGTGTCACCCCACCAGCTCCCGCACCACCGGCACCAGCGCCCGGAACGCCTTGCCGCGGTGGCTGATGGCGTTCTTCTCGGCCGGGGCCAGTTCCGCGCAGGTGCGGGTCTCGCCGTCGGGCTGGAGGATCGGGTCGTAGCCGAAGCCTCCTGTGCCGGACGGGGTGTGGCGCAGGGTGCCGGGGAGGCGGCCCTCGACGACGCGTTCGGTGCCGTCGGGGAGGGCCAGGGCGGCGGCGCAGGCGAAGTGGGCGGTGCGGTGGGGGGCCGCGATGTCGCCGAGCTGGGCCAGGAGCAGGTTCAGGTTGGCCTGGTCGTCGCCGTGGATGCCGGACCAGCGGGCCGAGAAGATGCCGGGGGCGCCGCCGAGGACCTCGACGCAGAGGCCGGAGTCGTCGGCGACGGCCGGGAGGCCGGTGGCCTGGGCGAGGGCGTGGGCCTTGAGGAGCGCGTTCTCGGCGAAGGTGACGCCGGTCTCCTTGACGTCGGGGATGTCCGGGTACGCGTCCGCGCCGACGAGGTCGTAGTCGAGTCCCGCGTCGGCGAGGATGGCGTGCAGTTCGGTGATTTTCCCGGCGTTGCGGGTGGCGAGGATCAGGCGCTTCATGCACCGATTATCGCCGCGCCGGGGGGTGGGGCCTACGGGGTGCAGACCTTGCCGATCTCGCCCGCCGCGTCCGTCACCGGGGTGATGTCGGGGGTGGCGTCGCCCTTCTCGATGGACTGGCGCACGTTCGTGACGCCCGCCTTGAGGTCGTCGACCGCCTGGGAGAGGTCGGCGTCGTCCGTGGTGTCGCCGAGGTTCTTGAGTTCGCGGTCGATCTCGTCCAGGGCTTCGGAGGCCTGGGTGATGTCGTCGGAGGCGCTGGAGACGGCCCGTTGGAGGTTGCCGACGCTGGTGGCGATGGCGTCGGCGGTGCGGACGCAGTCGAGGGCCTTGTCGAGGCCGGCGCAGCCGACGGCGGTGGTCAGCGTCAGCAGGGCGGCGGCGGTGGCGAGTGCGAGGCGTTGGTGGCGGCGCGAAGCCATGGTGCGGTCCCTCCCCGGGATGGTTACGCGGACGGGCGCACGGTTCGACCCGTGCGCCCGTGCCCGTGACGACGCGCTGGGGTGCTTGTTCGGTTGCCTCTTCCCCCGGGGAGGGTGAGTGGCTAGGCGTTCTGCGTGGCGGCGAGGGCGTCCCGCTGGAGGGCGGCGAGGTCGACGCAGCCCGCGGTGGCGAGGTCCAGGAGCGAGCCCAGCTCCTTGCGGTCGAAGGGGGCGCCCTCGGCGGTGCCCTGGACCTCGACGAAGCGGCCGTCGCCGGTGCAGACGACGTTCATGTCGGTCTCGGCCCGGACGTCCTCCTCGTAGCAGAGGTCGAGGAGGGGGGTGCCGTCGACGATGCCGACGCTGACGGCGGCGACGGTGTCGGTGAGCGGCTTGCGGCCGGCCTTGACGATCTTCTTGCCCTGGGCCCAGGTGACGGCGTCGGCGAGGGCGACGTAGGCGCCGGTGACGGCGGCCGTACGGGTGCCGCCGTCGGCCTGGAGGACGTCGCAGTCCAGGACGACGGTGTTCTCGCCGAGGGCCTTGTAGTCGATGACGGCGCGCAGGGAGCGGCCGATCAGGCGGCTGATCTCGTGGGTGCGGCCGCCGATCTTGCCGCGTACGGCTTCGCGGTCGCCGCGGGTGTTGGTGGAGCGGGGCAGCATGGAGTACTCGGCGGTGACCCAGCCCTCGCCGCTGCCCTTGCGCCAGCGGGGGACGCCTTCGGTGACGGAGGCGGTGCAGAGGACTCTGGTGTCGCCGAAGGAGATGAGGACTGAGCCCTCGGCGTGCTTGCTCCAGCCGCGTTCGATGGTGACGGGGCGGAGCTGTTCGGGGGTGCGGCCGTCGATGCGAGACATGGGCCGACCCTATCCGTTGGCGGGGGTGGCTCCGTTCGGGTGCGTGAGGGCCGGGGGGCCGGGGCCCGGGGGCGGGCCGGGGGGCGTGCGTGTACGGCGTAGGCCCCGGCACCGGGGGGTGCGGGGGCCTACGGCGTGACGGCGGCGGGGTGTCAGCCGGTCACATCATGTCTTCGATGTCGGCGGCGATGGGGTCGGCGTCGGTGCCGATGACGACCTGGATCGCGGTGCCCATCTTCACGACTCCGTGGGCTCCGGCGGCCTTGAGGGCGGCTTCGTCGACCTTGCTGGCGTCGTGGACCTCGGTGCGCAGCCGGGTGATGCAGCCCTCGATCTCGTCGATGTTCTCGATGCCGCCGAGCCCGGCGACGATCTTCTCAGCCTTGGTGGCCATGCCTTCTCCCTGGTTTTCGCGTGCAGACGGGCCGCCCGCTGCGGGTCCGTTTCGTCACGGTAACGCACGGTTGGCCCAACTTCGCGGGCGGGTAACCGCACTATCACCAAAGATAACGATCACCGGCACCCTGCCCCAGAGGCGGGCCCGGACCGTGACGCAACTGGTCTACACCAGTTTCGGACAACCGCCAAACGAGGCCAGTTCCGGAAAGGACGCCGATGAGTTCGAGCGCCGCTGCGGCATCGCAGCCACGATGGTGGAACGGGCCGGTCCAGGGCTTGCAGAAGGTCGGCCGCAGCCTCCAGCTCCCGGTGGCCGTCCTCCCCGCGGCCGGCCTGCTCGTCAGCCTCGGGAACCTGTTCTCCTCCTATCTGCACGGCGCCTTCTGGGACAAGACCTCCCTGGTGCTGCTCAACGGAGGCACGGCGATCCTCGACGGCAAGGTCGGCCTCCCCCTGCTCTTCTGCATCGGCGTGGCCATCGGCTTCGCCAAGAAGGCCGACGGCTCCACCGCGCTCGCCGCCGTCGTGGGCTTCCTGGTCTACCGGGGGGTCCTCGGCGCGTTCCCCATCGACGGAACGGTGACGGACGAGCTGCCCGCGGGCGAACCGCAGAACCCGGGCGTCCTCGGCGGCATCCTGATCGGCCTGCTGACCGCCGTGGTCTGGCAGCGCTACCACCGCACCAAGCTGGTCGACTGGCTCGGCTTCTTCAACGGCCGGCGCCTGGTGCCGATCCTGATGGCGTTCCTCTGCGTGGTTCTCGGCGTGCTGTTCGGGCTGCTGTGGCAGCCGGTGGGCGACGGGCTGACCTGGTTCTCCAAGCAGCTGATCGGCCTCGGCTCGTGGGGCGCGGCCATCTTCGGCTTCGCGAACCGGCTGCTGATCCCGATCGGCATGCACCAGTTCCTGAACACGTTCTTCTGGTTCCAGGCAGGCGAGTTCACCGGGGCGGACGGCCAGACCGTCCAGGGCGACATCTCCCGGTTCTTCGCCGGGGACCCGTCGGCCGGCCAGTTCACCTCGGGCTTCTTCCCGATCATGATGTTCGGCCTGCCCGCCGCCGCGCTGGCGATCACCCACTGCGCGCGCCCCGAGCGCCGCAAGGAGGTCGGCGGGCTGATGGTGTCGGTGGCGCTGACCTCGTTCGTCACCGGCGTGACGGAGCCGATCGAGTTCTCGTTCATGTTCGTCGCGCCGCTGCTGTACGGCGTGCACGCGGTGCTCACGGGGGCCTCGATGGGCATCACCTGGCTGCTGGGGGTGCATGCCGGGTTCAGCTTCTCGGCCGGGTTGATCGACTACATCGTCAACTGGCACCTGGATACGAAACCGTGGCTGATCATCCCGATCGGCGCGTGCTTCGCGGTGGTCTACTACGTGATCTTCCGCTTCGCGATCACCAAGTTCGACCTCAAGACCCCCGGCCGGGAGCCGGAGGAGATCGAGCGCCAGATCGAGAAGGATCTCACGAAGTAGCAGGTCAGCCGGGGCTTCCCCGGATCGCGCAAGGCCCTCGGACCAGTCGGTCCGGGGGCCTTGCGCATGTCACCGAACGTGCCGGATCTACTACCGCGAATCAACAGGGAATTGCAGGTTCCTTATCTAACCCTCACCGTGCTAAAACTGGTCTACACCACTGAGTGGTCCAGACCACGGCTGTCTGCCGCCGTCTGTCGAGTCGCCGCCTCCCCTCATCGATCGTCCCGGGCGGCACCGTGTCCCATGGAGGAAGTTGATGACTACGGCTGAGACCGCACCCGCGGCCGAGAAGAAGAAGGGCGCCGGCGCCATGGCCGTCATGCAGCGCATCGGCCGCAGCCTCATGCTGCCGGTCGCCGTGCTGCCGGCCGCCGCGCTCCTGGTCCGCTTCGGCCAGAGCGACATGCTGGGCCGCGACTCCTTCCCGACCTTCATCACGAAGCTCGCCGGATACATGGCCGCCGGCGGTGGCGCCCTCCTCGACAACATGCCGCTGCTCTTCGCCGTCGGCATCGCGATCGGCTTCGCCAAGAAGTCGGACGGCTCCACCGCGCTCGCCGCCGTCACCGGCTACCTCGTCTTCCAGAAGGTGCTCGCCACCTTCACGGACAGCAACCTGCCCCAGGTCGCCAGCGTCGCCGACGGCAAGATCGTGATGAACGACGCCCCGGTCAACGCCGGTGTCCTCGGCGGTGTCGTGATGGGCATCGTCGTGGCGCTGCTGTACCAGAAGTTCTACCGGACGAAGCTGCCCGACTGGGCGGGCTTCTTCAGCGGCCGCCGCCTGGTCCCGATCCTCTCCGCCTTCGCGGGTCTCGTCATCGGTATCGTCTTCGGTCTGATCTGGCCGGTCCTCGGCACCGGTCTGCACAACTTCGGTGAGTGGCTCGTCGGCTCCGGCGCCGTCGGCGCGGGCATCTTCGGTGTCGCCAACCGTGCGCTGATCCCGGTCGGCATGCACCACCTGCTGAACTCCTTCCCCTGGTTCCAGGCCGGTGAGTTCGAGGGCAAGCACGGTGACATCGCCCGCTTCCTGGCCGGTGACCCGAACGCCGGGCAGTTCATGACCGGCTTCTTCCCGATCATGATGTTCGCCCTCCCGGCGGCCTGCCTCGCCATCGTCCACTGCGCCCGCCCCGAGCGCCGCAAGGTCGTCGGCGGCATGATGTTCTCCCTCGCGCTGACCTCGTTCGTCACCGGTGTGACCGAGCCGATCGAGTTCACCTTCATGTTCATCGCCCCGGTGCTGTACGCGATCCACGCCGTGCTGACCGGTGTGTCGATGGCCCTGACCTGGGCGCTCGGCATCAGGGACGGCTTCGGCTTCTCCGCCGGCCTGATCGACTTCCTGCTGAACCTCGGCATCGCGTCGAAGCCCTGGCTGCTGGTCCTGGTCGGCCTCTGCTTCGCGGCGCTCTACTACGTCGTCTTCCGCTTCGCGATCACCAAGTTCAACCTCCCGACCCCGGGCCGGGAGTCGGACGAGGAGCTGGCCGAGCTGCAGAAGGCCGAGGCGAAGTAGCCCGTACGCACCTCACGGCCTGTACGACGAGACCCCCGCCTCCTCCTGGAGGCGGGGGTCTCGTCGTACGCGTACTCAGACCTCGTACACCGCGCCCGGCACGGCCAGTTCGACCGGACCCGGGTAGGCCGCCTGCGCGTCGGCGAGGTTGCGGGCCTCGTCCGTCCAGGGCGGGATGTGCGTGAGGACCAGTCGGCGCACACCCGCGCGGGCGGCGGCCTCACCGGCCTCCCGGCCGTTGAGGTGCAGGTCGGGGATGTCTTCCTTGCCGTCGACGAACGAGGCCTCGCAGAGGAACAGGTCCGCGTCCCGGGCCAGCTCCTCCAGGGCGTCGCAGGTCCCCGTGTCGCCGGAGTAGGCGAGGGTGGAGCCGCCGTGCTCGATCCGGATGCCGAAGGTGTCGACGGGGTGCCGGAGCTTCTCCGTCACGACCGAGAAGGGGCCGATCTCGAAGGCGTCCCCCTTGAGCGTGTGGAAGTCGAAGACCTCGCTCATCGCCCGGTCGGACGGGGTGTCGCCGTGCGCGGCGGTCAGGCGCTGCTCGGTGCCCTCGGGGCCGTAGACCGGAAGGGGGACGGGACGGGCGCCGTCGTGGCGGTAGTAGCGCACCACGAAGTACGCGCACATGTCGATGAAGTGATCGGCGTGGAGGTGGCTGAGGAAGATGGCGTCGAGGTCGTAGAGACCGACGTGGCGCTGCAGCTCGCCCAGGGCGCCGTTGCCCATGTCGAGGAGCAGCCGGAAGCCGTCGGCCTCTACGAGGTAGCTCGAGCATGCCGACCCCGGGGACGGGAACGAGCCGGAGCAGCCGACGACGGTGAGCTTCATGGAGCGTGAACCTCCGGGACCTGGGAACGGGGAGGGTTCGTGCGGGTGGGTGCGTGCGGGTGGAGTTCGTACGGGCAGGTCGTGCGGGTGGGGCCGTGCGCGTCCTGCTTGCCGGAACGTCTTGCGGTCCGTCGAGCGTAAGGCGCGGAACTCCGCGTCGCTCCTCTGCCGCCTGCCGTTGTGGGGGAACTCACCTGCTCTGTCACCGGTTCGATGGAAGCGCGTCCACCGTGGGCCCGGGCGCGCCGCCCGGGGGCCGGCGTCGGGCGGGGCGTGGGCGGGGCATGAGGGGCGTACCCGGCGCCGGTACGGTCGGGGCATGGACACGTTCTGGTGGGTGGCGCTGGTCGCCGTGGTTCTGCTGGCCCTCGTCGCCGCGGTGGTGGACGGGCGCGGACGGTCGGGGCGGGGGCCGGATGGGCGGGGGCCCGGGCGATCAGGACGGCCCGGACGGCCTGCGGCATCGACCAGGCCTCCGTCTCGGCCCTCGGGTCCGGCGGGGCGCGGGGAGGGGCGTGCGCCTCGGGCGGGTGAGGTGTGGTGGGCCGATGTGCCGTACGAGGACGGGCCCGGGTCCAAGGACCGGCCGTGCCTGGTCCTCTCCGTACGGGGACGGGGGCGGGGCGCCACGGCGCTCGTCGCCAAGATCACCAGCAAGGACCAGGGTGGGCGGCCCGGGGTGATCCCGCTGCCGGCGGGGGCGGTCGGGGATCAGCGGGGCCGGCGGAGCTTCCTGGAGACGGACGAGTTGCGGGAGGTTCGCGTGGGGGCGTTCCGGCGCCGGGTGGGCGTGGTGGACGCGGGAGTGTGGGAGCGGGTGCGGGGGTTGGGGGCGGGGTGAGGGCGGGGCCCCTCGGGGCGCTGCCCCGGGCCCCGCTCCTCAAGCGCCACAGGGGCTGGAAAGGGTGCCCCGGGCCTGTGGGGGCGGACCCCTGCCCGGCGTGAGGATGTCCTCCGACGCCGGGCCGGCTGGGGTGGTGCGCCCGGACGGGCTGGTGCTACGCCCAGAGTTGGCCCTGGAGCGTCTCGATGGCCGCCTCCGTGGTCTCGGCCGTGTAGACGCCCGTCGAGAGGTACTTCCAGCCACCGTCCGCCACCACGAAGACGATGTCCGCGCTCTCCCCCGCCTTGACCGCCTTCCTGCCCACGCCGATCGCCGCGTGGAGCGCGGCGCCGGTGGAGACGCCCGCGAAGATGCCCTCCTGCTGGAGGAGTTCGCGGGTGCGGGTGACCGCGTCGGCGGAGCCGACCGAGAAGCGGGTGGTGAGGACCGAGGCGTCGTACAGCTCGGGGACGAAGCCCTCGTCCAGGTTGCGGAGGCCGTAGACCAGGTCGTCGTAGCGCGGCTCGGCGGCGACGACCTGGATGCCGGGGCGGTGTTCGCGGAGGTAGCGGCCGACGCCCATCAGGGTGCCGGTGGTGCCGAGGCCCGCCACGAAGTGCGTGATGGAGGGGAGGTCGGTGAGGATCTCCGGGCCGGTGGTGGCGTAGTGGGCGCCCGCGTTGTCCGGGTTGCCGTACTGGTAGAGCATCACCCAGTCCGGGTGCTCGGCGGCCAGCTCCTTCGCGACGCGGACGGCGGTGTTGGAGCCCCCGGCGGCCGGGGAGGAGATGATCTCGGCGCCCCACATGGCGAGCAGGTCGCGCCGCTCCTGCGAGGTGTTCTCCGGCATGACGCAGACGATGCGGTAGCCCTTGAGCTTGGCCGCCATGGCGAGCGAGATGCCGGTGTTGCCGCTGGTGGGCTCCAGGATGGTGCAGCCGGGGGTGAGCCGGCCGTCCTTCTCCGCCTGTTCGACCATGTGGAGCGCGGGGCGGTCCTTGATCGAGCCGGTGGGGTTGCGGTCCTCCAGCTTGGCCCAGATGCGGACGTCCTCGGACGGGGACAGCCGCGGGAGGCGGACGAGGGGGGTGTTCCCCACGGCCGCCAGCGGGGAGTCGTACCGCATCAGCGCATGCCGCCGGCGACGGCCGGGAGGATGGTGACGTTGTCGCCGTCGCTGAGCTTGGTGGAGATGCCGTCCAGGAAGCGGACGTCCTCGTCGTTGAGGTAGACGTTCACGAAGCGGCGGAGCTGTTCGCCGTTCGCGGCGTCGACGAGTCGCTCACGGATGCCGTTGTGGCGGCTGTCCAGGTCGGCGAAGAGGTCGGCGAGGGTGTCCCCGTTGCCTTCGACGGCCTTGGCGCCGTCGGTGTAGGTGCGGAGGATGGTCGGGATGCGGACCTCGATGGCCATGGCGTGGGCTCCTGTCGAAAGCGGGAGGTGGCGTGGGGCGCGCGTTTCTTCCCCCGCGCAGGGGGTGTGGGGCGTGGGGCTCGCGCGGGCCCGGCGGTCAGGCCGTGCGGCTCGCGGTCAGGCTGCGGGCGGGGGACAGATCGCGCTCTTGAGCCTGCACAGGTCGACGTGCAGCCGCGCGACGAGCAGTGTGCCCGGCGTCCTGTTGCTCACGTCATGGGGAACCATGCGGGCATCGTATCGATTCCCGGTCCGGAAACCCGAGTGTGATCCCACATGGTGGATGATTGGCGACCATCATCTGGACAGCGCGGGGCGTCCGGGCCCTTCCGGGAGGTAGACGACGGTGGGGGCGCCGGTCTTCGGGTGGGTGCTCACCTCGGCGGCGACGCCGTACACCTCGCCCAGCAGCTCCGCCGTCAGCACCTCCTCCGGGGTGCCGGAGGCGACGACCCGGCCGTCCTTGAGGACGTAGACGCGGTCGCAGTAGTACGCGGCGAGGTTGAGGTCGTGCAGGGCCAGCAGGTTGGTGGTGCCGAGGCCGCGGACCAGGGAGAGGATCTCCAGCTGGTAGCGGATGTCCAGGTGGTTGGTCGGCTCGTCCAGGACGACGAGCGCGGGCTGCTGGACCAGGGCGCGGGCGACCAGGGCCCGTTGGCGTTCGCCGCCGGAGAGGGAGGCGAAGGTACGGGGTTCGAGCGCGGCGATCCCGACCCGCTCCAGGGCGTCGGTGACCAGGGCGGTGTCGGCGGCGCTGTCCGCCTCCCAGAACCGCTTGTGCGGGGCACGGCCCATGGCGACGACCTGGCCGACGGTCAGCTCGAACCCGGCGTGGCTCTCCTGCGGGACGGTGGCGATGCGGCGGGCGCGGGCCTTCACCGGGAGGGTGGCGAGGTCGTCGCCGTCCAGGAGGACCCGGCCGTGGGTGGGGCGCAGGGTGCCGTAGACGCAGCGCAGGAGGGTGGTCTTGCCGCTGCCGTTGGGGCCGACCAGGCCGACCGTCTCGCCGTCGGCGGCGGTGAGGTCGACCGCGTCGACGAGGTGGCGGCCTTCGCCGGTGCCGTACGAGAGGGCCTCGGCGCGCAGGGTGGTCACGGGCGGGCTCCCTCGGGGAGTGGCGTCTTCATGCGGGGCACTCCCTCAGCCGTACCTGCGGTGGTCGTGCGGGCGCCGCCCCCGGCCGGAGGCGCGGAGCGTACGGTGCTCATGCCGGTGCCCCTTCCGGCCTGCGCCGCAGCATCCACAGGAAGAACGGGCCGCCGGTGAGCGCGGTGAGCACGCCGACCGGGATGTCCTGCGGGGCGGCGAGCGTGCGGGCGGCGAGGTCCGCGAGGACCAGGAACACCGCGCCGCCGAGCGCGACCACCGGCAGCAGCGCGCGGTGCGAGGCGCCCACCGCCATCCGGGCCATGTGCGGGACCATCAGCCCGACGAAGCCGATGGCCCCGCTGTACGCGACGAGCGCCCCGGTCATCAGCGAGGCGAGGACGAAGACGGCGGCCCGGAAGCGGGCGGTGTCCAGGCCCAGCACGGTCGCGCCCTCCTCCCCCACCAGGAGCAGGTCGAGCGGGCGGGCCAGGGTGAGGAGGACGGCCGTACCGGCGATCAGGGCGGTCACGGGGAGCGCGAGCATGTCCCAGCGGGCCGCGCCGAGGCCGCCGAGGGTCCAGTAGAGGACCTCCTGGAGGTGGTCGGCGCGGGCGGAGGTGACCAGGATCAGGCTGGTCAGGGCGGAGAGGATGTAGGAGACGGCGACCCCGGCGAGGACGAGCCGGTTGGTGGTGAGACCGCCTCCGCCGCGCGCCAGGGTGTAGACGAGCAGCAGGGAGAGCAGGGCGCCCGCGAACGCGGCGGCGGGGATCGTGACGGTGGTGGCGAGGGAGGCGCCGATGCCGAGGACGATCACCAGGACCGCGCCGGTGGAGGCCCCGGAGGAGACGCCGAGGAGGAACGGGTCGGCGAGCTGGTTGCGTACGAGGGCCTGGAGGACCGTGCCGATGACGGCCAGTCCGGCGCCGACGACGATGCCGAGCAGGACCCGGGGCAGCCGCACGTCCAGGACGATCGTGCGGAACGGGCTCGCCTCCGCCCGCCCGGTCAGGATGTCTATCACCTGGCCGGGCGGGATGCGGACGGAGCCGAGGGCGAGGGCGGCGACCACGGCGGCTGCGAGGAGGGCGGCGAGGACGCCGACGACCAGGGTGTAGCGCAGCAGCCGCCGCGGTGCGGGGGCGCGGCAGGTCACGGGGTGGTGGCCGCCGGGTGGAGCTGGGCCGCGAGCTTCTCGACGGCGGCGGGGACGCGGACGCCGAGGACCACGTCGGAGAGCGGCATCACCGCGAAGCGCTTGTTCTTGACGGCCGGGACGTCCGCCAGGGCCGGGTCGGTGAGGAGGCGCTTCTTCTTCTGCTCGACGGTGGTGGAGCCGTAGTCGTAGATCACGATCGCCTCGGGCTTGCGGGCGACGACGTTCTCCCAGGAGGCGTCCCCGAAGGACTTGTCGAGGTCGGCGAAGACGTTGGTGCCGCCGGCGCGCTTGATCAGCTCGTTGCCGATGCCCTTGCCGCCCGCGGTGAACGCGGTCTTGTCGCCGCTGTCGTAGACGAAGACGGGCAGGGCCTTGAGGTCCTTGAGCTTCTCGGCCGTGGCCGCGTTGTCGGCCTTGGCCTGCTCGATCCAGGCCTCGGCGCGGTCGGTGACGCCGAAGGTGCGGCCGACCTCGCGGATCTCCTCGTAGAGGGTCTCCATCGGGGTGTCGGCCTCGGCGCAGCTCTCGGTGTTGAGCCGGGTCTCGATGCCGGACTTCTTCAGCGCCTCGCGCCCGCGCCCGTCGCCTGCGGCGAACGCGCTGGCGTAACCGCCGTAGACGAAGTCGGGGTTGGTGGCGAGGACCTGCTCGTAGGAGGGGTACTCCTTGGCGATGACCGGGACGGAGGCGTAGTCCTTCGCGTACTTCGGCAGGACCTTGTCGTCGAGGTAGGCGGTGCCGACGAGGGACTTGGCCAGGCCCAGCTCCAGCATGATCTCGGTGACGTGCTGGTTCATGGTGACCACGCGCTTCGGCGGGGCCTTGTACGTGGTGGTGACACCGCAGTTGGTGACGGTGTACGGGAAGCCGTCGCTCTTCGCCGCGGCCTCGGGCCTGCCCTTGGCGTCGGGGCCCTCCGAGGAGGAGCAGGCGGTGAGGGCGAGCGGGAGCAGCACGGCGGCTGCTATGAGCGCGGGGGTGCGCCGGGACATGGCGGGGCCTCTCCGGGGGATTTCCGCGTCCCCTGGTCGATGCGGGAGAAGGCGGCGGGCCAGTTCCTGGCTTCCGGGCCGCCCTCCCGCGCGGAGGTGTCCGTACGGGAGGGGGTCCGGTCACAGTGGCGGGACCGTGCCGGATTCGCACCGGCTTCCTGGTTCCTGCTGCCTTGTGTTCGGGTCTGGGGTGCAGTGTGCCAGACCCGCCCGGCGGGTCGGCGGGGCCCCCGGCAAGAAGCGCTGAGGCTCAGTACGCCTCGACGACCTGTACGTCTTCCTCGGTGATCTCGCCGTCCACGATGCGGTACGAGCGGAACTGGAAGGGGCCGGAGCCGTCGGTGTCGGCGGTGGAGACCAGGACGTAGTGGGCGCCGGGCTCGTTGGCGTACGTCACGTCGGTGCGGGAGGGGTAGGCCTCGGTCGCGGTGTGCGAGTGGTAGATGATCACGGGCTCCTCGTCGCGGTCGTCCATCTCGCGGTAGAGCTTGAGGAGGTCGCCGGAGTCGAACTCGTAGAACGTGGGCGAGCGGGCGGCGTTGAGCATGGGGATGAAGCGCTCGGGGCGCCCGGTCCCGGCCGGACCCGCCACCACACCGCACGCCTCGTCGGGGTGGTCGGCGCGGGCGTGGGCGACGATCTGGTCGTGGAGCGCCTGGGTGATGGTCAGCATGGCGCCAGGATAAGACCGACCGGGAACCGGGGGGTGGGAGAAGAAGCGGGGCTGGGTGCGTGCGGCTGCAAGGCGGAGGGTTGGGTCGACGCGGAGCGTCGGTGATTGACGACAACGCCGCAGATGCGCGTGCGCAGCCCCGCGACGCCGCCCCCGGTTCCCTGCCGGTCTGAGCATGCGGCCCCCTGCGTACCGGTGGGTGGTACGCAGGGGGCCGCATGGTGGGCACCCGGGGCCGTGGGGGGAGTGGCCGGGGTGTCCGGGAGGAGGGCCGGTCATGGGCCCGTGGTCAGCGGGCCCGCCCTCGGGGTCGAAGGGGTCAGCGCTTGGCGAAGGCGGTGTTCTCCGGGCTGCGCGACGTCAGCACCAGGTAGGAGACGCCGAGGACGAGTGCCCAGAGCGGGGCGCAGTAGAGCGAGATCCGGGCGTCCTTGTCGACCGCCATCATCACGATGACCGTGCCGATGAAGCAGAGCGCGAACCAGCTCGTGTACGGGGCGCCCGGGGCCTTGAACGAGGAGTGCGGGAGCACGCCCCGGTCGGCGAGGCGGCGGTAGCGGATCTGGCTGATCAGGATCATGATCCAGGCCCACATGCCGGAGATGGTCGCGAAGGAGACGACGTAGGTGAACGCCTCGCCAGGCCACTGGTAGTTGATCCAGACGCCGACGAGCATCAGGGCGGCGGAGAAGGTGGTGCCGACGAGCGGCAGGCCGCCCTTCGTCAGCTTGGTGAAGGCGCGCGGGCCCTGGCCGTTCATGGCCAGGTCGCGGAGCATGCGGCCGGTGGAGTACATGCCGGAGTTGCAGGAGGAGAGCGCCGCGGTCAGGACGACGAAGTTGACGATGGCGGCGCCGATGCCGAGCCCCATCTCCTCGAAGGCCTTCACGAACGGCGAGACGCCCGGCTTGAAGGTGGACCACGGCACCACGGAGAGGATCATGATCAGCGCGCCGACGTAGAAGACGGCGATGCGCCACGGCACGGTGTTGATGGCCCTGGGCAGCACGGTCTCGGGGTCCTTGGACTCCCCCGCCGTGACGCCGACGAGTTCCACGGCGAGGAAGGCGAACATGACGATCTGGAGCGTCATCAGCGTGCCGCCGATGCCGTTGGGGAAGAACCCGCCGTCGTTCCAGAGATTCGAGACGGTCGCGGTGTCGCCCGCGTCGGAGAAGCCGATGGTCAGGACGCCCGCGCAGATGAGGATCATGCCGACGATCGCGGTGACCTTGACCATGGAGAACCAGAACTCCAGCTCACCGAAGAGCTTCACGGAGATCAGGTTGGCACCGTAGAGAATGACGGTGAAGGCGAGCGCGGAGAGCCACTGGGGAATGTCCCACCAGTACGTCATATAGGTGGCGGCGGCGGTGACTTCGGTGATTCCGGTGACGACCCAGAACAGCCAGTACGTCCAGCCGGTGACGAATCCGAAGAAGGGCCCGATGAATTCACGGGCGTACTCCGAGAAGGAGCCGGACACCGGGCGGTACATGAGCAGTTCGCCCAGGGCCCGCATGATGAAGAAGATGACCAGGCCCGCGAGGACATAGGCCAGGATGAGGCTGGGTCCGGCCCGGTCGATCGCTTTGCCCGCGCCGAGGAAGAGCCCGGTACCGATGGCTCCGCCGATGGCGATCATCTGGATCTGACGGGCTCCCAGACCCCGCTGGTACCCCTCGCCACCGGTCTCGGCCGCCGCGGCGTCCGCGCCGGGCCTTCCGCTGTCGGCCTGTCCCTCGTCGACCTGTGCCGATGCCATGTGTGGTGCGCCTTTCTCCACGCCGATCCGCGCCCTCAAGGCTGCGGACCAGGTCCTGATCCCCCCGGATATGGATGGAGTGCCACCGGCGTTCGGCCGGCTTGTGGCGACCCCCGGGAACAGGGGTGACGTCCCCGGGCGGTCGTGAAGATCTATCACGGCCGCCACAGGACACGACGGGACATTCTGTGGCGCACTCCACAGATAAAAGCGGACAAGAAACTCCATCCCCCACGAACGGACACTTATGTCTTGGGGTGATCGTTACCCGGATCTGAGCGTCCGTTGAGCGAAGACGTACGCGCGGATTACGCGTGCGGGCCGGCCCGGAGGACACCGTCGGCCGATTACGGCATCAGGGTCTCGACGAGCGATTCCTGGAGCGCGCCGAGCCAGAGGTAGGCCATCACCATGGGCTTGCGCGGGTCGCTGTCGGGGAGCCGGTAGAGCGAGCCGTTCTCGCCCTCGTCCTCGTCGGAGACGTCCAGCCGGGTACCGATGGTGAGGCGCAGGTCGTTGAGCGCACCGAGCCAGGCGCGGCACTCCACGGCGGTGAGGGTGAGCACGGCCCCGCCTCCCCCGGCGGGCGAGAGGGTGTCCAGCGTCCGTACGACGGTGAGGGCGTCCTCGCGCTTGCGGGACCGCAGGTCCATCTCGGTGAAGCGGCGGAACTCGGCGGACAGCTCCCGCAGCTCCTCCTCGCTCCTGCCTTCGGGGGCGGACCCGTCGGGGCCGCCGTAGGCATCGGGGAAGAGCCGGGCCAGCGCCGGGTCCGAGGGCGGCTTGCTGGGCCCCTCGGCGAAGAGCGCGGCGAGCGGGTCCTCGCCCTCGGCGGGGGTGTCGCCCGGGCCGATCAGTTCGAGCAGCTGCACGGCGAGGGAGCGCAGGATCGAGATCTCGACCTCGTCGAGCGCGACGGCCGCGCCGCCGCCCGGGGTGGCCTCGAAATGGCCGGCCATGGATTCTCCGATGGTGGGTCGAACGGGGCAGGGGGCGCTGAGGGGGTTCTAGTTGCGGTCCTGGGTGAGGGTGGCCCACAGCCCGTACCCGTGCATGGCCTGGACGTCGCGCTCCATCTCCTCGCGGCTCCCGCTGGAGACGACGGCGCGGCCCTTCTGGTGCACGTCCAGCATGAGCTTGTGGGCCTTGTCCTTCGAGTAGCCGAAGTAGGCCTGGAAGACATAGGTCACGTAGCTCATGAGGTTGACCGGGTCGTTGTGGACGAGCGTCACCCACGGGACGTCCGGCTCGGGGACCACGAAGGTCTCCTCGGCGGCATCGGGACGTTCGATCTCCAGCGGGGTAGCAACGCTCACCTGTCCCATGCTGCCACTCGGACGGGCCGGGCGCACAAACGGACCCCACATCTCGTCACTCTGACGAATAGGGGGTAGCATCCGAGCCATGAACTCAGCGGACCTCGGGCGACGGGTCGGCGTTCCGTCGACCGCGCTCTTCACCGACCAGTACGAGCTGACCATGGTGCAGGCGGCACTCAAGGCGGGCACTGCCTCCCGCCGCTCCGTCTTCGAGGCGTTCACCCGCCGGCTGCCCGAGGGGCGGCGGTACGGAGTCGTCGCGGGCACCGGGCGGGTGCTGGACGCGGTGGAGAACTTCCACTTCGACGACGAGATGATCGGCTTCCTGCGCCAGCGGCACATCGTGGACGAGCCGACTCTCCAGTGGCTGGCGGACTACCGCTTCAGCGGCGACATCTGGGGCTACCCGGAGGGTGAGGTGTACTTCCCGGGCTCGCCGGTCCTGCGGGTGGAGGGCTCCTTCGCCGAGTGCGTGCTGCTGGAGACGGTGATCCTGTCGATCCTCAACCACGACTCCGCGGTCGCCGCCGCCGCCTCACGGATGTCGGCCGCGGCCGGGGGGCGCCGGCTGATCGAGATGGGGGCGCGGCGCACCCACGAGCTGTCGGCGGTGGCCTCCGCGCGCGCGGCGTACGTCGGAGGGTTCGACGCCACCTCCGACCTGGCGGCCGGTTTCCGGTACGGGATCCCGACGGTCGGCACCAGCGCGCACGCCTTCACCCTGCTGCACGACACCGAGCGGGACGCGTTCCGGGCCCAGGTGGACTCGCTGGGGCGGGGCACCACGCTGCTGGTCGACACCTACGACGTGGCCGAGGCGGTGCGGGCGGCGGTGGAGATCGCGGGGCCCGAGCTGGGTGCCGTACGGATCGACTCCGGGGACCTGCTGCTGGTCGCGCACCGGGTGCGGCAGCAGCTGGACGAGCTGGGTGCGACGAGCACGAAGATCGTGGTCACCTCGGACCTGGACGAGTACGCCATCGCCTCGCTGGCCGCCGCGCCGGTGGACGCGTACGGGGTCGGCACCCAGCTGGTCACCGGGAGCGGGCACCCCACGTGCTCGATGGTCTACAAGCTGGTGGCCCGCGCCGGGTCGGCGGAGCCGGACGCTCCGCTGGTGCCGGTGGCGAAGAAGTCGCTCGGTGCGAAGTCCTCGAAGGGCGGCCGCAAGTGGGCCGCGCGCCGGGTGGACGAGCACGGGGTGGCCGAGGCCGAGGTGATCGGCACCGGGGCGGTCCCGAAGGAGCTGGCGGGGCGGGAGCTGCCGGTGGAGCTGGTGCGGGGCGGCGAGGTGGTGGCCCGGGAGCCGTTGGAGGCGGCGCGGGAGCGGCATGTCGCGGCCCGGGCCGGGTTGCCGCTGTCCGCGATGCAGTTGTCCCGGGGGGAGCCGGTGATCGGGACGGAGTACGCATGAGGGCGGGGCCCGGTCCGGAAGGTGCGGTGGTCCCCGCCGCGGAGGTCTCGTCCCCGAACGCCGGACGGGTCGGACCGGCCGCCCCACGGGCCGGGGTGGCCGAAACGGGTAGGGGTTGATTGTCAGGCCCCGACCTCTACGCTCGATGCCATCCCCCGTGAACCGTGAACGTGGAACCACCACCCCGCTCCCCCACCCACCGAAGGACACCCGCCATGCACCGCGCATTGATCGTCGTGGACGTTCAGAACGACTTCTGCGAGGGCGGCAGCCTCGCGGTGGCGGGTGGCGCCGATGTCGCCGCCGCCATCACCGACCTCATCGGCGCGGCCCAGCCCGGCTACCGCCACGTGGTGGCCACCCGGGACCACCACGTCGACCCCGGGGACCACTTCTCCGCGACCCCGGACTTCGTCGACTCCTGGCCGGTGCACTGCGTCGCCGGTACGGAGGGGGTGGGCTTCCACCCGAACTTCGCGCCCGCCGTCGCCTCCGGGGCCATCGAGGCCGTCTTCGACAAGGGCGCCTACTCGGCCGCGTACAGCGGTTTCGAGGGCACCGACGAGAACGGCACCACTCTCGCCCAGTGGCTGCGCGACCGGTCCGTCACCGAGGTGGACGTGGTCGGCATCGCCACCGACCACTGCGTACGGGCCACCGCCCTGGACGCGTTCCGCGAGGGCTTCGTCACCCACGTGCTGCTCGACCTGACCGCCGGGGTCGCACCGGCGACGACCGAGAAGGCCCTGGACGAGCTGCGGGCGGCCGGCGTGAAGCTCTCCGGCAAGCCCGTCGTGGCCGAGGCCCTGTAGGCCCCGGGGCGACCGCGTCCGGCCCGCACCTAAGGGCTGTCCCGCAATCCCTGGTGGATCAGCGCGCGGCGTCAGATGCGGTGCATCGCAAGGCGGAGGGACGTCCGCATACTGGATGTATTCGGGCGTTCCGACAACGCGGCGAGGCGCCGTAGCTGTCGTCGTGCGCCCGCCAGGGATCGCGGGACAGCCCTTAAGCCGCCGGGCGGGCCGGTCCGGCATGCCCCGCCGGGCCCAGCAGGGCGCGGATCGGGTGCCACAGCTCCTGGCCCGGCTGGAGCGTCAGGTGCGCCTGCGGCGAGCGGCCGGGCGCGTCCGCCGACGGCGCCCCCCGCCACAGCAGGCCGTCCGGGTGGTGCAGCACCGCCGTCACCTCGTCCGGCGTCGGCGGTGCCGCGTTGCCGCGCAGATAGACCGCCCGCAGCCCCAGATTGCGCAGCCTGGTCAGGGCGCGCGCCCGGTTCGCCGCGTGGACCAGCACGCGTACCGGAGCGCCGGGCTCCGATCCCGTACCGCCCGGTCTGGTGAGGGTCAGGGCCACCACCACCGAGCCGTTCGGCAACCTGCAGAAACCTCCGCCTGCCATGATCCGCACTCCCCCGTGAGACGTCGTGTCAATAAGGATGTGAACAAGACGCACCTAAACACGATCGGCCGCTGCCCGCTAGAGGGCAACGGCCGATCATGCTCTGACCTGCGGCTTTACGAAATCATCGACCCGAGGGGCCGACCAGCACGGTCATCGTGGAGCCGTTCAGCGGCTCGTGGACGATGGAGATGCGGGTGTTGGTGTCAGAAACCTTGACACTGCCCGTCGGGTTCTCCTTGTACCAGTAGGTGCCCTTGCGGTCGTCGAAGACCGGGTTGCCCAGGGCCGGCTTGATGTACAGCGGAACGTCCGCGTTGTGGAGCGTGAATCCCTTGTTCGGGTACCAGCTGAACGGGGCGTCGAACGGCTGGATCTTGTTGCGGACGAGCGAGCCGTCCTTCCACCTCAGCGGCTTGGGGTGCGCGTCGATCGGCAGGATCAGCCCCTCGCCCGGGTGGGCCGAGGTGTTGTTGTCCTTCTGGGAGGTGTCCCAGAGCCAGATCAGCAGACCGGTCTGGTACGCGTAGTGCTCGACCCAGCTCGGACGGGTGGTGGAGAAGCCGAAGTTGTACGGGCCGACCTTGAGGGTCTCGTCGTAGCTGACGTACTGGCGGTTCTCCGCGATGTAGAACTGCGGGTAGTCCTTCGAGAAGGACTCGCCGATCCGCGAGAAGCCCTTCGACGTCCAGCCGTTGTCGTCGCCCTCGGCGTTGTCGGAGAAGAGCGTGGCACCGTCGGCCGTGATGACGATCTCGTCGGCGGTGAAGCCCTTGCCGCTCACGCCGCCGTCCGTCTGGTAGCGGAAGCGCAGGTCGACCTTCTTGCCCGCGTAGGCGTCGAGCGAGAAGGAGAGCTTCTTGTACGAGCCCGAGACGTCGGTCAGCGCCGGCTTGTCGCTGGCGTCACGCGGGATGGCCTGCCCGTCGGCGGTGCCGTCGAGCGCGGTCCAGCTGGTGCCGCCGTTGTCGGACACCTCGGTGTAGAGGTAGTCGTAGTCGGCCTCGATGTCGTACCAGCCCGAAAGGTCCAGCTTGGCCGAGGACTTGCCCGTCAGGTCGACGGAACGGGTCAGGGTGTTCGACAGGTTGTCGCCCTGGTCGCTCCACCACTGCTTGGTGCCCTGGGCGGGCTTGACGACGGTGGTGGTGACGGGCTTGGCCGGCAGCTCGACGACGAGCGCCTGCGGGTTCTTGGTGTTGTACTCCGAGACGCCCAGCTTGTGCAGCGAGGTCTTGCCCGCCTTGGCCGTCTCGTAGTCGAGCCAGCCCAGCTGGAGCTTGTCCCACGAGGTCATGTCGCCCGGCAGGTCGCCGATCTCGCCCTTGCCGGTGCCGAGCCAGGAGCCCGCCGACATCAGGGACCAGAAGCCGACCGAGTTCTCGCCGCCGCCGGAGGTGTCGTACAGGTCCGGCAGACCGAGGTCGTGGGCGTACTCGTGGGCGAAGACGCCCAGGCCGCCGTTCTCGGGCTGGACGGTGTAGTCACCGACCCAGATGCCCGTGTCACCGATCTGGGCGCCACCGGCCTTATTGTACTCCGGGCCGGTCGCGCCCGCGTTGGTGCCGTAGGCGTACCAGCGGTGCGCCCAGATGGCGTCGCCGCCCTGCGCGCCGCCGCCGGCCGACTCGTCCTCACCGGCGTGGACCAGCTGGAAGTGGTCGATGTAGCCGTCCGGCTCGTTGAAGTTGCCGTCACCGTCGTGGTCGTAGCGGTCCCACTGGTCGTACTCGGCCAGGTTCGCCTTGATCTCCGCGTCCGTGCGGCCCTTGGCCTTCTGGTCGGCGACCCAGGCGTTGACGCCGTCGCGGACCGCGTCCCAGACGTTGGCGCAGTTGGACTGGCCGCAGTAGTTGGAGCCGTAGCGGGCCTCGTTGTACTCGACCTTCACCCAGTCGGAGACCTCGCCCTCGACCGAGTAGCGGCCCGAGGAGGTCTTCTCGTAGTAGGTCTTGAGCGAGTGGACGCCCTTGCCCTCGCCGAAGTACAGCTGCTCGAAGTGCGCCCGGTTGTAGTCGGCCTTCCAGGCGGTGCTGTTGTCCTTCTTCGGGTCCGGCTTGGCGATCTCGTTGTGCGCCGGGCCGGGCGTGCCGCCGTACTTCTTGATCGGCGGCTTGGGGCCGTCGCCGTCCGGGTCGAACATGGTCGTGTCGTCGACCTTGTCCCCGAACTCCAGCAGGATGGTGAAGATCTTGTCGGTCTTCTCCCGGCCGAGCTCGACGTACTTCTTGTCGCCGAGCTTGACGACCTTGGAACCGCCCTTGGTGGTCACCTTCTTGTCCCCGGCGAGCACCTGCTCCAGCGCGGCCTCCCGCTGCGCCGCCTGCTGCTCGCTGAAGGGGCCTTCGAGGTTGTGCTCCACGTGCCCCTTGCCGGGCGCCGGGTCATGGCGGTCGACGGTGGGAGCGGCGGAAGCGGCAGGGCCTGACGTGACGTCATGCGCCTGGGCGGTGGCGAAGGTCGACGCCGTCGCGGCCGTCGCAGCCATGGCCACGACAACGGCAGCGGCGCGAAGCGCCCGTCTCTGATTGATCACTTGATGCAGTCCTCCCCGGGCGTCCCGCGCGGCGGCCAGGGGGGTGTGGAGAGGGCCGCGCGCGTGAACGCGTCACAAGTGACGACATTCGATCGGAGTTGCGAGCGAAAAGACAGACCTTGACTTGAACAGACCAAGTGCACTATGCAGGAGCGCCTTTCCGGTATGCGGACAGATTCTCCGTCAACGGGCGCGCCGAGCTGTCCGGTTGGTGAGAGGCGTGACTCCGTGCGCCCCCTGTGCACCGGCACCGTGGGTTAGGTCACGCTTACTACCGGTCCCGGTCGGGCATCCACCGTCGTAGGGTCGGAAGGTGCCTGTGCATGTGCCGACCACCCGCCCATCCGACGTCCCGAGGACGGAAACCGCCATGCCGCGTCCGACCGCCGCACAGCTCGTCTACGGTTCGGCCACCGTCGTCTGCACCACCCTCGCCCTGCTGCTGCTCTCCGGTACGGAATCGGAGATCGGCGTGGCCATCGCCGCCACCACCGGACTCGCGCTCGGCCTGCTGGTGGCCGTGCGTCTGCCGCAGGCCGCGCCCCGTCCGCGTCCGGCCGCGCACGGCCCGGCGGACCGCCCGCGGACCGCGTCCGCCGGCGCCCCGACCCGTACCCTCCACCTGCCGGAGGCCTTCGGGGCCCAGGAGCGCGTCCCGTCCGGCCGCCCGTCCCGGCGGGAGGGCGAACACTCGCTGCGCCGCTGAGCCGATCACGGTCCCGGTAGCCGGGCGGGGGTGTCCACCCGCCCGGCCGTCGCCATGCCGGAGCCCGGTCCGGTGAGCCGTCCTGAGCCCGGTCCGGTGATCGGTCCGGGGCCCGGTCCGGTGATCGGTCCTCTGAGCGGTCCGCCCCTAACGGGCCACGACCACCACGGTCTTGCCCGCCTTGTCCTGGAGCCCCTGCCGGTAGGGCTTGTCCGTGAACATCAGCACGATGTTGATCAGCCACCACAGGCACGGGCAGCACAGCAGCGCCGGGGCCCAGAGCACGACGGCCCGCATCAGCGCCGCGCTGGTGTCGGGCACCCGCCCGTCGTTGAGCATCGCCACCCGCAGCTTCAGCAGCCGCTTGCCGATCGTGCGGCCGTCCTTGTGCGTGAAGTACGTGTCGTAGGCGACGTACACCGCGAGCCCGATGAGCGACCAGAGCAACTGGTTGCCGCTGTAGGCGGCGTTGAACCCTCTGCCGCCGTCCCCGTCGACGTCGATCGCCCCGCCCCAGGGCAGCGAGATCAGATAGAGCGGGATCGAGATGATGAGGAAGTCGATCAGCCGCGCCAGGATCCGCTTGCCCGGCTCGGCCAGCGGCGGCATCCCGGCCAGCGGGTCAGGAGCCCCGAAACCCCCGCCGCTGCCGTACGGGTCGTTCGGCGGGGGCGGGGGCGGCGGAGGGGGCGGCGCACTTCCGTACGGCGGCTGTCCGAACGGCGGCCGACCGTCTGACGGCGGCGGGGGCTCCTGCGGCTTCTTGAGGAACGGATCGTCGTCCTCGGGCGGCTGGCCGGGCGTCGGCTGGTCGTTGCTCATGGGGGCAGTGCACCCCGGGCCACCGGGGCCCGCAACGGCTCAGGCGCGTTCGGGGGACGCGGGGCGGCATACGAGGCCGGACCCGCGTGTCTCCGCCCGGCCGGTCGGCTCTTCCGATAGGCGGGCCGGTCCGCCGCCGGCCCGGCTCCGCCGTCAGCCCGCCACGAACGTGCGCGCCGCCTTGTCGTGCCAGCACTGGCGCCAGGGGCGGTCGACCAGGCACCAGAGCACATTGGCCACGCCGATGACCAGGAGCCCCAGCACCCCGTAGACGAGCCAGCGGCGCAGGGCCGCCCCCACCGTGGGCGTGTCGTGGGACTCGATGTCCCGCACGTCGAGCCCGAACAGCTTCTTGCCGAGCGTCCGGCCCCACTTGGCGGTGGGCAGCGCCTCCAGCAGGAAACCGAGGACGAGGAAGGCCGCGAGCAGGGCCCCGAGCAGCGCCCCGGTGGTGGAGTCCAGCAGCCAGACGGTGACGGTCTCACCGGTCTGCTTGGCCGCGGTGATCTTCCGGTCGATGTGGTCCAACCCCTGGGTGGCCAGGGGGAGGGCCACCGCGCCGACCGCCGCGCCGAGCACCAGGTTGTCGACGAGCCGGGCAGCGAACCGCTTGCCGAGCCCGGCGGGCCGGGCCGCCGTCTGCGCCCGGACCATCTGCTGGAAGGGGTCGTCGGCCGCCGGGGGCTTCCAGGGCACGACGGGCTGGTCGGCGGCCACGGGGGCGGCCTGCGCGACGGGGGACGGCTGGGGGCTCTGCTGGTTCTGCGGGGGCAGGGGGCCCTGCTGGTTCGGTGCAGGCGCCTGCTGCTGCGGTTCGGGCCGGGCCAGCTGGTGGACCTGCTGCGCCCAGGAGGCCGAACCGCCGCCGGGGCCGGGGGTGAGCGGTGTGTGCAGAGCCGCCGGGCGTACGGGCTCGGGGGCCGGGGCGACGGGAGCCGGGGCAGGTCCGGACGCGGCGGCCGGGGGCGGCGTGGGCGCGGGAGTTGGGGGCGGCGTGGGCACGGGTGCGGCGGCGGAGACCTGGACCGGGCCCTGGGGTGCCTCCTGGGGAGCCGGGGCGTGGGCGGCCGCCGCCTGCCGCGGGCCCGTCGCGCGGATCGTGACGGTCCCCTCGGTCGGCGGGCGCGCCGCCGCCTCCTCCTCGGGTGCCCGCATCCCCGGCAGCGCGCCACCGGTCGGGTCCTGGGCGAGGGACGCCCTCGGGTCGGCGGCGGGCTCCGGCGCCGGGCCGCCCCACGCGACCGGGCGGTCCCCGGGGCCGCCGAAGCCGCCCTGACGCGCGGAGTCCGCCTGCCAGACGGACCCGGAGGAGGCCGCACCCCCGGCCTCCTCCTCGTCGAAGAAGATCGGCCCGGTCTCCTCCACCGGCGCGGCCTGCGACCCGGCCTGCGAGGCAGGGGAAGGGGCCGGGGAAGGGGCCGGGGAAGAGGCCGGAGCAGGGGCGGGCGCAGGAGCGGTGGAAGGGGTGGCAGCGGGCTGCTCGGGCGCCGGCCGACTCGTACCGGGGACCCAGGCCGCACCGTTCCAGTACCGGACGTAGCCGGGGATGGAGGGGTCGGGGTAGTAGCCCTCGCGGGGGCTGTCGTCACCGGGTGCCGGAGTTGGCGCGCTCATCAGCGGGTCCCGTATCTCTTCGAGGCCTCAGGCCGTTCGGCGCCGGGAGGGCGGACGGCCTCCATACAAGGGTCCACATCTATCAGACCGCCGCGTACCCCCGGGCCGGTCCGCCTCTTTGGGACCACTTCCGAAACGGATCGAAGTTTTCTTGGGAAGTCGCGTAATAGGTGGCGGGGAGGGCGCTCTCTCCTTGTGCGGGACGGTCAGCGGGACCGCCCCAGGAGCACCGGAAGGTCGTGCATTCTCATGATGAACATCGTGGAACGTGAGCTGGAGCTGAAGCTCGTCCTGTCCCCCGAGCGGTCCATCCCGGTCCCCGCCCGACTGACGTACCGCACCGACGACCCGTACGCCGTGCACATCGCCTTCCACATCGGCTCCGAGTCGCCCGTGCACTGGACGTTCGCCCGGGAGCTGCTGGTGGAAGGGGTGTTCCGGCCGTGCGGGCACGGGGACGTGCGGATCTGGCCGACCAAGGTCGACCAGCGCAGCGTGATCTGCGTGGCCCTCACCTCCCCCGACGGCAACGCCCTGCTGGAGGTCCCCTCGGCCGCCGTGTCGGCCTGGGTGGAGCGGACCCTGCGGATCGTGCCGCCGGGCACCGAGTGCGAGCGGCTCGGCATCGACGAGGGGCTGGCGGAGCTGCTGGCCCCGCTGCCGGCGGACGACCTGTGGCTGAGCGACCCGTGGTCCGCGGACGAGCCGTCGTCGCAGGAGGGTGAGGCGTGAGGGCCCCCGCGGGGAGCGGGGTTCAGAAGAGCTTGCCGGGGTTGAGGAGGCCGAGCGGGTCGAAGGCGGCCTTGATGGAGCGCTGCAACGCGATACCGGTCTCGCCCAGTTCACGGGCGAGCCATTCCTTCTTGAGGACGCCCACGCCGTGTTCGCCGGTGATGGTCCCGCCCAGCTCCAGACCGAGCGCCATGATCGCGTCGAAGGACTCGCGGGCCCGGCGGGACTCGTCGGGGTCGGTGTGGTCGAAGCAGACGACGGGGTGGGTGTTGCCGTCGCCCGCGTGGGAGCAGACGCCGATGGTGAGTCCGTACTCCTCCGCGATGGCGGCGGTGCCCGCCAGCATCGCGCCGAGCCGCGAGCGCGGTACGCAGACGTCGTCGATCATCGTGGCGGACTTGACGGCCTCCAGCGCGGGGAGCGACATCCGGCGGGCCTGGAGGAGCAGTTCGGACTCGGCCTGCGTGTCGGCGGGGACCACGTCGGTGGCCCCTGCGGCGGTGCAGAGCGCGCCGACGGCGGCGAGGTCGGCGGCCGGGTCGGGCGTGTCGAAGGCGCAGAGGAGGAGCGCCTCGGTGGTCTCGGGCAGCCCCATGGAGGCGAGCTGGTTGACGGCACGCACGGTCGTACGGTCCATCAGTTCGAGGAGTGACGGGGTGTGACCGCCCTCCATGATCCGGCACACAGCGTCACAGGCGGCTTCCGCGGAGGGGAACTCGGCGGCGAGGACGAGCTGCTGCGGCGGCCGCGGTCTGAGGGCGAGGACGGCCTTGACGATGATCCCGAGGCTGCCCTCGGAGCCGACGAGGAGCCGGGTGAGGTCGTAGCCGGCGACCCCCTTGGCCGTGCGGCGGCCGGTGGTGAGGAGCCGCCCGTCGGCCAGGACGACGTCGAGGGCGAGGACGTACTCGGCGGTGACCCCGTACTTCACGCAGCACAGGCCGCCGGAGGCCGTGCCGATGTTGCCGCCGATGGTGCAGGTCTCCCAGCTGGAGGGGTCCGGCGGGTAGTACAGCCCGTGTTCGCCGACCGCGCGTGAGAGCACCGCGTTGACGACACCGGGCTCGACGACGGCGATCCGGTCGACCGGGCTGATCTCCAGGATCCGGTCCATCTTCACCAGGGAGAGCACGATGCAGCCGTCCGAGGCGTTGGCCGCGCCGGACAGGCCGGTACGGGCGCCCTGCGGCACGACCGGGACGCGCAGCGCGGTAGCGGTGCGCATGACGTGCTGGACCTGCTCGACCGTGCGCGGGAGCACGACGACGGCCGGGGTGCCGGCCGCGCAGAAGCTCGCCATGTCGCGGGCGTAGGACGCGGTGACGTCCGGGTCGGTGATCAGGGCCTCGGGCGGAAGGCCGGTGCGCAGCCGTTCGAGAAGATCGCTCATGATCCAAGCCTGACACCCGGGGCCAATGGTGTGAACCCGTCGGCGGCGGCGATCCCGGAACGCGGTGTGCTCGTATGACTGACGCACAGTGATGGTCATGGATGTCATGCCCCAGCAGGATCCCGAGCCCCGCCGCCGGCCGCAGGAGCCGTCCCCGCACGACGCCGGGGCGCGCGATGCGAGGTCCGGCGCGACGACGCCCCGTACGGCCTCCGGCACGGAGTCCGATGCGGTGCCCGGGGCGGAACCGTCCGTGCCGCCCGGTGCGGACCTCTCCGTTCCGCCCGTCGAAGGCGCCACCGCCGTACCGCCGCCCCCTCCCACCCTGCGGACGACCCTGCGCCGGGCCGCGTTCGGGGCGGTGGCGGCGGGGGTGCTGCTGGCCGGCGCGCTGGTGGCCGTACCGGACCGGGGCCGGGACGCGCCGAAGGAACCGGGGCCGGTGGAGCGGGCCGAGGCGGCGGCGACGGCGGGCTCCCCCGCCTCCCTCTCGGACCTGACCGCGCTGATCGGGGACCGGCAGCGGTGGGTGGAGTCCCACCCGCAGGACGCCCCCTCGTGGGCGACGCTCGGTTCGGCGTACGTGGAGTGGGGGCGGCGCTCGGCGGACGCGGCGTACTACGAGCGTGCCGAGGAGGCGCTGAAGCAGTCGCTGGCGGCGCAGCCGGGCGAGCGGGGCAACGGGGAGGCCTGGGTGGGGATGGCGGCTCTGGCCAACGCCCGGCAGGACTTCCTGGCGGCGAAGCGGTGGGGCGAGACCGTACGGAAGCAGGAGCCGAAGACCTGGCGGGTGTACCCGGTCCTGATCGACGCGTACACCGGCCTCGGGGACCGGAAGGCGGCGACCGAGGCGACGGAGAAGTTCGGTGAGCTGCGCAAGGGCGTCCCCGCGCTGGCCCGGACCGCCGAGCTCTACCGCGACCGGGGCTGGCGCGAGGACGCCCTGGCCACCGCCCGGGAGGCCGCCGACCGGGCGACGACCCCCGCCGAGAAGGCCGAGGCGCTGCACCGGCTCGGTGAGCTGGCCTGGGAGCGGGGCGAGCCGGAGGAGGCGGTGGCGCAGTTCGACGCGGCGCTGCGCACGGACGCGGGCCACCACGCGTCCCTGGCGGGCAGGGCCCGGGCGCTGGCCGCGCTGGACCGCACGGATGAGGCGCTGGCCGCGTACCAGAGCGCGCTCACCAAGCTGCCGCGCCCGCTGTACGCCCTCGAACTGGGCGAGCTGTACGCGTCCCTCGGGCTCGACGGGGACGCCCGCAGCCAGTACGCCGAGCTGGAGAAGCTGCTGGCGCGGTCGAAGGCGGCAGGGGTGGACGAGTCCGTGCTCCGGGCCCGGTACGAGAGCGGGCACGGGGACCCGGCCGTGGCGGTGGAGCTGTTGCGCGCCCAGTGGAAGAAGCAGCACCGCAGTGCGGCGGTGGCGGACGCGCTGGGGTGGGCGCTGCACCGGACGGGGCGGTCGGAGGAGGGGCTGGAGTACGCGCGCCGGGCGGTGGACACGGGGGTGCGGAACGCCTCGTACGCGTACCACCTGGGGATGATCGAACGGCAGCTGGGCGAGCACGGCGCGGCCCGCCGCCACCTGGACGAGGCGCTGCGCACCAACCCGGCGTTCTCACCCCTCGACGCGCCGAAGGCGCGGGAGGCGCTGGAGGCCCTGGGCGAGCCGCCGCCGGGCGGCCCGGGGGCCACGGGCCGCTGACCACGGCGGTCCGCCCCCGCATACGACCGCGGTCCGGGGTGCTGCCCCGGACCGCGGTCGTGTGCGGGATATGTACGGCTCAGAGGTTGCCGCGCTTCTCCTGCTCGCGCTCGATGGCCTCGAAGAGTGCCTTGAAGTTGCCCTTGCCGAAGCCCATGGAGCCGTGGCGCTCGATCATCTCGAAGAAGACGGTCGGGCGGTCCTGGACCGGCTTGGTGAAGATCTGCAGCAGGTAGCCGTCCTCGTCGCGGTCGACCAGGATCTTCAGCTCGCGCAGGATCTCGACCGGCACCCGGGTCTCCCCGGCCCACTCACCGAGGGTGTCGTAGTACGAGTCGGGGGTGTCCAGGAACTGCACACCGGCCGCGCGCATCGAGCGGACGGTGGCGACGATGTCGTTGGTGGCGAGCGCGATGTGCTGGACGCCGGCGCCGCCGTAGAACTCCAGGTACTCGTCGATCTGCGACTTCTTCTTCGCGATCGCCGGCTCGTTGATCGGGAACTTCACCTTCAGCGTGCCGTCCGCGACGACCTTCGACATGAGGGCGGAGTACTCGGTGGCGATGTCGTCGCCCACGAACTCCTTCATGTTGGTGAAGCCCATGACCTCGTTGTAGAAGCCGACCCACTCGTTCATCCGGCCCAGCTCGACGTTGCCGACGCAGTGGTCGATGGCCTGGAAGGTGCGCTTGGCCGGCGGCTCGACGATCGGGGCGGCGGCGGCGTAACCGGGGAGGTAGGGGCCGTCGTAGCCGGAGCGCTCGACCAGGGTGTGGCGGGTCTTGCCGTACGTGGCGATGGCGGCGAGGACGACGGTGCCGTGCTCGTCCTTGACCTCGTGCGGCTCGGTGATGCCCCGGGCTCCGTGCTCGACGGCGTACGCGTAGGCGGCCCGGGCGTCCGGGACCTCGATGGCGAGGTCGATGACGCCGTCGCCGTGGGCGGCGACGTGGTCGGAGAGGAAGGTGCCCCACTCGGTGGACGCCTTGATCACGGAGGTGAAGACGAAGCGGGCGGCGCCGTTGGTGAGGACGTAGCTCGCGGTCTCGCGGGTGCCGTTCTCCGGTCCGGAGTAGGCGACCAGTTTCATGCCGAAGGCGGTCGAGTAGTAGTGGGCCGCCTGCTTGGCGTTGCCCACGGCGAAGACGACCGCGTCCATTCCCTTCACCGGGAAGCGGTCGGCCTGCGCGGCGGTGTCAGGGCTGGTGTGCAGAGTCTCAGTCATGTTCGAAGGCTCTCCCCGCATCGCAAGGTGCGCAATAGTTTGCGCATTCACTGGTCAATATGCGCAGCGGATCGCCATGATGGCCGGACTATCTGTACAGGCTGACCATCGGAGGAGAGCCATGGCGATCGATCATCTGGACGGCCGGCTCATCGTGCTGCTGGCACGGGAGCCGCGGATCGGCGTCCTCGAAGCATCCCGGCGGCTGGGCGTGGCGCGCGGGACCGTACAGGCGCGGCTGGACCGCCTTCAGTCGAATGGCGTCATCCGCGGATTCGGCCCGGACGTCGATCCGGCGGCGCTCGGCTATCCGGTCACCGCGTTCGCGACGCTGGAGATCAAACAGGGTCAAGGAGCCGACGTACGGGCCCATTTGGGCGGCGTGCCGGAGGTGCTGGAGCTGCACACGACCACCGGCCACGGGGACATGCTCTGCCGCCTCGTCGCCCGCTCGAACGCCGATCTCCAGCGGGTGATCGACCGGGTTGTCGGATTTGATGGCATCGTCCGGGCCTCCACGGCGATCGTGATGGAGAACCCGGTTCCGCTGCGGATCATCCCGCTGGTGGAACAGGCGGCCCAGGACACCGTCTGAGCCGGGGGAATCCGGGCAGGGGAGGGCCCGGGGAAACCCGAGCGCCGCCCGGGCCGGACCCCGGCGCCGACCGAGCCGAAGGAGTGCCGTGTGAGCTTCTGGGAGTACCTGACCACCCGCCACCAGCAGCTCCTGACGGACGCTTTCCAGCACGTCAGCGCGGTCTTCCAGTGCATGGTCATCGCCACCGTGCTGGGCGTGGTCATCGGGGTGGTGAGCTACCGCAGCGGCTGGGGCGGTTCGCTGGCCATCACCTCCACGGCGACGATCCTCACCATCCCCTCGCTGGCCGCGATCGGCCTGCTGATCCCGCTGGTGGGGCTCGGGGTCGCGCCGACGGTGATCACCCTGACGCTGTACGGGCTGCTGCCCATCGTCCGGAACTCCATCGTGGGGCTGCGGGGCGTCGATCCGGCGCTGGTGGACGCGGCGACGGGCATCGGGATGTCCCGGACAGCCCGGCTCTGCCGGGTGGAGCTGCCGCTCGCCTGGCCGCCGATCCTGACCGGGATCCGGGTCTCCACCCAGATGCTGATGGGGATCGCCGCCATCGCCGCGTACGCCTCCGGGCCCGGACTCGGCAACGAGATCTTCCGGGGCATCGCCTCGCTGGGCAGCGCCAACGCGATCAACCAGGTCCTGGCGGGCACGCTCGGCATCGTCGTGCTCGCCCTGCTCTTCGACGCCGCCTACGTCCTGCTGGGACGGCTGACCATCCCGAGGGGGATCCGTGCCTGAGACCGAGACCGAGGCCGTTGCGGCGGAGGGGACCGCGGCCACCTCCGGGGCCACGATCCAGCTGGAGGACCTGACCAAGAAGTACCCGGGCAACCCGAACCCGGCCGTCGACAACGTCTCGATGGAGATCAAGGCCGGCGAGACCGTGATCTTCGTCGGCCCGTCCGGCTGCGGGAAGTCCACCACGCTGAAGATGATCAACCGGCTGATCGAGCCGTCCTCGGGCCGGATCAGGATCGGCGACGAGGACGTCACCGACATCGACCCGGTGAAGCTGCGCCGCAAGATCGGGTACGCGATCCAGTCGTCCGGGCTCTTCCCGCACATGACGGTCGCGGAGAACATCGCCCTGGTCCCGAAGATGGTCGGCTGGTCCAAGTCCCGGGTGAAGGACCGGGTGGAGGAGATGCTCGACCTGGTGGGTCTGGACCCGCGCGAGTTCCACGGCCGCTACCCGCGCCAGCTCTCCGGCGGCCAGCAGCAGCGGGTGGGCGTGGCGCGGGCGCTGGCCGCCGACCCGCCCGTGCTGCTGATGGACGAGCCGTTCGGGGCGGTCGACCCGATCACCCGCGACCACCTCCAGGACGAGCTGATCCGGCTCCAGCACGAGCTGCACAAGACGATCGTGTTCGTCACCCACGACTTCGACGAGGCGATCAAGCTGGGCGACCGGATCGCGGTGCTGCGGGAGCGGTCGCACATCGCGCAGTTCGACACCCCCGAGGCGATCCTCACCAACCCGACGGACGACTTCGTCTCCGGTTTCGTCGGTGCGGGCGCGGCCCTGAAGCGCCTCAACCTCACCCGCGTACGGGATGTGGGTATCGCGGACTTCCCGACGGTGACGGTCGAGGACCCGCTCCAGACGATCTTCAACAAGCTGCGGAACGGCCCGCACAACGAGCTGCTGATGCTGGACCGCCGCAACCGCCCGTACAAGTGGCTGCGGCGCGGCGACCTGATGCGGGCGCGCGGTTCGCTGGCGCGGGCCGGACAGCTGGTGCACGACACGGTGACCCGGGACGCCACGCTGCACGACGCGCTGGAGGCGGTGCTGACCGACAGCGGGGGGCGGGTGGCGGTGACCGGGCGGCGCGGCGAGTTCATCGGGGTCGTCGACATGAAGACGCTGATGGACAACGTGCAGGAGCTGCTGGAGGCCGACCGGCTGACCGCCATCGAGCACCAGCACGAGCTGGAGGAGGCCCGCGTCCACCGGACCGAGCAGGAGCTGGAGGGGGGTGGCGGCGGAGTATGAGCCCCAGCCACCAGTCCGGCTCCGGCAAGGGCCCGGTCACCCCCACCCGGCCGCCGGGCGAGCACGACGTCAAGGGCCACGCGTTCCACGACGAGGAGAGCGACCCCGCCCCCGCCCCGTCCGCACCGGCCCGCAGGATCACCTGGCGGAAACTGGTCGTCCTCCCCCTGGCCCTGGTGGCCATCCTGGTGGTCACGTACGTCTGGATCACCAACATCCACCTGGACTCCATCGCGGAGAACTCCCTCTCCGGCGGAAACGTGCAGCTGCGCTGGTGGCAGCACGTCCGGCTGACGGCGATCTCCACCTTCTGGGTGCTGATCATCGCGATCCCGCTCGGTATCGCACTGACCCGGCGGCGGCTGCGGAAGGCGGCCCCGGTCTTCACGGCGCTGGCCAACATCGGGCAGGCGACCCCGGCGATCGGCCTGCTGGCGCTGCTGGTGATCTGGCTGGGCATCGGCCCGCGTACGGCGATCATCGGCATCGTGATCTACGCGGTGCTGCCGGTGCTCTCCAACACGGTGGCCGGATTGCGGGCGATCGAGCCGAACATGATCGAGGCGGCGCGCGGGATGGGGATGTCCGGGCGGGGCGTCCTGTTCAAGGTGGAGCTGCCGCTCGCGGTGCCGCTGATCCTGGCGGGCGTCCGTACGGCCCTGGTCCTGAACGTGGGCACGGCGACGCTGGCCACGTTCGGTGGGGGCGGCGGCCTGGGCGACCTGATCACCTCGGGGATCCAGACGCAGCGGATGCCGGTGCTGGTGATCGGGTCGGTGCTGACGGTGGTGCTGGCGCTGCTGGTGGACTGGCTGGCCTCGCTGGCCGAACTGGCGCTGACGCCGCGCGGGTTGGAGGAGCGGTGAGAAGTACGTACGGAAGGCCCTCGCGGGTACGGAGGATGGCGGCCCTCTCACTGACGCTGGCCCTGCTGGCGGCCGGCTGCGGCCTCAAGAGCGGCTCCCCGATGGTGGACGACGTCTCCCCGGGCTCGGTCGGGCGGGGCGAGCCGCTCAAGGGCGCGACGCTCACGGTGACGTCGAAGAACTTCAGCGAGAACATCATCCTCGGCCAGATGACCGGCCTGGTCTTCAAGGCGGCCGGGGCGGAGGTGATCGACCGCACGAACCTGCCGGGCTCGATCAGCGCCCGCGAGGCCATCATCAACGGCGACGCCGACGCCCAGTGGGACTACACCGGCACCGGCTGGATCACCTTCCTCGGCCACGCCGACCCGATCGTGGACCCGCAGGAGCAGTACGAGGCGGTACGGGACGAGGACCGCGGCAACGGCGTGGTCTGGCTGCCGCCGGCTCCGCTCGACAACACCTACGCGCTGGCCATCAGCAAGAAGAACAACGCCACGTACCGGCTGAAGTCCCTCTCGGACGTGGCCGAGCTGGCGAGGACGAACCCGTCCGCGGTGACGATCTGCGTGGAGAACGAGTTCGCCTCACGGGACGACGGGCTGCCCGGCATGGAGAAGCGGTACGGGATGAGGATCCCGGCCGCCAACATCCAGAAGATGGACGCCGGAATCATCTACACCCAGGTCTCGGAGTCCGACTCCTGCCTGCTGGGCGAGGTGTTCACCACGGACGGCCGGATCGAGGCGATGGACCTGGACGTGCTGGAGGACGACAAGTACTTCTTCCCCAACTACAACGCCTCCCCCGTCATCCACCTGGCGACCTTCGAGAAGTACCCGGTGATCGCCCAGCTGCTGGCCCCCCTGGCGAAGAAGCTGACGACGGAGGTCGCCCGGACCCTGAACGCGAAGGTGGACGTGGAGGGGGAGGACCCGCACAAGGTGGCGAAGGAGTGGCTGGTGGCGGAGGGGTTCATCGAGGAGGGGTGAGGCTCCCCCGGGGCGAAGCCGAGAGTTGCAAAGGGTTCGTTGCAAAAAACCCTTGCAAAGCAACCTTTGCAACTCTACTGTCAGGGTATGCCAGACAACGAGGGGCCTCCCCGCGCCCGTCACCGCGGAGCCACTGACCGGAAGATCCACCAGATCGACGCCCGCGCCCTGCGCGCCATCGCCCACCCCCTGCGACTCCGGCTGCTGAACACCCTGCGCGAGTTCGGCCCCGCCACCGCCTCCCGGCTCGGCGAGCGGCTGGGCGAGTCCAGCGGGGCGACCAGCTACCACCTGCGCCAGTTGGCGGAGGCCGGACTGGTCGAGGACGCACCGGAGTTGGGCAAGGGGCGCGAACGCTGGTGGCGGTCGGTGCACCAGGGTTCGACGGTCGAGAGCAGCGACTTCCGGCACCATGCCGACCCGGAGGTCCGCGGGGCCATCGACTTCGTCCTGCACGAGACGGCCACCGCCCACGCCCAGGAGCTGAACACCTGGCTGGGCACGATGGACGACTGGCCGAAGGAGTGGCAGCGGAGCTGGGATCTGAGCGACTTCACGATGCACCTCACACCCGAACTCGCCCTTGAACTGGCCGAGAAGATGCACGCACTCGTCGAGAGCTACCGCGACCGCGTCCCGGAAGGCACCGAGGGAGCGGCCGTCGTCCGGACCCACCTGCACACGTTCCCGCGCCCCTCCGAATGAGCAGCCCACCCCGACAGCCCATGCACAGAAGGGACTTACCCATGCACGCCCACATCCACCTTCGCCTGCACACGGACCGTGCCGCCGAACTCCGCGACGAGGCTGGGACGTTCCGCATCCCTCGCCCCCGCCTCCGGACCCGAGTGGGCTGGGCGATGGTCGAGGTCGGCCTCCGGCTGACACAGAGCGGCGGGGCCGGGAGCAGGCACACGAACTTCCGTACGGCCTGACGCGGACGGACGGGGGAATCGACCGTGCACCGCCGCGCACCGCTGGCCGCCACGCTGGCGGCCAACTCCATCTCCACCGCCGGGACTTCACTCACGCTGATCGGTGTCCCCTGGTTCGTCCTGGAGACCACGGGCAGCGCGGGCCGAGCGGGTGTCGTCGCCTTCTGCGCCACCTTGCCGGTCGTCCTCGCCGCGCTGATCGGCGGGCCGTTCATCGACCGGATCGGCCGTCGCCGGGTCGCCGTCGCCTCGGACACGGTGTGCGGTCTCGCCGTCGCCGCGATCCCGCTCCTGCACCACGCGGGCGCCCTCCCCTTCTGGACGCTCTGCGCGCTGATGGCGCTGAACGGGTTCGCCCACACACCGGGCAACACCGCCCGGTACGTGCTCGTCCCCGACCTCGCGGAGCACGCGGGCACCACGCTCCCCCGCGCCGCCAGCCTCTTCGACGCGGTCTCGCGCGGGGCCAGGATGGTCGGCGCGGCGCTCGCCGGGGTCCTGATCGCCTTCGCCGGATCGGAGACCGTACTCCTGGTGGACGCGGCGACGTTCGGTCTCTCCGCGGCTCTGGTCGCCCTCGGCGTACGGGGGGTGGGCGCGGCCGAGCCGCGCAAGGCCGAGGCGCCCGTGTCGCTGCGGACGTACGGCTGCGAACTCCGCGAGGGATACGCCCACTTGCTGGGCCACCGGCTGCTGCTGTCGGTCGTGGTGATGGTGATGTTCATGAACGGCACCGACCAGGGATGGAACGCCGTCCTGCTCCCGGTGCACGCCGAGGCCGAGTTGGGCGGGGCGCGGGACATCGGGCTGCTGACCGCGCTGTTCGGGGCGGGCGGACTGACAGGGGCGCTGCTGTACGGGGCGGTGGGGCACCGGTTCTCGCGGCGGGCGGTGTTCACGGTGTGCGTGATCCTGTGCGGTGCGCCGAGGTTCCTGGTCGCCGGGGTGAGCGGGACGGTGCTGCCGCTGGCGGTGACCATGCTGCTGGGCGGAATCGCGGGCGGGGTGCTGAACCCGATCCTGACGACGGTGGTCTACGAGCGGGTGCCGGACCGGCTGCGGAGCCGGGTCTCGGGAGCGCTGACCGCGGGCTGCGAGTTCGCGATGCCGTTGGGCGGGCTGGCGGCCGGGCTGCTGGTGGAGGGGATGGGCGCCTCGGGGGCACTGCTGGCGATGGGCGGGGTGTACTTCCTGGCGACGCTGAGTCCGCTGGTGTTCCCGTCGTGGCGGACGATGGAAGGACCGGAGCCGGAGGCGGAGGCGGCGGAGGCCCGGGGGGTCCCCGTACCGCCGGACACCGGCCGGGGGGTCCCCGTACCGCCGCCGTCGGCCGCGCCGGAGTCCCGGCCGGTCAGCAGCTCGGGACCTTGCCACCGCTCTCCAGCGCCCTGAGCGCGTCCACCGCGCCGCCCAGGGTCGTGACGGGGATCAGCCGGAGGCCGTCGGGGCGCTCGGCCTCCGCCTCGCGGCACTCGGCCTTGGGGACGAGGAAGACGGTGGCCCCGTCGCGGTGGGCGGCCTGGGTCTTCATGGAGACCCCGCCGACCGCGCCGACCTTGCCGTCCGCGGTGATCGTCCCCGTACCTGCGATGGTGCGGCCCCCGGTGAGGTCGCCGCCCCTTCCGTCGCCGTCGAGCTTGTCGATGATGCCGAGGGAGAGGAAGAGACCTGCGCTGGGCCCGCCGATGTCGCCGAGGTCCACGCTCACCCGCATCGAGCCGGGCTCGCGCTTCAGCTGGTTCAGGGCCGCGTCGACGGCGACGTTCTGGGACTCCTTCATGTCGTTCAGGTTGTGCTGCTCGATCTCCTTCTCGGAGCCGCCGGTCGGGTAGACGGAGTCCCGGGGCATGACCGCACGGTCCGTACGGAACCAGCCGTCCAGCACGTCACCGATCCGGACGTCCGCCTTGGGCCCGGTGGCCACGATCGTGGTCATCCGCAGCTGCCCCTCGGTGGTCCGGGTCTCGGCGCCGGTGATGGTGATCACCGGCTTGCCACGGTCCATGCCGAGCACGTCGGCCGTCACCCCGGGCTGCGCCAGGGTGAACGGGAGCGGCGCGAAGGCCGCCGTGCCGAACAGGGCGAGAACGGGCAGCGCGCAGAGGGCGAGGGCGCGGGGGCGCGAGAGACGAGTGAGCACACGTCCAATCTAGCCGCCGCGCGGGGGCGGGAAAGCGCCAGGCGTACGCCGTCGCTCCCGTGACCGCCGCATGTACGGGAGCGGGACCGGAGGCCGGAAGGACGGAGCGGGGCACGTACGCGAACACGCACGGCGCCGGACGTACGGGAACACACCCGCGCACGCCCGACCGCGCCCCCGCCCGCTCGCGCTCCTGTCGCGCTCCCCCTGCGCCCGGCCCGTCCCCGTGCATGCGGAACGGGCGTCCCCTTCCTACGCCCTACCGCAGCGCGTCCGCCACTTCCCTCGCCGCGTCGAGCACCCTGGGCCCGACCCGCTCCGGTACGGCGTCGGCGAGCATGACCACGCCGACGCTCCCCTCCACCCCCGAGACCCCGACCAGCGGCGCGGCCGCCCCGCTGGCGCCGGCTTCGAGTTCGCCGTGGGTGAGGGTGTAGCCGGGGTGGCCGGCCTTCGTGTGCCGGCGGGCGGACAGGATGGCGCGGCCTGCGGCCCCGCGGTCCAGCGGATGCCGGAAGCCCGCCCGGTAGGCCACGTGGTAGTCGGTCCAGGTGGGCTCGACGACGGCGACCGCGAGGGCGTCGCTGCCGTCGACGAGCGTGAGGTGGGCGGTGGCCCCGATGTCCTCGGCCAGGGAGCGCAGCGCGGGCAGCGCGGCCTCCCGGACGAGCGGGTGCACCTGTCGGCCCAGCCGCAGCACCCCGAGTCCGACCCGGGCGCGGCCGCCCAGATCGCGGCGGACCAGGGCGTGCTGCTCCAGGGTGGCGAGCAGCCGGTAGACGACCGTCCGGTTGACCCCGAGTTTGTTGGACAACTCGGTGACGGTCAGGCCGTGGTCGGTATCGGCGAGCAGTTTGAGGACCCGCAGTCCTCGGTCGAGCGTCTGGGAAGTCTCCGCTGTCACGACGCCCTCTCCTCTTCGGGTGAGCGACGGCGGCCCTGTTCCGGGGGTTGCGACACCGGTCCCAGCGGCGACGCACGGAGAGGCCGCCGGTCTGGCCATAGGCACCGGCTGCGCTCCGCGGCGGCTCTGCCACGGGGCGTTCATATGGCCGGGACAGTAGCGAGCCAGTCCGCTCAGCGGAAGCCCTCGTCCAGAATCCGGGCGCTCCCGCGGACCGGGCCTCGACCGTACGACATAACCGCCGGTCAGCGCGGTGGCGTCCGCAACGCGAACATCTACGCGCGTCCAGGTCGAGAGACGCGACGGCGGCCCGGCGCGCACTCCGCGTGAACCGGCGTCGACCCACCGTGGATCGAGGTGTCCACAAATACGTGTGCGGCCCGTTCCGGAGGAACCGGAACGGGCCGCACGGGGCGGAGGGGACACCCGCGCGTCACGTCATCCGGGTCGCCCACTCCTGGACCTTGGCGATCCGGGTCTGGATCTGATGGGCCGTCGCCTCGGCGCTCGGGGGGCCGCCGCAGACGCGGCGCAGCTCGTTGTGGATCACGCCGTGGGGCTTGCCGCTCTGGTGGGTGTAGGCGGAGACCATGGTGTTGAGCTGCTTGCGCAGGCTCAGCAGCTGCTTGTGGGTGACCACCGGGCGGGCCTCGGCGGGCTTCTCCAGGAGGTCGGCCTCCTCGGCCGGCTTCTGGCGGCTGTGCGCGATCTGCCGGCTCTGCCGCTTCTGGAGGAGGAGCTGCACCTGGTCGGGCTCCAGGAGGCCGGGGATGCCCAGGTAGTCCTGCTCCTCCTCGGAGCCGGGGTGGGCCTGCATGCCGAACTCGGCGCCGTCGTACAGCACCCGGTCGAAGACCGCGTCCGACTCCAGTGCCTCCCAAGGGAGTTGGTCCTCGGTCTCCTCGTCCTCCAGCTTCTCGGCGTCGGCGAGGAGCTGGTCCTCCTCCGCGAACGGGTTCTCCTCGTCGCTGCCCTTCTTCGGCTTGTCGAGTACGTGGTCGCGCTCGACCTCCATCTCGTTGGCGAAGTCGAGGAGCATCGGGATCGTCGGCAGGAAGACGGAGGCGGTCTCACCGCGCCTGCGGGAGCGCACGAAGCGGCCGACGGCCTGGGCGAAGAAGAGGGGGGTGGAGATGGTGGTCGCGTACACGCCGACGGCGAGCCGGGGCACGTCGACGCCCTCGGACACCATGCGCACCGCGACCATCCAGCGCGACGTGTCCGCGCTGAACTTGTCGATCTTCTTCGAGGCGGCCTTCTCGTCGGAGAGGACGACCGTCGGGGTCTCGCCTGTGACCTTCTTCAGGATCTTGGCGTACGCGCGGGCCGCCTCCTGGTCCGTCGCGATGACGAGCCCACCCGCGTCCGGGATGCCCTTGCGGACCTCGGTGAGCCGCTTGTCGGCGGCGGCCAGCACATTGGGGATCCAGTCGCCGGTGGGCGAGAGCGCGGTACGCCAGGCCTGGCCGATGGCGTCCTTGGTCATCGGCTCGCCGAGCCGGGCCGCGATCTCGTCACCGGCCTTGGTGCGCCAGCGCATGTTGCCGCTGTAGCTGAGGAAGATCACGGGGCGGACGACGCCGTCGGCCAGCGCGTTGCCGTAGCCGTAGGTGTAGTCGGCGGAGGAGCGGCGGATGCCGTCGTTGCCCTCCTCGTACTGGACGAAGGGGATCGGGTTGGTGTCCGAGCGGAACGGCGTACCGGTCAGCGCGAGCCGCCGGGTCGCCGGGTCGAACGCCTCCTGGCAGGCCTCGCCCCAGGACTTGGAGTCACCGGCGTGGTGGATCTCGTCCAGGATCACGAGCGTCTTGCGCTGCTCGCACCGGTTGCGGTGCAGCATGGGGCGGACGCCGACACCCGCGTAGGTGACGGCGACGCCGTGGTACTCCTTGCTGAGCGGACCGGCGCTGTACTCCGGGTCGAGCTTGATCCCTATCCGGGCGGCCGCCTCCGCCCACTGCTTCTTGAGGTGCTCGGTCGGGGCGACCACGGTGATCTGCTGGACGACATGGTGGTGCAGCAGCCACGACGCGAGGGTCAGCGCGAAGGTGGTCTTCCCGGCGCCGGGCGTGGCGACGGCGAGGAAGTCGCGCGGCTGCTCCTGGACGTACCTCTCCATGGCGCCCTGCTGCCAGGCTCGCAGCTTCCCGGCGGTGCCCCAGGGGGCGCGGCCGGGAAAGGCGGGTGAGAGGTGATGGGAGGAGGCGGTGGTAGTAGTCACGGTCTCCGGTTCGAGGCTCTCGGGTACGTGGGGCGCTGCCCGTACCGCACCCGGTCCGAGGGGCCCGGCCCGCGATACGACAACCGGGCCACCCTACCGGGGGCCCGGTTGAAACCCGGTACGAACGAGCCGCGCCGGAGCCGGACGAGACGGTGCTCACATCGCGTCGTGCAACGCCCTCAGCCGCCCCGCGATCAGGTCCACATCCTCCAGGCTGCCCATGGCCACCTCGATGACGAGCTTGTACGCCTCGTCCTGGTCGACCCCGACCATGTCGGTCCCGTTGATGTCGAGGAACACAACGGTGGACATCCACGCCATGCGTTTGTTGCCGTCGATGAGCGGGCGGTTCACGGCCAGCGACTGCAACAGCCCGGCGGCCTTCTGGAAAAGGTCGGTGTACGCCTCGACACCGAACATCTGCGACTGGGGCCGGTGGACCGCCGAGCTGAGCAGCCCCAAGTCACGCACCGCAACCTGTTGCCCCCCGCACGCCAGCTCCGCCAGGTCCAGAACTTCCTGGACCGTCAGGTATTTCACTACTCCCCCAGCCTCCGCAGCAGCTCGGCGTGGTGCACCGCGTACTTCGCACCGAGCCGACGGACCGACTCCCGGTCGGCCTCGACCTCCAGATAGCGGTCGATCGCCTGCAGCACTATGGCGTGCATGCTGCGGCCCTCCTGCTCGGCACGGAGCTTCAGCGCTTCCTGTTGGTCCTCGCGTATGCGCAGATTCATAGCCATACCAGAAAGGTACCACTCATGGGGCCAGAGTGATACTGCTACTTCTCCCGTACAACGACCCGCGTAGCCACCCACGCCCCCACCACCGCGACCACCGCCATCGGCACGAACACCGCCGCGAAGGCCATCGGGTGGGAGCCCGTGGCGCCGGTCGCCGCCGTGCCGTGGGCCGCCGCGCCCAGGGCCTTGCCGCCGAGGGCGGCGAAGGCGGCGCCGCCGAGGGCCAGGAGGAGGACGTTGGAGAGGCCGTCGGAGATCTGGAGGGCGGCGGAGTTGGAGCCCGCCTCCTCGGGGGCCGAGAGCTTCAGGAGCAGGACGCTGGTGGAGGCGATGACCATGCCCATGCCGAAGCAGCCGAAGGCCCAGGCCACGGCGACGATCCAGACCGGGACCGCCTCGATCAGCACAGTGGGGGCGACGGCGATGGACGCGGCCACCAGCACCATCCCGCTCACCATCAGCCGCTCCCGGTACGGCTCCAGGCGCGGCCGGGACTGGACGAACGAGCCGAGCGCCCAGGTCGCCCCGCCCACCGCCAGGGAGAGGCCCGCCATGGTCGGGGTCAGGCCGCGCTGGGTCACCAGCATCAGCGGGACGAAGGACTCGGCCGCGATGAACGAACCGGCCGCCACCCCGCGCAGCAGGATCACCGACGGCAGCCCGCGCGCCGCCCGTACGGTCCCGGTGGGCAGCAGGCCCCGTACGGCGGGCACCAGCAGCGCGACACCGGCGGCGGCGGGGAGCAGGGAGAGCCAGTTCAGCTCCTGGCCCGCGTACTGGAGCAGCCCGGCCCCCGCCGAGATCCCCAGCGCCAAGCGGATACGCCGGCGGTCGTACGGCTGCGCCGGCGCGTCCGGGTCCGCCGGGCCCGAGGCCATCCGGCGGATCTGCGGAAGGGCCAGGGCCAGCGGGATCACGATCAGGACGGGGATCCCGACGAAGACCCACCGCCAGCCGAGCTGCTCGGTCACCGTCCCGGCGGCCAGCGGCCCGACCACGGACGGGATCACCCAGCTCGCGGCGAAGGCGGCCATGATGGCGGGCCGGATGCGCTCGGGATAGGCCCGCCCGATGACCACGTACAGGGCGACGATCACCAGCCCGCCGCCGAGCCCCTGGACCGCCCGGCCCGCGATGAAGACCCACATGGAGCCCGCCGCCCCGGAGAGCAGCAGCCCCACGCCGAAGGCGGTGATCCCGGTGGCGAGCGGCTGGAGCGGGCCGCGCCGGTCGGCCCACTGGCCGGAGAGCACCATGGCGAAGAGGCTGGTGGTGAAGTACGCGGAGAAGGCGAACGCGTAGAGCGGGATGCCGTGCAGCTCGCGCGCGGCCACCGGCATCGCCGTACCGACCGCCGTCGCCTCGAACGCGATGAGGAACACCACGGAGACGATGCCCACGCTCAGCGCCCGGTAGGTCCGCCCGAGCACCCCCTCGGCGGCCGCCTCCGCGACCGCCCCGCCCGGATCGCCGGGCAGGGTGTCCGGCATGCCGGGCCGCACGTCGCCGGGTATCCCGGTCTTCAGGTCGGCGGGAAGGTCCGCGGGCAGCCCGGTGTCCGGGTCGGCGGGACCGCCCTGGGCCACACCGGCCCGGGACCCGCCGGCCTGACGGCGGTCGTGCGGCCGTGCGGCTCGGCGGCGCTCGTACGGTGGCGGCGGTAGGTCGGTCGGCGCGGGGCGCGGGGCATCGGTGCCGTCGCGCTGTTCGGGGGCGGTCATTTCCCCAGAGTAAGGGGCGTGGAACGGTTTGAGCCCTGTCGCTGTGCCCACTCGTGATCGTCCCTTGGTCGTAGGCCTCAGGGCCGTGCGTGAACGCCGTATGGCAGTCGTATGGCGTACCCGCCCTTTCCCTTGTCGCCCCCTCCCCCCGCCCCCTAACGTCGATCACGAAGCAGCAACCGCTTGGCCGTGTGCCCGAGAGGCTCAGGGGCTCGACTGCAACTCGAGTTACACCGGTTCGAATCCGGTCACGGCCTCCAGAGGAAGCGCGTACGCGGTGAGGGGGGCCCCGTCGGGCGGGGGGGCCCTCCCCGCGTCCCCGCCCACCCTCCCAGGCCGCACCAGCCC
>NZ_JBWKCM010000015.1:46600-84982 GCF_056436485.1 Streptomyces sp. NPDC043746 | reverse complement strand
GGGGGGGGGGGGGGGGGGGGGGGGGGGGGGGGGGGGGGGGGGGGGGGGGGGGGTGGCCCCCCCCCCCCCCCCCCCCCCCCCCCCCCCCCCCCCGTCACCGCCGACTCCCCCGGCCAGCACCAGCCCCTCCGCCGCGACCAGGCGGCCTGCCCGCATCGCTGCCACCCGTCGTGTTGACCGCTGCCCCCACGCTCGCGGCGCCGAGTTTCGATCGTGTTCTGCTTGCGCTTGCCAGAGACGAAGGCCCGGCGCCCGGGGCGGTGCGCCTGCGGGCGGCGGACCTGGGTCTCGGCGCCGTCGATCCTCAGCGTGACGTTCTCGGCCGCGGCATAGGCGAACACGTCCTCCAGCGTCCGTAGCCGAAGGCCGGGCCGGTCCGGCACCGCGAATCCACGCGCGGCCAGCAGCGGACGGATCTCGCTGATCGCCCGCCCGATGGTGGAAGGACCCACCTCGTTGATCACTCCGAGTGCCTCGTGGGTCAGTCCCGCCCGCAGGTGGACGAGTGTCACCAGGACCCGGTCGACGAAGACCAGCTCGTACTTCGGACCGGCGCCGGCTTTCCGCCTCCGGGCTCCGTGCCGCCGCTCGTGCCGGGTTGCTTCGCACCGTGCGTTCCAGCGTGTCGCGAACTCGGCGACCAACTTCCCCACATGACGAGCCGGGATGCCGCAGAACGCACGGTGCGACATGGCGGCACGAGCCTGCTTGATCTTCACACCTCAAGAACCTGGCGGGGCGCGTCGATGTCACGGCAGAGTGCTGACGGATTGCGCGCGTCTACCCTCACCTGTATGACGACCGATTGGATAGCGGAATACCGACGCATGACTCAGAGGCGGCGCTTCGAGGAGCTCAGCCGTCCACCCGCGAGGCAGGTCGCCTCCCCGCCACCGCTGTCCGAAGCGGAGATCCGCGAAGCGGAGGCGGAGTTGGGCATCACGTTCCCGGACCAGTACCGAGAGTACTTGCTCCTGCAGAGCGCTGGCGGCGCGGTGAACCGCCTGTGCCGATCCGCGGCAGGCTGGGGCTGGCATGGGGACTCCAGCACCAACTACGACCTGCTCACCACTGACTTTCCGCATCCCGACTCCTACGGTGCTTACGAGGATGAGCTGGACGCGCGCGAGCCGCTGAAGCAGGACTTCCCGGACCACGGCGCCTACCGGGCGGCATGGGAGCAGTGGGACGCCGAGTATGGGGTGTTCCAGGAGCGCAAGACGTCCGGCGCTGTATTCATCCAGGAGAACGGCTGTGGTTTCTCGACCCTTCTCGTTGTCACCGGTCCGCACCGGGGCTCACTGTGGTTCGACGGCCGGGCCACCTGCGACCAGATCCTTCCTTTGAACCTGGGCGGTCAGCCCGTGTCGTTCATGGACTGGCTCGCTCGAGATTCCATGAGTCTGGTTGGCTGGTGAAGGCGGCCCGGCGGAACCGGTCCGTCAGCCCGGTCGCGAAATCTTCGTCCCGACCACCGACGAGAACTCGGTCAGGCTAATCGCGGGTCAGGTCGTCAGACCTTGCCCCGCGCGTCCACGCGGATGCCGGCCGCCGGCCCTTCGTGGTCCCGGATGGCGGTCAGGTCGTCCTTGGCCTTCTTGAGGGCCGCGTAGCCGTCCTCCAGGATCAGCCTCACGCCTCTGGCCTCGGCCGCGGCGTCCGCGAACTCCTTGGCCGTCTTGCCGATGAACGCCTTGGTGACACCGGCGTTCAGCCCCTCCCAACTCGCCTTCTCCACCTTGGCCTTCATCCCGTCGGTGGCCCGGGTGGCCGGTTTCTCCAGCTTCCGCGCCATCTCCGACCAGTCGTCGGCAGCGGCCTTCAGCTTCCCCAGCGGGGCATCGACGATGTCCGCGTACGTCAGCATGTGCTTGCTGCTCCCCCCTCGCCTACTTCAGGTACTCCGTGAGCTTCGAGATCGGCGTCAGATCGCCCACGGTCTTCACCTCGCCCTTGGCGTGCTGCGCCTTCGTGTAGTCCAGGTGATCCGAGATGTGCGCGCAGGAGTCCAGCAGCGTCCTGAGGTGGGTCCGCCAGCGGTCGTGCGCCTTGAGCACCGCCGCACCGCTCGCGAAGTTGCCGTTGGTGAGCGCGATCACCGCGTCGAAGGCGGCGGGGCGGGCGTGGTCGCCCTCCTTCGACAGCCGCGTCCTCAGGTCGTAGGCGTCGTTCCCGATGGCACCGAGGTCGTCCCGGTTCACCACCAGGTCGGGTGCGCCGCCCCCGCCGCCCCCGCCGCCCCCGGCCGGGACGCCGTTGAGACGCAGGGCGGTCCGCTCGGCCGCCGCCTCGCGTAACTCCGCCCACTCCTCGTCGAAGGTCATGAACTTCCTGCTCTGTTCACGTGGTTCACGTCCTGCTGAGCGTTCCCCGCTCCGCTCAACCCGTCTTCAGCCGCTTCATCACGTCGCGCATATCGGTGATCAGGTCCGCGTGGTACGGCTCGACCGCCCGGGCCTCCGGCTCCACCGGCGGCGGGTCCTCGCCCTCGTCGGCGCCCGCGTAGTCCATGGAGGTGGAGAGGGTGAGCGCGAGGACCGCGCCGCCCTCCGCCACCCTCAGCTCCGAGGTGCTCTCGTCGACGACCAGCAGGTAGGCGCGGTCCCCGAGGCCGGGGACCGGTTCGGTGCGCTCCGTGCCGTCCCCCCAGAGCGTCCGCTCCTTGCGGGCCTCGAACTCGGGCAGGGGGTCGGTCTCCTTGTGGAGTTCGACCTTCAGCCCCACCTGGAGCCCGTAGCGCCACCCGTAACCGTCCTGGGAGGACCTGGGGGCGGTGAGGGTCATGGCGCAGGCGATGCTGTCGAGCGCCGGGTGCTCGATGCTGCCGGGGACCAGGCTCGGGACGTCGGCGCGCTCTCCCACCGACGCGGTGAGCGCCTCCATCTGCATCACGGAGCAGGAGCGGGCGCCCAGTTGGTAGCGGTGGGTGTCCGGCTTGGGGCCGGGGCCGATGCCGTACGCGAAGACGGCCGTCGCCCACAGCGCGGAGGCGGTCAGGGCTCCCGTCGCGGCCCAGAGCACGCCGTGGCCCCGTCTGCGCCCGGACGCGGGCTTCCGGTCGAAGCCGCCCACCGCCTCCGCGGTGTGCTCCGGTCCGAACTCCCCTATCAGCTCCGGCTCCGAGATCACGTTCGGTTCCCCCCGTGGTCCTGCGTCTGCGGGCTCCTCGCCCCTGTCTCAGCCCTTCGGGGCCGTCACCACCGCAGCCTGCGGCCGTACCGGCAGACGGTTCACCGGTCGGCCGGTGGCCGAGCGGATCGCCGAGGCCACCGCCGCCGGGGCCGTGACGACCGGGACGGCGGAGGCCGGTTTGGCACCGAAGGGGGCCACCACGTCGCGTTCCTCGACCAGTTTCACGATGCGGATGTCGGGGGCGTCCAGCGAGGTGGGGAGGGCGTAGCCGGTCAGGTCGGGGTGGCGGATCAGGCCTCGCGCGGTGCGGAGGTTCTCGGTGAGGGCCGCGCCGATGCCCTGGGTGATGCCCGCCTCGATGCGGACGGCGAGCTGCTTGGGGTTCAGGACGCGGCCCACGTCCTGGGCCACCGCCATCTCGACCACGCGGACCGAGCCCAGCTCGATGTCGACGTCGACGACCGCCCGTACCGCGCAGAACGCCAGGCCCACGAACGCGTCGCCCTGGCCGGACTCGTCCAGCGGCTCGGTCGGGTGGGGGCGGCACTGGGCGGTGGCCCAGAGTTCCTTGCCGTCCATCGCCTCCATGACGGTGGTGGAGAGGACGCCGTCGTAGGAGGTGATCTTGCCGTCCGCGATCTGGAGCAGTTCCGTGGACATGCCGAACTTGTGGGCCAGCGGCTGGAGGAGCTGGGTGCGGACCATCTTCGCCGCCCGCTCCACCGCCCCGCCCGACACCCAGGTGTGGCGGCCGTGCGTGGCCGGCCCGGCGGGGGGCTGGTCGGTGTCGACCGGGGCCACATGGACCTCGTCCACGCCCAGGATCTCCTGGACGATCTGGCGGGCGAGGGTCGTGAAGCCCTGGCCTGTCTCCACCGCCGCGCAGATCACCGTGGCCACGCCGTCGTGGACCCGGACCGTGGCCGTGGAGACCTCGTCCGTGCCTTCGGCGCCGAGCATGTGGACCATGCCCACGCCGTACCCCACGCCCCGGCGCACCGCCCCGGGTTCGCCCGCGCCCTCGGGGCCGCCGGGCAGCAGCCAGTCGTCCTGCGGGGAGTCCTTGGGGAGGGCGGGCAGGGGGTGGTCGCGGACCGCCTGGAGCAGCTCGGCCACGGGGGCCGGGCAGGTCACCGTCTGGCCGGTGGGCAGGATGTCGCCCGTCGAGAGCACGTTGCGGAGGCGGAGCTCGGCCGGATCGAGGGAGAGCTTGGCGGCCAGCTTGTCCATCTGGCCCTCGTACGCCGCGCACACCTGCATCGCGCCTTCTCCGCGCACGTGACCGGAGGGCGGGTTGTTCGTCCGGACCGCCCAGCCCTCGATGAAGGCGTGCGGGACGACGTACGGGCCGCAGGCGAACGCCACGGCCGCCGCCAGGGATTCCGAGGAGGCGTCCGCGTACGCGCCCGCGTCCAGCAGGATCTGGGCCTCCACCTTGACCAGCCGGCCGTCCGCGTCCGCGTGGTGGCGGTAGCGCAGCAGGGTCGGGTGGCGGTGGGCGTGGCCGAGGAAGGACTCCTCGCGCGTCGCGGCCAGCTTCACCGGGCATCCGGTGCGCAGGGCGAGCAGGCCCAGCGGGATCTGGAAGCCCGGGTCCTCGCGGTCGCCGGTCGCACCGGGGACGCCGGTGACGACGACCTTGACCCGGTCCGGCTCCAGACCGAAGCAGGCGGCGGCCAGGTCGCGGTCGGTGTGCGGGTCGGTGGAGGCGGTGTAGATCTCGACGCCGCCGTCGGGGCGGGGCACGGCGAGTCCGGCCTCCGCGCCGATGGGGGCCGGGTCCTGGCGGCCGATGCGGTACAGGCCCTCGACGACGACCTCACCGGTCGCCTCGGGGTCGCCGTAGCGGAGGGGGATGTGCCGGATCAGGTTGCCGTCGGGGTGCAGGGGCTCCGCCCCGAACGCCTTCTCCGGGTCCGTGACCGGCTCCAGCACCTCGTACTCGACCGCGATGGCGGCGGCGGCCAGTCGCGCGGTGTCCGGGTGGTCGGCGGCGACCGCGGCGACCGGCTCGCCGTGGTGGCGGACCAGCTCGGCGGCGAAGACCGGGCGGTCGACGACCCGGCGGCCGTAGTTGCTGTCCCCGGGGACGTCCTCGTGCGTGACGACCGCGCGCACCCCGGGCATCGCGGCGGCGGCCGAGGTGTCGATGGAGAGGATGCGGGCGTGCGGGTGGGGCGAGCGGAGCACGGAGGCCCAGAGGAGCCCCTCGGCCCAGAGGTCGGCGGCGTACGGGAAGGTGCCCTCGGACTTCGCCCGGGTGTCGCCGGCCGGCAGGGAGGCGCCCAGGCCGGTCAGCGGAGGCTCCCCGTCCGGGCTCGGAGCACCGCCGGCCGGACCGCCCGCGGCGGCATCGATCCTGGGCAGGGTGGTGCTGGTCGCGTTGGCCGCGTCGCCGCTCACGCCGCCACCTCCTTGTCGCTCGCAGGGGCCATGGGGTGGTGCGCCGGGGCCATGGGTACGCCCGCGTCCATCACTGCGCGCCTCCCTCGTGCGGGTGGGGCTGCTGGACGCCGCCCGCGCCCGGTTCGGCCTGGGGCGGGACGCGGGGTCCGTCGTGGGCGGTGGCCGTCCGGGCAGGGGTGGGCTCGGTGGTGGCGGTCTCCGCGGTCGCCTCGCGGGAGGCCACGACGTCCGCGACCGCGTCGAGCACGCCCCGGTAGCCGGAGCAGCGGCAGAGATTGCCGCAGAGGGCCTGGCGGGTCTCCAGCTCGCTGGGGGCGTGGTTGCCCTCCAGCAGGTCGTGGACGGTCATCGCCATGCCGGGGATGCAGAAGCCGCACTGGATCGCTCCGCAGGCGGCGAGCGCGCGCTGGACGTCGGAGGGTTCGCCGTCGACGGCCAGCCCCTCGACCGTACGGACCTCGCTGCCCGCGGCGGTCGCGGCGGGCACCAGGCAGGAGGCGACCAGTCGGCCGTCCACCTGGACGTTGCACGCCCCGCACTCGCCCTGCGAGCAGCCGTCCTTGGCCCCGGCGAGGCCGAGGCGCTCGCGGAGCACGTAGAGCAGGGACTCCCCGATCCAGGCGTCGGAGACCGGGCGGTCCACACCGTTCACATGCAGCGTGTAGGAGGCGGCGGGGTGCTCGCTCGGTACGTCGAGGGGGGCGGCGACCGGGTCGTGCGCGGGGTCGTGGGCGATGTCGTGGGACGGGTCCGGTTCGGGTTCCGCTTCGGGGGCCGGGTCCTGGGCGGCGGCTGCCGTGTCCTCGGAGGCGGGGGTGGGTGCCGCGTCCTCCGCCTGCCCGTCCACGGGGGCGGGGGTGGGAGTGGCACCGGGCTCGGGGGCGGCCGAGGAGGTGGCCGACGGGGTCGGTTCCGTGGCGGGCTCGTCGGAGGCCGAAGCCTCCGCTTCCGCCTCCGGTGCCGGCCCCGGGGACGATCCTGCCTCCGCCTCCGTTTCCGTCTCCGGGGCGGTGCCGGGGAGCGGGTGGGGCGCCGCGTGCTCCTCGGGCTCGGGCTGCGGCTGCGTCGCCCAGGGCGCGGGGGCGCCGCCGGGGAGCGTGGCCGGGCGCGTGCTGTCCACGCTCCACTGCTGCGAGGCCGCCGCCGAGGCCAGGAACTCTCCCGACTCCTCCGGAAGGCCCCCCTCCGCAACCGGGATCGTCCACTGGCCGGTGTGCCCTGCGGACGAGGGAGGGGCCGTGGGCTCGGTGGGTGCAGTGTGCCCGGCGCGCTCCTGGTGGGCGGAGTGGTCGGTGTCGCTGATCTGGCCGGTGCGACCCGCGTAGTCCACCTGACCCGCGTGGTCGCCCTGCCCCGGGTGACCCGTGTGGTCGGCGAGCCCGGAGTGGTCGGTGTAGCCGTCGGGGCCCCCGTGACCACCGGTACCCGGGTAGTCGCCAGGGCCCGTGTGCTCCGCCTGACCAGCCGCCCGGTCCGCGGCGGCCACCCCGCCCGGCTGCTCCCCCAGGGCCTCGGTGAAGTTCCACTGGGCCGTGGCGTGCGCGTTGTCCTGGTACGGCTGCGCGTAGGCGCCCTGCTCGTTCGGGTCCGGCCAGTGCACCGCGCCCGGGGCCGCCTCCGGGGCGGACCGGTCGGTCCCGGCCTCCGGCCCGTCGTGCGTCTGCACGACCCAGCTGCCCGTCGCGGCCGGGTCCAGACCGGCGGCCGGGGTCAGCGGCAGGATCATCGGCGGTACGTAGCCGTGGCCGGGGGCGGCCAGCGGGACGCCGTCCAGGTCCTCCGGCGGCAGCTGGACGAACGCCGTGGCGTCGGCGTCGTACTCGCCGCTCTGCGGCGTCGGCTCCCAGCCCCCGTACCGGGGGTCGGGGTGTTCCTCTTTGCTCACGACAGTGCCCTCCCCAGTGCGCGTCGGGCGAGCGCGGCGACGGTGCGCCGCAGGTGGAGTACGGCCGGGGACAGCGGCGGGGCCTCTGATCCGTCGGCCGGCGGTGCGTGGTCCGGGATGCAGGCGGCGGCGACGTACTCACCGAAGGCGGCCAGCGCGTCGGGGGCCAGGCCCCGTTCGCCGTCCCAGTCGATCAGCGAGGCGATCCAGCGCTCCGCCTCCAGCGGGCGCAGCGGCATCGGGGCGATGGCGCCGACCGCGCAGCGCACCCCGCGCCGGGCCGGGTCGAGCACGACGGCGACCGACGCGGTGGCGCGGCCGGGGCCGGTGCGGCCGGTGGCCTTCAGGAAGACCTGGGGGGCGTGCAGCAGCGGGACCCGGACGAAGCCGATCAGCTCGGCCGGGCCGAGCATCTCTCGGCCGGCCAGCAGGTGGGAGACGGGGACCTCACGGCGGGTGGAGCCGGGGCCGGCGACGACCAGTTCGGCCTCCAGGGCGGCCAGCACCGGCAGTGCGTCGCCGGTGGGCGCGGAGGTGGCGATGTTGCCGCCGAGGGTTCCGGCGTTGCGGATCTGGGGCGGGCCCGCCGCGCGGGCGGAGGCGGCGAGGGCGGGGATCAGGGCGGCGAAGTCGGGGCGTCCCATGCGGGCGTGGGTGAGGCCGGCGCCGAGCAGGGCGTGGCCGTCCTGGTAGTGCCAGCCCCGCAGCTCGCTGATCCGGCCGAGGCCCACCAGCCCCGAGGGGCGCAGGAGTCCCTTGTTGACGGCCGCCATCAGGTCCGTTCCCCCCGCCACGGGGACGGCGGCGGGCATGGCTTCCAGCGCCGCCACGGCCTCGTCGAGCGAGGCCGGCAGCGTCACCGACTGCAGCGCCTGCGGTGCGTGCGTGGTCAACCCAGCTGCCCCTTCCCGGTCTCCCCGGCTGGTCCGCCTGTTGCGCCGTACGGTACGTGTTCACAGGCCGGACGTGGCAACTCTGGCACATCTTCCGAGCGGACCGACGCTAGGGTCCGCGAAGGGTGGTTCCGCCCCTGAGCTGGGGGATGGTCCGGTTTCGCACCTCTTTTGCGCAGAGGGTGAATTGCCACTCTTCAGCGATGCTTGTACGACTTATTCCGTTCGTACCGAGGCAGGTTCGGGTCCGGCACGGGCGGGTCCCGGCGCACGCGGCGGCCGTCGGCCGCGTACGCCGGTTCCGGGGCTCACACCACCGGCGGCGCTCCCTCGATCGGGTGACCGAGGATGCCGGGCCGCCGCTGCCACGGCAGCGGTCCGCCCGGTCGGCGGTAGTCGACGCCGAGGGCGTCGAGCCGGGGGTAGTGGTCGGTCATACGGGCCGCGAAGCCGGTGAAGTCCCGGTCGGCCGGGGCCGGCAGGGCGGACCAGGCGACCTCCGCGAGGGCGGCGAGGCGCGGGAAGACCTGGTAGTCGACGCGCGCCCGGTTCTGCATGACCTCGGTCCAGACATTGGCCTGGGTGCCCAGGATGTGACGGGCCGCCTCCTCGCTGAGCCCCGGTGGAACGGGTTCGAAGCGGTAGACGTCCTCCAGGGTGCGGACGTACCCGATGGGCATCGGCTCGTCCTCGCCGCCGTCCTGACGGTGGTCCAGGTACACCTGCTGCTCGGGGCACATCACCACGTCGTGCCCGGCCTCGGCTGCGGCGATGCCTCCGGCGTAACCACGCCAGGAGGAGACCGCCGCGCCCTCGGCGAGCCCGCCTTCGAGGATCTCGTCCCAGCCGATGAGGCGGCGGCCGCGTTCGGTGAGCCAGGTGTCGAAGTGGCGGATGAACCAGGACTGCAGCTCGTCCTCGTCCTTGAGGCCGAGTTCGGCGATCCGGGCCTGCGCGGCCGGGGACCGCTTCCACTGGTCCTTGACGCACTCGTCGCCGCCGACGTGGACGAACGGCGAGGTCTCGACCGGGAAGAGGTCGAGGATCTCCTCGAAGACGCCCTCGTAGAAGCGCAGGGTGTCCTCCGTGGGGGCGAGTACGTTCGGGCTGACGCCCCAGGTGTCCCAGACGGAGAGGGTGGTGGTGTCGACGACGTCGGTGTTGCCCAGCTCGGGGTATGCGGCGATGGCGGCCTGCGCGTGGCCCGGGATGTCGATCTCGGGGACGACGCGGATATGCCGCTCGGCGGCGTAGGCGACGATCTCGCGGATGTCGTCCTGCGTGTAGTAGCCGCCGTACGGGGTCTCGTCCCACAGCTCGGAGGCGCGGTGCCCGTATTTCGTACGGGAGCGCCAGGCGCCGGTCTCGGTCAGGCGCGGGTGGCTCTTGATCTCGACGCGCCAGCCCTGGTCGTCGGTGAGGTGGAAGTGGAAGACGTTCAGCTTGTGGGCGGAGAGGAGGTCGAGGTAGCGCAGCACGTCGTCCTTGGGGAGGAAGTGCCGGGAGACGTCGAGCATCATGCCGCGCCAGGAGAAGCGGGGTTCGTCCTCGATGTCCACCGCCGGGACCTGCCAGGTGCGCCCCGGGTCGAGGGGCGCGCGCCGGAAGGCGTCCGGGCCGAGCATCTGACGGAAGGTCTGCGCCCCGTGGAGGAGCCCGCCCGCGCTGCCGCTCGTGATGCGTACGGCGTCGCCGTCGACGACGAGTCCGTACGCCTCCGGTGCCAGGGCCGCGTCGAGCGCCAGCGCCACGCGGGAACCGTCCGTGCCGTCGGCCAGCGGCAGTCCGGTGGCGGCGCCGACGGTGGTCCGCAGCCAGCGGGCCACCCCCTCGGTGCCGGGTGCCGCGTCGATCACGGTCGTCCCGTCCAGCCGGAACGGTTCCCGCCCCGGCGCTCCCCAGGTGAGGGTGCGCGGCGCGGGGATCAGGCCCAGGGCCGTCGAGTCGCCCGGAGCCGCCGTCGTGTCGTCGGATGTCATGGCGTCAGTCCTTAACCGCTCCGCCCAGTCCGGAGACCAGGCGTCGCTGCACGAGTACGAAGAAGACGAGCACGGGGATGGTCATCACGGTCGAGGCTGCCATGATCCCGCCCCAGTCGTTCTCGTCCGGTTTGAAGAAGACCAGCAGCGCCATCGGCAGCGTCGACTGGGAGGTGTCGCTGATGATGAAGGACTTCGCGAAGAGGAAGTCGTTCCAGGTGGTGATGAAGGAGAAGACACTGGTGGCCACGAGGCCCGGGAAGACCAGCGGGAAGAGGATCTGCCACAGGAATCGGGTGCGGCTCGCCCCGTCGATGTAGGCGGCCTCCTCCAGGGCCTCGGGGACGGCCCGGACGAAGCCGCGCAGCATCCAGATGGCGAACGGCAGCGAGAAGGCCAGGTGCGGCAGGATCAGCGAGCCGAGCGTGTTGAGCTGGCCGAAGTCCCGCATCAGGAAGAAGAGCGGGATGGTCAGCGCCTCCACCGGCACCATCTGCGCCACCAGGAACATGATCAGCAGGGTGGTGCGGAACCTGAAGCGGAAGCGGGTCACGGCGGTGGCGGCCAGGAAGGCGATCAGCGCCGAGAGGATGACGACCGTGCCCGCCACGAGCAGGCTGTTGAGGAAGTAGCGGCCGAAGTCCTGCTGTTCGAAGACCCGGCGGAACGAGTCGAGCGAGGGGGCGAGCGTCCAGGGGCGGGCCTCCGTCGACTGGATCTCCCCGGCCGGTTTGAAGGCGGAGAGCACCATCCAGTAGAGCGGGAAGGCGACCGCCACGGCGATCAGCAGGGCCGCGGCCTCGGCCAGCAGTCTGCCGGGCCGCTTGACGCGGAGCAGCTTGGTCACACTCACAGTTCCTCCCCCTGGCGCCGCACCAGGCGCAGATAGACGAGCGTGACGGCCAGCAGGATCACCAGCATCACGACGCCGATCGCCGAGCCGAGGCTGTACTGCGAGGACGCGAACGCCTTCTGGTACGCGTACACGTTGAGCACCAGGTTCTGGCCGGCGATGCCGCCGCCGTTGGTCATGACGTAGATCTGGGTGAAGACCTTGAAGTCCCAGATGATCGACTGGATGGTGACGACGATCAGGATGGGCTTGAGCATCGGCGCCATGATGGTCCGCCAGATCCGCCACTGGGAGGCGCCGTCCAGCGAGGCGGCCTCCAGTACCTCGGTGGGGATGGCCCGGATGCCCGCGTACACGGTGACCATGACGAACGGGAACGAGCACCACAGGACTTCCAGGAGCACGAGCGCGAAGGCGCTGTAGCGCCCGTACGTCCAGGAGAAGTCACCGAGCCCGAGCACCTTGTTCACGGGTCCGAAGTCCGGGTCGAAGAGGAAGACCCAGACCGTCGAGCCGGTGATCGCGGGGGTGGCCCAGGCGCCGAGCGCGGCCATCATCAGCGCGAGCCGGGGCAGCGCGCGGATGCGGGTGAGCAGGACGGCCATGGCGCAGCCGACGACGAGCGTGGAGACCACGCAGGCGGCGGCGAAGAGGACGGTGGCGAGGAGGACCTGCCAGAACTGGCTGTCGTTGAAGAGGGTGGCGTAGTTGTCGAAGCCCTTGAAGGTGGTCGGTTCGCCGCCGCTGACCTGGGCCTGGGTGTACTCCAGGAACGAGATCAGGCCGAGCTGGTAGATCGGGTAGACCAGCAGTCCGGCGAGCAGGACGAGGGCGGGCAGCAGATAGAGCCAGGGGGTCCAGCCGGAGTGCCCCTTGGGGGACACGGAACGGCCGCGCCGGGGCGGGCGGCCGGCGGGGGTGCCGGTGCCCGCCCCGGCCGCACCGGGGGCCGGGGCCTGGAGAGCGGTGGTGGGCGTGGTCATGGTCAGCCCGCGTCGGTGAAGGCCGCGTCCATCTTCTTCGCCGCGTCGTCCGAGGCCCGGGCCACGTCCTTACGGCCGGAGACGATCTCCTGGAACATCGTCGGCAGGACCAGCGAGGCGTCGATCTGGCCCCAGGCGGGCGAGGCGGGGACGAACTTGGCCCCGGCCCCGAGGGTCTGGACGAACGGGGCGACGAACGGCTGCTTCTTCGCCGCGTTGTCCAGGACGTCGGTGTACGTGGGCAGGAAGCCCATCGCGTCGAACATCTCGGCCTGGGTCTTCTTGCTCGTCAGCGACTTCATCAGCTCGACGGCGAGGGTGCGGTGCGAACTGCTCTTGAGGACGCCCAGGTTGTTGCCGCCCGCGAAGGCGGGGGCGATGGAGTTCGGGGCGACGCCGGGCAGCGGGACGACCGCGTACTTGCCCTTGACCGAGCCCGCTTCGACGGCCGCGTGGCTGAAGTCGCCGCCGATGGCCATGGCGGCCTTGCCGGAGGCGAAGGCGGTCACGGTGGCGTTGCCTCCCATGGAGGCGCACTTGGCGGCCGGGCAGTTGTCGTCGCCGAAGAGCGAGGTGTAGGCCTCGATGCCCTTGCGGGCCTTCTCGCTGTTGATGCCGGACTTGTACGTACCGTCGGTCTCGCCCGCGATCTCGCCGCCGTGGGACCAGATGAAGGGCATCGCGCCGTAGGTGTAGGCGCCGCCGACCGCGAGGCCGTAGAGGTCGGGCTTGGCCTTGCGGACCTTCTTGGCGGTGGAGATCAGCTCGGCCTGGGACTTGGGCGGCTCGATGCCGAGCTCATTGAAGACGTCGGTGCGGTAGTAGAGGGCGCGGACGCCGACGAAGAACGGGGCGCCGTAGACCTTGTCCCCGACGGTGACGGACTGCTTGGCGATCGGGTCGGTGTCCTTGGCCTCCTCCCAGGCGCCGAACTCGGAGGTCACGTCCGCGAGTCCGCCGTCCTTGACGTAGCCGGCGGTGTCGCTGTTGCCGTACTCGATGAGGTCGGGAGCGCTCTTGGGGTCGTTGAAGGCGGCCTTGATGCGCTGGGCGCGGGTGTCGACGGGTATGTACTCGACCTTGACCTCGGTGCCCTGGTGGCTCTTCTCGAACGCGGCGATCGCTTCGTTGACGACCTTCTCCTTGGGCTTGTTGCCGACCTCCTGGAAGAGCCAGACACGGAGGGTCCCGCTCTTCTCGTCACCCTTCGCACTGGTGTCGGAGGTCTGGGGCGCACAGGCGGTGGCAGTGACGCCCGCCAGCACAAGCGCCGCCACCGGGGCGGCAATTCGGGCAGAAAGCTTCATCCGGGAACCCCTACCGGTCATTTGTTGCATCATGTGCAACGTGCGTTTCGTTCTGCACAACTGGCAGGAGAGTAAGTCCGGTTCCGGCGCTCGACAAGTGGTCTCCACCACTCTGTGACCCGCCGACGCAGCCCGTGCAACGCGATCATCTGGTCACCCTCCGTGACGGCGGCGCGGAAGGCGCCGTCCGGACACGCGAAGGACCCCCGGCCCGCGCGTCACCGCACGGACCGGGGGTCCCGGGCCTGAGGCCCGTTACAGCCGGGAAAAGCTACTTCTTGTCCTTGCCGCCCTTGCCCTTGTCCTTGTCGCCGCCGGCGCCCATGGACTCGTAGATCTCCTTGCACATGGGACAGACCGGGTACTTCTTGGGGTCACGCCCCGGCACCCAGACCTTGCCGCACAGCGCGACCACGGGGGTGCCCTCCAGGGCGCTCGCCATGATCTTGTCCTTCTGGACGTAATGGGCGTAGCGCTCGTGGTCGCCGTCGCCCCTCGACACCTGCGGCGTCGGCTCAACGAGGGTCCCCGTACCTGCCCCGCGATCGGGCTCAAGAGTGCTCATAACCGCCAAGGGTACTGAAAGAGCGGGCCTTCAGTTGAGCGAAGGGTCGTCCGGATACGTGGCGATCATCGCCAGCTCGCTGCGCTGCCGCCGGAGCACCGCGCGCCAGAGGTTCTCCGGGCGCGGGGAGGAGACGTCACCGGGCTCCGACTCGACCACGTACCACGCGCCCTCGGTCAGCTCCCTTTCCAGCTGACCGGGTCCCCACCCCGCGTACCCCGCGAAGATCCGCAGCGATCCCAGCGCCGGCCCCAGCAGCTCCGGCGGGGTCTCCAGGTCGACCAGGCCGATCGCCCCGTGCACCCGGCGCCAGCCGAGCGGGCCCTCGTCGCCGGGGATCACCGCCACGCCGAGCGCCGAGTCGAGCGAGACCGGGCCGCCCTGGAAGACGACGTCCGGCTCACCGGTCAGCCCGGCCCAGGAGCCGAGGATGTCCCCGACACCGACCGGGGTCGGGCGGTTGAGGACCACGCCGAGGGAGCCCTCCTCGTCGTGGTCGAGGAGGAGCACCACCGCGCGGTCGAAATTCGGGTCCGCGAGGGCGGGTGTGGCCACGAGCAGTCGCCCTGTGAGCGAGGACACCTCCGTCATGGCAGAAATGATCCCGCATCTTCGCCCTCCACGGACACCGGGCGGCCGTGACGATCACCTCAGGACAGCGAGCGCAGCTCAGGGCGCACGGGGGCACGGGGAGCGCACCGCGCGGGCAGAACCCGGGGGCCATCCGGACGGTGACCCTCCGCAAGATCGGGTGCGCGGAGGGTGTTGTGGCGGATTCATGACGTTCGTACACCCCCCTTCGCCTTACGGAAGGGGGGTAGGAGGCCATTACCCTTTTCGTTGGCCCCCTGCCCGACCACTCCGGAACGCGAGATACATGACCGGCACAGACGATGTCCTGCTTGTCCACGGCGGCACCCCGCTGGAGGGCGAGATCCGCGTCCGAGGCGCCAAGAACCTGGTGCCGAAGGCCATGGTCGCCGCGCTGCTCGGCAGCGGGCCCAGCCGCCTCCGCAACGTTCCCGACATCCGTGACGTACGGGTGGTCCGGGGGCTCCTCCAGCTGCACGGCGTCACGGTCCGCCCCGGCGACGAGCCGGGCGAACTGATCCTCGACCCCTCGCACGTCGAGTCGGCCAACGTCGCCGACATCGACGCCCACGCGGGTTCGTCGCGCATCCCGATCCTCTTCTGCGGCCCCCTGCTGCACCGCCTCGGCCACGCCTTCATCCCGGGGCTCGGCGGCTGCGACATCGGCGGCCGGCCGATCGACTTCCACTTCGAGGTGCTCCGCCAGTTCGGCGCGACCATCGAGAAGCGGGCCGACGGCCAGTACCTGGAGGCCCCGCAGCGGCTGCGCGGCACCAAGATCCGGCTGCCGTACCCCTCGGTGGGCTCCACGGAGCAGGTGCTGCTCACCGCCGTCCTCGCCGAGGGCGTCACCGAGCTGTCCAACGCGGCGGTCGAGCCGGAGATCGAGGACCTCATCTGCGTGCTGCAGAAGATGGGCGCGATCATCTCCATGGACACCGACCGGACCATCCGGATCACCGGTGTCGACAAGCTCGACGGCTACACCCACCGGGCGATCCCGGACCGCCTGGAGGCGGCCTCCTGGGCGTCGGCCGCGCTGGCGACCGAGGGCAACATCTATGTGCGCGGCGCCCAGCAGCGCTCGATGATGACCTTCCTCAACACCTACCGCAAGGTCGGCGGCGCCTTCGAGATCGACGACGAGGGCATCCGCTTCTGGCACCCCGGCGGCGCGCTCAACGCGATCGCGCTGGAGACGGACGTCCACCCCGGCTTCCAGACCGACTGGCAGCAGCCCCTGGTGGTGGCGCTGACGCAGGCCGCGGGGCTCTCCATCGTCCACGAGACGGTGTACGAGTCGCGGCTCGGCTTCACCTCCGCGCTCAACCAGATGGGTGCGCACATCCAGCTGTACCGCGAGTGCCTGGGCGGTTCGGACTGCCGCTTCGGCCAGCGCAACTTCCTGCACTCGGCGGTCGTCTCCGGACCGACCAAGCTCCAGGGCGCCGATCTGGTCATCCCCGACCTGCGCGGCGGCTTCTCGTACCTGATCGCGGCGCTGGCGGCCCAGGGGACCTCCCGGGTGCACGGCATCGACCTGATCAACCGCGGTTACGAGAACTTCATGGAGAAGCTGGAGAAGCTCGGCGCGAAGGTGGAACTGCCGGGCGGTTCGCTGGTCTGACCCCCGCACAGTGCTGCCGCACACAGCACTGCGTACCCGGTGCCCCGGCCCCCTCCTGGAGGGGGCCGGGGCACCGGTCCTTTCCGCCCCCGGCTCTCCCGGGGCCCGCAACCGCCCGAGGCGGCCCGCTACGGCCCGCGAGCGTCCCTCCCGTACGCCGGTGGCACCCGGGCGGCACCCCCGGCGGCCCGCACCGCGTGCGGGGCACGAGCGGCCGCATGTGCCCCCGGCATGCGCGAGGGCGGCCACTCCCGGTGGGGAGTGGCCGCCCTTACGTGCGCCTTGGGGGGGTTACTTGCCCTTGGCGGCTTCCTTGAGCTTCGAGCCCGCGGAGACCTTCACGCTGTAGCCGGCGGGGATGTTGATCGGGTCGCCGGTCTGCGGGTTGCGCGCGGTGCGAGCGGCACGGTGGGTGCGCTCGAAGGTCAGGAAGCCGGGGATGGTGACCTTCTCGTCGCCCTTGGCGACGATCTCACCGACGGTCTCGGCGAGCGCGGCCAGCACGGCGTCGGCGTCCTTGCGGGTCACCTCGGCACGGTCGGCCAGGGCGGCCACCAGCTCACTGCGGTTCATGTTGTTACTCCCGTGTTCTTCTTGCCTGTGAGGCGTGAGATCGAAGCCGATGCTGCCAGGGCCCTCTGACAGTCCCCGGACCCGGGTCTGATGTCAGACCCTCGCGCCCGATTACGCATCCTGCCCCCACCTGCGGCGGGAAAGCCAATCCGGAACCCTTCAGGGTCAACGAAAAGCGCCACTGTCTGCTCGTGGTGACGTTCCGTCGGCTTCCCTTAGCGGTCCGCAGCGGATGCCGGGCCCCACGGGGCCCGCTGCCCGCCCACCCTAAAGGGGCGTTTGGGGCGCCGCGACCCGCGACGCGCCGTACGGCACGGGCGGGTGCGGCCCGGGGTGTCCCGCGCGTACCCCTGGGAGGCCCGGCGAAACCGCGTGGTCTAGCCGGCGGACGCGGGGGCCGCTCCGGTGCCCGCGGCGGCCTTGGCGGCCGCCCGGACGGCTCCGGCGACCGCACCGGCCACCTTGTCGTTGAACACGGAGGGGATGATGTAGTTCGCGTTGACCTCGTCCTCCGCGACCACGTCGGCGAGGGCTCCGGCGGCGGCGAGCATCATCTCCGTGTTGACGGTGCGGGACTGAGCGTCCAGCAGACCGCGGAAGACACCCGGGAAGACCAGCACGTTGTTGATCTGGTTGGGGAAGTCGGAGCGGCCGGTGGCGACGACGGCGGCGGTCTCGCGGGCGACCGCCGGGTCGACCTCGGGGTCGGGGTTCGCCAGCGCGAACACGATCGCGCCCTTTGCCATCGCCGCGACGTCGTCCCCGTTCAGGACGTTGGGGGCGGACACGCCGATGAAGACGTCGGCGCCGACCACGGCCTGCTTGAGGGTGCCGGTGACGCCCTCGGGGTTGGTGTTGTCCGCGATCCAGCGCAGCGGCGAGTCCGGGTCGGCGGCGACCAGGTCCTCGCGCCCGGCGTGCACGACGCCATGGATGTCGGCCACCACGGCGTGCTTGACACCCGCGGCGATCAGCAGCTTCAGGATGGCCGTACCGGCGGCGCCGGCACCGGACATGACGACCCGTACGTCCCCGATGTTCTTGCCCACCACGCGCAGGGCGTTGGTCAGGGCGGCGAGCACGACGATGGCGGTGCCGTGCTGGTCGTCGTGGAAGACGGGGATGTCCAGGGCCTCGCGGAGCCGGGCCTCGATCTCGAAGCAGCGGGGGGCGGAGATGTCCTCCAGGTTGATGCCCGCGAAGCCGGGGGCGATCGCCTTGACGATCTCGACGATGGCGTCGGTGTCCTGGGTGTCCAGGCAGATGGGCCAGGCGTCGATGCCCGCGAAGCGCTTGAAGAGGGCCGCCTTGCCCTCCATGACGGGCAGCGAGGCCATCGGCCCGATGTTGCCGAGGCCGAGCACCGCGGAGCCGTCCGTCACGACTGCGACGGAGTTGCGCTTGATGGTGAGGCGGCGGGCGTCCTCGGGGTTCTCGGCGATGGCCATGCAGACCCGGGCGACGCCGGGGGTGTAGATCATCGAGAGGTCGTCACGGTTGCGGATGGGGTGCTTGGACGCCATCTCGATCTTGCCGCCGAGATGCATGAGGAACGTACGGTCGGAGACCTTGCCCAGCACGACCCCCTCGATGTCGCGCAGCCCCTCGACGATCTCGTCCGCGTGCGAGGTGGACGTGGCCGCGATCGTGACGTCGATCCGCAGCTTCTCGTGGCCGGACGCGGTCACGTCGAGGCCGGTGACCGACCCTCCCGACGACTCCACGGCCGTGGTGAGCTGGGAGACCGCGGTGCCACTCGCGGGCACCTCCAGCCTGACCGTCATCGAGTACGAGACGCTGGGCGCCGTTGCCATGGCCGAGTCCTTCGCTTTCCTCAAGCTTCATTGCTTCGCATCCGGAACCCTCGTTCCGGTCACGCTTCCCGATCGTCGCACCTACCGACTGGTAGCCGTTAATGACTGCCACCCTTCGGAAAGCATTTTCCACCATACGAGAATTCACCCGTTCGGCGGAACCCCCAACCGCCTCCCGAGCGCCTCGACCGGGCCCTGAAACGACAACAGACCCGCGCCACCGACAGGTGGCGCGGGTCTGGCCTTCACGTTGAGTGGCACCGGCCCGCCATGCTCGCCTCGCGGCAAGTGGTCGCTCGAAGCGACGAAGGTTGGGCCCGGGGGCTTGGATCGAGCCGGTGCCAGTACCACGGTAACAAAGACCCCGGAGAAGTGATTCCCCGTGCACCGTGTTGACGCGAAGCACTCAGCCCCCCGGCCCGAGGCACCCGCTCCCCCGACCCGGCAGGACCGCTCCCCCGACCCGCCGGCACCCGCACTCCGACCCGGCAGGACCGCTCCCCCGGACCGGCAGCGCCCGCATCCGACCCGGCCGGTCAGTCCCGCAGCAGGTCCGGCACCCCGCCCTCGTCCGGCATGTCCCGCTCCCCCGACACCACCGTGAGCTGCTGCGTGGCCCGGGTCAGCGCCACGTACAGCACCCGCAGCCCCGCCGGGGACTCGTCCGCGATCTCGGCAGGCGAGACGACCACCGTGGCGTCGTACTCCAGGCCCTTCGCCTCCAGGCTGCCCAGCGCCACCACCCGCTCGCCCAGCTCCGCCAGCCACTCGCGGGCCTCGGCGCGCCGGTCCATCGCCACGACCACGCCCACCGTGCCGTCCACCTCCGCCAGCAGCCGGCGCGCCTCCGCGCGGACCGTGGCGGCCAGGTCCCCGTCCCGTACGGGCTCGAACCGCGGCACCACCCCGGTCGAGCGGACCGCCGACGGGGACTCCATGCCGGGCATGGCGAGCGCCAGCACCTTCGCGGCCAGCTCCGCGATCTCGGCCGGGTTGCGGTAGTTGACGGTGAGGGTGAAGCGGCGGCGCGGCCGGGAGCCGAGCGCCTCGTCCCGGGCGGCGGCCGCCTCGTCCGGGTCGGACCAGGAGGACTGGGCCGGGTCGCCGACGATCGTCCAGGTCGCGTGGCGGCCCCGGCGGCCCACCATCCGCCACTGCATCGGCGTCAGGTCCTGAGCCTCGTCGACGATGACGTGCGCGTACTCCGTGCGCTCCGCCGCCAGCCGCTCGGCCCGCTCCCACTGGGTCTCCTCGCGCTGCGGCATCAGCTCCTCAAGGCCGGAGAGCTGGTCCAGCGGGTCCATCTCCCGCTTGCGCTTCGGCCGGGCCGGGGTGCCCAGCAGCGCCTGGAGCTCGTCCAGGAGGGCCACATCGTGGACGGAGAGGGGACCGCTGCCGTCCGCCGGGTCCAGCCGCTTCAGGGAGCGGGCCAGCCGGCGTGCCTCGCCCTGGTTGAGGACGCGCCGGGACCAGCGGGCCAGCCGCTTCTCGTCGGCCATCGCGGCCAGCACCCGGCGCGGGGTCAGCTCGGGCCACCAGGCGTCCAGGAACTCCAGGAACGGGGTCTCGGTGGAGACGTCCTCGTCGAAGGAGGACCGCAACTCCGCCACCAGCTGCGGGTCGGTGTAGCGCCCGCGCCCCGACGACTTGCTCCACAGGGCGTCGAGCAGCAGCTTGCGGGCGCGCGGGCGCAGCAGGTTGACGGGGGCGGTGCCGCCGAGCACGTTGTGCCGGATGCGGCGGAGCTCGTCGGCCTCCAGCTCGATACGGGCTCCGAAGGCGACGACCCGCAGCCGGGTGGGGGTGGCCGGGGCGGCGGCCCGGGCGGGCTCGTCCCCGAAGGCGAGCTGACCGCCCTCGTCCACCGGGCGCGGCACCTCCAGCGCGCCCCGGGCCGCCTTGCGCAGCACCGGGAGCATCCGGGAGGAGCCCTTGATCCGGGCGATGGCCGGTTCGTCGTAAGCCCCCCCGTCACCCGACCACCGCCCCTCGTCGGGGCCCTTCGGGCCGCCCCTTCCGTACGCGCCCTCCGGCCCTGACGCCTCCTCGGCGAGCGAGCCGATCGCGCGGATCGCGACCTGGCCCTCCTCCCCCAGCGAGGGCAGCACCCCTTCGGTGTACGCGACCAGGAGCGGGGTGGGCGAGACGATCAGGATGCCGCCCGCGTACCGCCGCCGGTCCTGGTAGAGCAGGTACGCGGCCCGGTGCAGGGCCACCGCCGTCTTGCCGGTGCCGGGGCCGCCGGTCACCTCGGTGACCGAGGCGGCGGGGGCCCGGATGACCAGGTCCTGTTCGGCCTGGATGGAGGCGACGATGTCCCGCATGGTGTGGCTGCGGGCCTGGCCGAGGGCTGCCATCAGGGCCCCGTCACCGATCACCGGCAGCTTCTCGCCGCCCAGATACGCCGTCAGCTCCGGGCGCATCAGGTCGTCCTCGACCCCGAGGACCCTGCGCCCCTTGGAGCGGATGACCCGGCGCCGTACGACCCGGCCCGGGTCCTTGGGCGTGGAGCGGTAGAACGGGGCGGCGGCCGGGGCCCGCCAGTCGATCACCAGCGGCGCGTAGTCGGCGTCCAGGACGCCGATCCGGCCGATGTGGAGCGTCTCCGCGATGTCGGCGGTGGCGTCCTCGCGTACGGCGTCGTCGGCCGGCTCGACGGAGGTGTACGCGCCGTCCGGCCCGCGCTCACCGTCCTTGCCGAGGAGCAGGTCGATCCGGCCGAAGAGGAAGTCCTCGAACTCGCTGTTGAGCCGGTTGAGGTGGACGCCCGCCCGGAAGACCTGGGCGTCCCGCTCCGCGAGGGCGCCGGGCGTGCCGACCTGCCCGCGTTTGACGGCGTCGTGCATGAGGAATTCCGCCTCGTCGATCTTCTCTTCGAGGCGGTGGTAAACCCGGTCCAGATGTTCCTGCTCGACACCGATCTCCCGGTCCCGCAACGAATCGACAGCGGCATCCTGCGCGGCCACCGAGGCCCCCTTCTGACGTGCATTGGGCAGCCGTCAACCCTATGCGAAGGGGGGCCCGCGCGCACCTGCCGTCCACGCCGCGAGTGTTGCGATTGCGCGTCGGAAGGGCGCTTTCCCGGGACGCCCCGGCTCTGAGCGGACCGGAGCGGTCCGCTCAGGCGCCGATCTCCACCAGCCGCTCCCCGTCGAAGGTGCGCACCTCGAACCGGGCGATGTCCTCGCGGGACATCGCGGCGCCGCCGTGCACATACAGCGGGGCCCTGGCCGACTCGTGCGCGGAGCTCTCGATGCCGTACCCCCATTTCGGGACGGACCAGGAGGTGACGACCTCCTCCTCACCGGTCTTGGAGACGGCGACGAGGGTGCACTTCTGCGGCCCCTTGACGTTCTTCAGCTCCAGGACCGTCTGCGTGCCCCACGCCTTCTTCTCCATGCCGACCGTCGCGGCGACCCGGGTGGTGGGGTCGGTCCCGGACACCTTCTCCGTGATGTGCTCGAAGAAGGAGCCCTCGGCGGGCCCGGTGGGGTGCGGCTCCCCGCCGGCGACGGAGCGCCCGCCGCTCTCGTCCCCTCCGGTGACGGCCACGGCGGCGACCGGGCCCCCGATGATCAGCGCGGCGGCAGCGGCGACCAGGTACCGGCTGCGCTTCGTACGGCGGTGCCGCCGGTGCGCGACCTCGTCCATCAGCCCGCCGAGCACCTTGGGCGCGGGCGGCTCGGGAACCTGCGGTACGGGACGGGCCCCGGGCACGGCGGCCGGTGCCTCGGCCAGCATCGCGAGCATGGGCTCCAGCCCGGCGAACTCGTCGAGATGCGCCGAGCACCGGGCGCACCCGGCGAGGTGGGCCTCGAAGGCGCTCGCCTGGGCGTCGTCCAGGATGCCCAGGACATAGGCGGCGGCCGCGTCGTGCTCGGACCCTTCGGGCCCCCCTCCCAGCGACGGCCCAGGGCCGGAGGGGCCGGAGAAGCCACCGGGGTGCCCGGGGCCGCCGGGGTGCCCGGGGACGGAGAGGTACGCGGGCCCTGAGGGGTGTGCAGGGCCCGCGGGATACGGGGGATTCTGGGAGCCCGCGGAGTGGGAGGAACCAGCGGAACCCGAGGAACCCGAGGGGTTCGATGAGTGCGAGGGGTGCGAGGGACGGCCGGAACCCGTGGGGTAGGGGGAGTTCGAGGGACCGGTGGGCCTACGGGGTCCGGGAGGCCGGGGCCCGAACGGCTGCCACTGCTGGTCGCTCATGCCCTGATCCCCCTCTCTTCGAGTGCGAGCTTCATCGAACGGAGTGCGTAGAAGACCCTGGACCGCACGGTGCCGCTGGGAATGCCGAGCACCTCGGCCGCCTCGTTCACCGTACGTCCCCTGAAGTAGGTCTCGACCAATGCTTCCCGGTGCGCGGGCGTCAAATCGTCGAGCGCGTCCGACAGCGTCATCAGCCACAGCGCCTTGTCGATCTCGTCCTCCGCGGGAATGACCTCCAGCGGCGACGGATCGACCTCGCGCGGCCGGGCCTGCCGACTGCGGTGGCCGTCGATGACGATGCGCCGGGCGACCGTCACCAGCCAGGGGCGGACGGAGCCGGTGGCCCGGTTGAGCCGGTCGGCGTTCTTCCAGGCACGGATGAGCGTCTCCTGCACGACGTCCTCGGCCCGCTGGCGGTCGCCCGCCACCAGCCGGAGGACGTACGCGAGCAGCGGCCCGGCGTGTTCGCGGTAGAGCGCCCGCATCAGCTCCTCGTCGGGTATCCCGGCCGGGGGCGTGGGCGGCTCACCACGATGTCGAGCCCTGTGCGGACGGTCATCGGCCACGGCCGCATCCTTGCGCACCCGAAACCTCCTGGTCGAGACCCTGGATGGAGTCCTTCGGGCAGGGATACGGAGGCGGGCGCGGGATCATTCAACTCGGGGTCGTATTTCTTCCACCGAGTGGTCCGACGGGGCGCCACCGGCCGTCGGCCCGGCATCCCCTGCGGCCGTACGGCGGCGGTGCCGGGCGACCCGTTCCCGGTTGCCGCAGACCTCGCCGGAGCACCAGCGGCGCCGACCCCCGCGCGAGGTGTCCAGGTAGAGCCGGTGGCAGGCGCCGCCCGCGCAGCGGCGCAGGGCGGCCCGCGCCACCGGGTCGGTGAGCAGGTCCACCGCGTCCCGGGCCACGACCGCGAGGAGCCCCGCACAGTCGGGTTCGGCGCTCAGGGCCCGTACCAGCGCCCCGCCCTCGCCCCGCACCGCACGCGGCCCCGGCGGGGCGTGCGCGGCAAGGGAGTTGACCCGCTCCAGGGCGTTCCCGTCGTTAGGCTGGGCGAGTTGGACGATGGCCGGGCCTACTGCCGGGTCCCGCGACGCCAGTTGAGCTGCCATCAGCCGCTCCACGTCCGCCCTCACCTCCCTGAAGCGGGTCAGCCAGGTGGCGTCCAGAGCGGTCAGCGCGGTGCCCGGCGGGACGAGCCGGGCGGCGGTCAGCCAGTCGGCGAGCCGGGCCGGCCCTTCGAGCTGCTCCCGGGCGCGAGGCGTCCCGCCCGCGGGCCCGGTGGCCACCAGGTCGAGGCAGATCCGGCCGGAGTCGAACCGCCACACGTGCGCGCCCCTGCCCGCCGCCATACGCCTGTCACCGCCTCGGGGTCAACGGTCGGATGCCACCCTCCAGAGTGCCCCGCCCGCCCCCGCCCGTCACCCCCGCTACCGTGACGTCCATGAGCGATCACGGGGGAACGGCCACGGCGGACACGGCGACCACGACCACGACCACCGGAGCGGACCTCACCCTCGCGGCCGGCGGGCTGCTGCTGCGGCCCTGGCGCGAGGAGGACGTGCCGGCGCTGCTGAAGGCGTACGACGACCCGGTCATGCGGAAGTGGGTGCGGCTGCCCGTTTCCACGCCCGACGAGGCCGCCCGCTGGCTTCAGTCGCAGCGCGAGGGCCGGGAGTCGGGGACCCGGTTCAGCTTCGCCGTGACGGACCCGGGCCGGGGCGGCGAGCTGGTCGGCAACCTGGCGCTGAAGCAGCCCGAGCCGGGTACCGGGCGGGCCGAGGTCGGGTACTGGACGGCGGCGTGGGCGCGGGGGCGGGGGGTGGCGCCCCGGGCCCTGGAGGCGCTCTCCGCCTGGGCGTTCGCGGGCTTCGCCGACGAGGGGCTGGTCCGGCTGGAGCTGCTGCACCAGGTGGACAACGTGGCGTCCTGCCGGGTGGCGGAGAAGTCCGGTTACGCGTTCGCGGAACTGCTGAGCGCGCTGCCGCCGGAGTTCCCGCTCGAGGGCCATCTGCACGTACGGAAGGCGCCATCGGCACAGGGATCGGCACCGGCACCCCACGTGAGCGGTGCTGCTCAGAGCCCGCCCGAGGCGTCCCCCGCCGGGTCCAGCGACAGCCGGTAGCCGCGTTTCACGACGGTCTGGATCAGCTTCGGCGCCCCGAGTGCCGTGCGGAGCCGGGCCATCGCCGTCTCCACCGCGTGCTCGTCGGAGCCGCTGCCGGGCAGGGCCCGCAGCAGGTCGGCGCGGGTCACCACCCAGCCGGGGCGGCGGGCCAGGGTGCGCAGGAGAGCCATGCCCGCGGGCGGCACCACGCGCAGCTCGTCGTCGACCAGCACCGCGTGGCCGCGGATCTCGACGCGGTGGCCGGCGATGGGCAGGACCCGGGCCCGGGTGGGGAGTTGGGCGCAGACGAGCTGGACGAGGGGGCCCAGGCGGAAGCGCTCGGGCTGGACGGTGGGGATGGCGTGGGCCTGGAGCGGGAGGGCGGTGACCGGTCCGACGCAGGCGGCCAGCACATCGTCGCGCAGCGCCCCCAGGACCTCCGGGAGCAGCCCGCGCTCCTCCGCCCGGCCCAGGAACGAGGCGGCGGCGGGGGCGCTGGTGAAGGTGACGGCGTCCAGGGCGCGGGCGGCGGTGGCGCCGAGCAGCCGGTCGAGCGGGGCGATGTCCTGCGGCGGCATCCAGCGGTAGACGGGGACTCCGACGATCTCGGCACCGGCCGCCTGGAGGGACTCGATGAAGCCGGGGAGCGGTTCGCCGTGCAGCTGGACGGCGATCCGGCGGCCCGCGACGCCCTCGGCCAGGAGCCGGTCGAGGACCTCGGCCAGGGATTCGGACCCGGGTGACCAGGCCTCGGTCAGCCCGGCGGCCCGGACGGAGCCCTTGACCTTGGGGCCGCGGGCGAGGAGTTCGACGCCGCGCAGCCGCTCCAGGAGCGCGTCGCCGATGCCCCAGCCGTCGGCGGCCTCCACCCAGCCCCGGAAGCCGATGGCGGTGGTGGCGACCACCACGTCCGGGGCGTGGTCGATCAGTTCCTTGGTCGCGTCGAGGAGTTCGCTGTCGTCGGCGAGCGGAACGATCCGCAGGGCGGGGGCGTGCTGGACGGCGGCACCGCGCCGCTTGAGGAGGGTGGCCAGCTCCTCGGCGCGGCGGGCGGCGGTCACTCCGACCGTGAAGCCCGCGAGAGGGCCGTGCGTGGTGTCGTCGTCCTGCATGGCGTGTCCCGGCTCTCGTGGTCCTGCTGGCTGGTGCGGCGATCGTGGTCCTGGTGGGGTCGGTGCCCGATCGTGGGTCCTGCTGACTCGTGCGCGGTGCGCGGGTTGCGTGGTGCGCGGAGGCCCGAGCCTGCCAACCATGCGTGACAGGCTCGGTTCTCCCGTATTTCCCGGCCGTTACGTCACAGGTCGCCGGGGCCGCGCCTCCCCTACACCTCCGCGTAACCGACCTGCGGTTTCGCGGCTACGGGCGCGGGGCGGCGAAGGTATACCACCCAGGTGAGCGCGGAGCAGACGGCGTAGAAGGCGAGGAAGGACCAGAAGGCCGCGGTGCCGGTGCCGGTGGTCTGGAAGGACTGGCGGAAGGCGAGGTTGATGGCCAGCCCGCCGAGCGCGCCGACGGCCCCGATGAACCCCATGGCCGCCCCGGAGAGCCGCCGTCCCTGGGCCGCGGCCGCCTCGCCGTCGAGCCCCTGCTCGATCGCCTGGGCGTGGAAGATGCCCGGGATCATCTTGTACGTCGACCCGTTGGCCAGCCCGCTCAGGACGAACAGGGCGGTGAAGCCGACGAGGAAGACGGGGAGGGAGGCGGTGGCGGAGGCGTAGATGACGATCACGGTGGCGCCGCCCATCGCGGCGAAGGCGGCCAGGGTGATCCGGGCCCCGCCGTGCCGGTCGGCCAGTCGCCCGCCGAAGGGGCGGATCAGGGAGCCGAGCAGCGGGCCCAGGAAGGTGAGCGAGGCGGCCTGGAGCGGGGTGCGCCCGAACTGGGTCTGGAGGACCAGGCCGAAGGCGAAGCTGTAGCCGATGAACGAGCCGAAGGTGCCGACGTACAGCGTGGAGACGATCCAGGTGTGCGGGGAGCGGACGGCCTCCAGGGCGGCCCCGGTGTCGTTGCGCACGGGCCGGAGGTTGTCCATGTACAGGGCGGCGCAGACGGAGGCCACGACGATGAGCGGGATGTAGACGCCGAGCACGACCCGGGGGTGGGCGGCGCCGAGCGTGCCGATGACGAGGAGGCCGATCAACTGGACGACCGGGACGCCGATGTTGCCGCCGCCCGCGTTGAGGCCGAGCGCCCAGCCCTTCTCGCGGAGCGGGAAGAACGCGTTGATGTTGGTCATGGAGGAGGCGAAGTTGCCGCCGCCGATCCCGGTGAGCGCGGCGACCAGCACGAACGTGCCGTACGAGGTGCCCGGCTCCATCACCCAGAAGGCGGCGAGCGTCGGGGCGAGCAGTCCGAGGGCGGTGATCACCGTCCAGTTGCGGCCGCCGAACCGGGCGACGGCGAAGGTGTACGGGATGCGGACCAGCGCCCCGACCAGGGTGGCGGTGGAGATCAGGAAGAACTTTCCGGCGGCGTCGATGCCGTATTCCGGTCCCATGAAGAGGACCATCACCGACCACAGGGTCCAGACGGAGAATCCGATGTGCTCGGAGAGCACGGAGAACCAGAGGTTGCGGCGGGCGACGCGCTCCCCCTTCTCCCGCCAGAACGTCTCGTCCTCCGGCTCCCAGGTCTCGATCCAACGGCCTGCCATCACGCGCCTCCACAGGGGGTCGGGGTGGTGTCCCCGTCGCTGCGGGGTGGAGTCCCGACGCTAGGGAGCGCGCGTTTCGGTGGAGTGCCGTGAGGTGACCGGTGGGCAACCTTGCTCTCACCGGGCCGGGGGCGGCCCGGTGAGATGAGCCCCTACGGGTGGTCGTCCGGCCACGGTCGGGCCGTGCGGGCCGGTCCGCGGACCGCGCCCCGGAGTTCACCGGGGAAGGTCGCACATCAGTGACACGTCCCCCTCGGGCAGCCAGGATCCGGAAGGCCGCTCCAGCCACCCTTCCCCCTTGCCCAACCGGTCGGCAGCGGTACGGAGGGCATCCAGGCCGGGGTGCCGCAGGCCCTTGCGCCAGACCATCGTCAGGGGCGAGAGCGGAACGGGATCGACGAGCGGGCGCAGCACGGTCCCCGGCAGCGGCGGGAACTCCGTCACCGCCAGAACGGGGTGTCCGCCCTTCGCCATGACCCGCTGGAATTCGGCCACGCCCACGGCGAGCGGAACGGGCGGCGCCAGCTCGATCCCCCACTCGGCGAAGAGCAGCGCCGCCAGCTCCGTCCACTCCCGGGTCCGCTCGTTGCCCGCCCCCGCGTAGACGGTCGTCCCGGACAGCTCGGGCAGAGGGATGGCCGCGCGTCCGGCGAGGGGGTGAGCGGCGGGCAGCATCAGGGCCATCGGCTCGTACCGCACCGGCTGCACGGAGAGTCCGGCCCGCACCGCGGGGGCGAGTCCGGCGGCCCGGCCGAAGGAGACGTCCAGCCGCCCGGCCAGGATCTCGGAGGCGGCCCAGGTGAGCCCGGACTCGAACCGGGCCATCAGCTCGCACTCCGGGGCGATCTCCCGGGCCCGCGCCAGCACCCGGGCGGCGGTCATCCCGTCCGTGTTCAGATCGACCAGCAGCGGCCGGGCGGACCCGCCGCCGAAGGCCCCGGCGAGTTCGGCGTACGCGTCGAGCACCCGGCGCGCGTACGGCAGCAGCCGCTCGCCGTCGGGGGTGAGCGCGACCTGCCGGGTGGTGCGCACGAACAGCTCCACGCCCAGGTCGCGCTCCAGCCGCCGGATGTCCCGGCTCAGCGCCTGCTGGGCGACGAAGAGGCGGGCGGCGGCGCGGGTGAAGTGCAGCTCCTCGGCGACGGTGAGGAAGGCACGGAGGAGCCGGGGGTCGGTGTCGGGGGCGGGCATGCGGCGAATCTACAACGCGGCAGGCGATTCACAACAGGGGTGCGTGAATGGTGGAGGAGAAGGTGTTGGACGGGGGTGCCTGGTCGCGGCGAGCCTGGTCCCATGCCGAAATCCCCCGCCCCCGCTCCCCCTGCCCGTACGACCTCCAACGCGCTGCTGACGGTGGTCGGGGGCCAGCTGGTGGCGGCCCCGCGCACATCGCCGGAGAAGGCCCTACGGGTTCGGGACCGCCCGGTACGCCGTCGCCCAGCCCCCACGAACCCCTACCTCCGCCTGCTCGCCACCCCCGGCGCGCGCGCCTTCACGGCGGGCAACCTGATCGCCCGGCTCCCGATGGGGATGCTCAGCGTCAGCGCGGTGATCATGATCGCCGGGTCCCGGGGCTCGTACGCGCTCGCCGGGGCCGTCACCGCGACCGGCCTCGCGGCCACGGCGGTCGTCGCGCCCTTCACGGCCCGGCTGGTGGACCGCCACGGCCAGGCCAGGATCGCCGTGCCCGCGACCGCGCTCGCCGTACTGGGCTCGCTCGCGCTGGTGCTCTGCGTACGGTACGGGGCCCCGGCCTGGACGCTCTTCGCGGCGTACGCCGCCACCGCGACCACGCCCAACACCGGCGGGATGTCCCGGGCCCGCTGGGCCCACCTCCACCGGGGCGACCCGGCGGCCCTGCACACCGCGAACTCCTTCGAACAGGCGGCGGACGAGCTGTGCTTCATGCTGGGCCCGGTCCTCGCGGCGACGCTCTGCGGGGCACTGTTCCCGGAGGCGGGGACGCTGGTGGGGGCGTTCCTGCTGATGACCGGGGTGCTGATCTTCGCGGCCCAGCGCGCGACGGAACCGCCGCCCAACCCCCGTACACGTAAGACCACTTCACCTCTCCGCACCCCGGGGATGCCCGCACTGCTGGCGGTCTTCCTGGCGACGGGGGCGGTGTTCGGGGCGCTGGAGGTCGTCTCCATCGCCCATGCCGGGGGCGCGATCCTGGCGCTCCAGGCCGCGGGCTCCTGCGCGGCGGGGCTCCTCTACGGCTCCCTGCGCCCGGCCCGGAACGTGCACCGCAGGCTGCTGCTCTGCCTGACCGCCATGACCGCCCTGATGTCCCTGCCCCTGCTGGCCGCCGCCTCCACGGCCTCGCTGCCCGTCCTGGCGCTCTGCCTGCTGCTGGCGGGCGCGGCGACGGCGCCCACCATGGTCACGGGCATGACGCTCGTCCAACGCTCCACGCCCCCCGGCCAGTTGAACGAGGGCATGACGCTCTCGGTGACCGCCCTGCTGGGCGGGGTGGCGGCGGGCGCGGCGACGGGCGGCTGGCTGGTGGAGCACGCCGGTACGGTCTCCGGCTACGCGGCCCCGACAGGGGCCGCGGCCCTCGCCCTGGTCATCGCGGCGGCGGGGGCGTACGGGTGGCGGCGACGGGGCACGGACCGGGGTTGACTCAGAGGGGGGCGCCTCAGACGCGTTCGCGGATCCAGGCGGCCAGCTCGCGGACGACCTCGGCGGAGGCGCCGCCGAGGTGGACCAGGGCCCCGTCGGTGAGGGTGGGGAAGTCGCCGTAGAGGGAGGGCAGGGAGAAGCCGGCCTGTGCGAGCGCCTCGGCGAGGTCCTTGGCGGCGAGGTTGCCCTCGACGAGCGCGGCATCCTGGGCGGGTCGCTGGTAGTACATGGGGGATCAGCCTTTCGTCGCGGCTAAGCGGATTGCGGAGCAGGTGAACTGACGGCTCATGAGTCGCGCGGGGGCGCCGAGAGCACGAACCCCAGCTCTCCGGCGGCGTCCACGACGAGCGACATGAGCTGTGCGGTGGTCAGGGCCTCGCGCCGCTCCCCGTGCGGGCCGAAGAGCAGGACGTACGCCGCCGGCTCGCCCCGTACCAGCGGCACCCGGAGCCCCGGGGTGGTGCCCGGCGTCGGCTCGGACCTGTCTGTCACGCGGCTCCTCCAGAGCGCGGGGGCCTCCGGCCGACGGAACACCGTCCGGTGGCGGCGGCACGGAGAGGACGAAGTACGTGGCCTTGCCGCGGGGCAGGACGCGTACGCCCCAGTCGTCGGCAAGGCTCTCCACCAGGAGCAGCCCCCGCCCCGAGGTGGCCCCCGGCCCCGCGTCCCGTACCGCCGGGAGACCACCTCCGTGGTCAATGACGGCGACGGTGAAGGCACTTGCGGTCCGCGTGCACGTCACGCGGCAGGAGGGGCTGCCCGCGGCGTGCAGCACGGCGTTGGTGACGAGTTCGCTGACGAGAAGCTCGGCGGTCTCCGACAGCTCGCCGCCGATCCCCCAGCCCTCCATCACCCCTCGCACGGATTTTCTGGCCGCCCGGACGGACCCCTCGGCGGCGGGAAAGGTAAAGGTCGGCTCTTCGCTGTCCACCAGAGTTCACCTCTCGGCATGTGGCGCGGACCGGCGAAATCACCGACCACACCACGGGCGTTGCCACGCTTCGCCATCATGGAATGACGTTGCGTGACCGACGGGAACACCGTAGCGCTGCATACTCCCACCCTGCAACTACCCTTTCGCATGTATGCATATCTACTTGCTGGCGCTCCCGCCGGAGCAGCGGGCAGACTGTCCACGACACATTCGAGGAGCGTGATGGGCCAGACGATCAGGAGCCGCCGACTCGGTTCGGACCTGCGGCAACTGCGCCGCAAGGCCAACCTGACGGCTGAGGCGGTCGGCACCGAACTCGGCTTCTCCCAGTCGAAGATGAGCCGGATAGAGAGCGGCGACGTCCGCGTCTCCCGCACCGACTTGAAGGCCCTGCTCGCGCTCTACAACGTCACCGACGAGAAGCAGATCACCGCGTTCGTGGAGGCGGCGAAGGACGCCAAGTCCCGTGGCTGGTGGATCGCTTACGAGGACGCGCTGCCGCGCGAGTACCGGGACTTCATCGCGCTGGAGGGTTCGGCGGACGGGATCCGTACGTTTCAAGGCCTGATCGTGCCGGGCCTGATGCAGACGCCGGACTACACGCGCCACGTCATCACGGCGGGTCCGGCGGTGCTGCCGCCCGGCCATGTGGATTCGCTGATCACCGTGCGGATGGAACGCCAGTCGATCCTGGACCGCGACAAGCCGCCGAAGATCTGGGCCATCATGACCGAGGGCACGCTGCGCCAGGTGGTGGGCGGCTATGCGGTGATGCTGGACCAGCTCAACCACCTCGTTCGCCTCACAGAGCGGAGCAACATCACGCTGCAGGTGCTGCCGTTCGAGGCGGGTGCGCACGCGGGCGTACAAAGCTCCTTCGTGCTCTTCGACTTCCCCACGGACCCCAGCATCGCGTGCGTGGAGAACCTGACCGGGACGCTGTTCATGGACCGGCCCGGACAACTCGACGCGCACACCGACGCGTTCGACAACCTCCGGGCCAGCGCGCTGAGCCCGGCAGATTCACTGACGCGCATCACCGACATCATGGATGAGATGCGCCGCGAACGAGACAAGAGGAACCCATCATGACCAGCGCCACCCCCACCATCGTCGGCCCGTTCGTCAAGGCCACTGCCAGCGGTCAGCAGGGCGACTGCGTGGAGGTGGCCCCCCTCTCCGACGGCGGCCGGGCAGTCCGCGACAGCAAGGACCAGCACGGCCCCCGCCTCCACTTCGGCCCTGCCCAGTGGACCGCCTTCACCGACGGGGTGAAGGGCCAGGCGTACGGGAGCTGACCCGCCCCGCCCCCTGACCGGGCCGGACCGCACGGAGCGCAGATCCGTGGGGCCCGGCCCTTGTCATGGGCGGCCCTTAGGGTGAGCCGATGTCCGCAGCGAAGAGAAGCCCGAGGAACCCGCTCGACGTCGACCCCGGCGCGATATTCGCGTTCCGCACGTCGCCGCTCCACCCCGGCTCCCCGCCCGGCACCGGACGCTTCGGCGCTCTCGCGGTGGTCGGGCGGGCGCCGGAGGTGATCGTCGTGGCGGTGTTCGACGGGGTGTGGGACCGGGTGCCCACGCCGGCGGAGGTACGGGAACACCGGGTGCTGCGGCGTCGGCGGTTCGCGCACACGGGGAGGCCGGCGGTCTTCGCGTGCGGGGTGGAGGACACGACCGGGAGGCGCTGTGCGGGAGAAGGAGGCGGTCGAGGAGCGGAGGCGGCGTGTAGCGGAGGCGGAGAAGGAGCGGTACGCGGCGCGGCTGGCGGGGCTGCCCTGGGAGCAGCTTCTGGCGGAGACCCCGTTCGAGCGGTGGACGCCGTCGCCGCCGTTTCCCCCGGCCGCGTTCCGGCGGGCGGCCGTACGGCGGGTGCACCAGGCCTGCCGGGAGCTGCGGGACCTGGGGCCGAAGCCCCGGAAGCCCGCCGCGCGGAAGGTGCTGAAGTCGCTGGTGCTGTGGTTCAACACGGCCGACCGGGCGGCGGGCCGGGTCATCGAGACGGAGGAGCGCGAGGACATCTGCCTCGTACTCGAAGAGCTGGCGCATGTCGCCGGACACCCGTCGCTCGTCATGGAGGCCGACGACTGGCGCGAGTGGTGAACGCCCGGAGCCGGAAAGCATGAAAAAAGCCGCTGCCCCGTGAGCGAACTCACGGGGCAGCGGCCTACATGGGAATTGTGGAGATGGCGGGAATCGAACCCGCGTCCAACGGTGCGGAACCAGGGCTTCTCCGAGTGCAGTTCGCTGCGCTTTTCTCGGCCCCGGAGGTCACGCGAACAAGCCTCCGACAGGCCCAGCCACTGTTTGATTTCCTCCTCGGCCCCGTGGCCGGGCCGAGAAGTTTAGATCCCTAGCTGATGCCAGGATCCGGGTCGGGATCACCCCCGGGCTGACACTCCGCAGAGTCTTCGCTAGCTGCTAATTAGGCAGCGAGGGCGAAGGCGGAGGAATCGCGCTTGGAATTGGCGATTATTGTTTGCGACATATGGTTTACGAGATCATTGCCGCTTCCTCGACTCGCTTCCCCTGCTTCGACATCCGCTGTCGAAACCGATCATCCCCATGTTGATTTTTCAAAACGTGCGCCTTCGGTGAGGTGCACGGCCCATCGTACGTGACCAACGCGGGACGATGCCAGCGTATTCCCCCGCAGGGGGTTCCCCAGGCGCTGATCAGGCGCTGCGCTGCCGTCGGCGGGCCGCCGCGATGGCGCGGTTGGTCTCGCGTGTGTCCTGCTTCTCGCGGAGGGTCTGCCGCTTGTCGTACTCCTTCTTGCCCTTGGCCAGCGCGATCTCGACCTTCACCCGGCCGTCCTTGAAGTACAGGGCGAGCGGCACGATGGTGTGGCCGGTCTCCGAGGACTTGGACTCCAGCTTGTCGATCTCGGCCCGGTGGAGGAGCAGCTTGCGCTTGCGCTTGGCCGCGTGGTTGGTCCAGGTGCCCTGGACGTACTCGGGGACGTGGATGTTGTGCAGCCACGCCTCGTGGTCGTCGATCTGGACGAACCCGTCGACCAGGGAGGCCCGCCCCATGCGCAGGGACTTCACCTCGGTGCCCATGAGCACGAGGCCGCACTCGTAGGTGTCGAGGATGGTGTAGTCGTGCCGCGCCTTCTTGTTCTGCGCGATCATCTTGCGCCCGGTGTCTTTTTCCTTCGCCATAGTGCGGTCATTTTCGCACTACGACCCACCCCCGAGGCCACTCAATACCGTCTCGGCCCGCTGCTGGGCCCGATCGTGGGCCACCAGGTCGGGGGTGATGCCCGTGCCCTCGACGCTGCGGCCCGCCGGAGTGCGGTAGTGGCCGACGGTCAGCTCGGCCACCGCGCCGTCGGCCAGTTCGCTGGGCATCTGCACCGAGCCCTTGCCGAAGGTGCGGGAGCCGACGGTGACCGCGCGGCCCCGGTCCTGGAGGGCGCCGGTGAGCAGTTCGGCGGCGCTCATCGTGCCTCCGTCGACAAGGACCACCACAGGCCGCTCGGTGTCGCCGCCGGGGTCGGCGTACAGGGCCTGTTCCTCGCCGCGTACGTCGTAGGTGGCGACCAGGCCGCCGTCCAGGAAGGCGGAGGCGGCGGCGACGGCCTCGGTGACCAGGCCTCCGGAGTTGGCACGGAGGTCCAGGAGTATCCCGGCGTCCTCGGGGGCCTCGCGGACCGCGTCCCGGACGTCCTGGCCGCTTCCCTTGGTGAACGCGGCGACCTTGAGGAGGTAGGCGGCTGAGGGGCCGGTGCCCAGGCGGCTCACGGTGACCGCCGCGGGGGTCAGCCGGGCCCGTCTCAGCGTCTGCGTGGAGGGTTCTCCGTCCCGTACGAGACCGAGGACGACGGGGGTCCCTTCCCCGGCCCCCGTACCGTCGCCGCGCAGCAACGCGACCACCTCGGGGACGGGCCGCCGGTCCACCCGGCGGCCGTCGACCGTACGGAGGAGGTCACCCTCGCGGATCCCGGCCCGGTCGGCGGGCCCGCCGGGATGGACGCGGGAGACGGCGACGCCCCCGCCCTCGGTGCGGCGGGCGGAGAGGCCGACACCCAGGTACGAGCCCTCCAGGGCCTGCTCGAACTCCTCGTACTCCCGCTCGTCGTAGACCGCGCCCCACCGGTCCCCGCTCCGGCTGACGACCTCTCCGGCCGCCTCCTTCACGGACTTCCCGTCCGCCTCCGCCTTCGCCGCCGCGTCCTCGATCTCCGCCCGGTCGACCGGGGCGTGACGGGAGGCGACCGTACGGGCCGGGAGTTCGGGTACGGGGTCGGGGCCCTGGGGCAACGAACCGGTCGCCGCGCCCGTCGCGAGGACACACCCGAAGACCAATGTCAGGGCCGCCCCGCGGCAGAGGCCGCGGGGCCGGAAGCGGTGCGGACAGCCCGACATGGCGCCGAGTCTAGGACAAGCCCCCTGGGGTGCACGGGTGATCGACCGTGCGCCCCGGGGAGGCGTATGTCATACCTTCAGGTACTTGCGGAGCGCGAAGAGGGCCGCGACGGCCGGCATCAACAGGCCGATCGCGAGCACCAGCGGGAGCTTGGTGAGGACCGCGTCCCAGCCGATGAAGTTGATCAGGTTCAGCTTCTCCTGGAGGGCGAGGCCGCCGTCGATCAGGAAGTACCGGCCGCCGAGCAGCATCGCGCAGGCCAGCAGACCGCCGATGAGGCCGGCGACGGCGGCCTCCATGATGAAGGGGGCCTGGATGTAGAAGCCGGAGGCGCCCACCAGGCGCATGATGCCCGTCTCACGTCTCCGGCTGAACGCGGAGACGCGCACGGTGTTGACGATCAGGATCACCGCGATGACGAGCATGAGGATCATCACGTAGATCGCGACGACGTTCATGCCGTTCATCAGCTCGAAGAGGTTGTCCAGGATGGACCGCTGGTCCTGGACGGACTGCACCCCGTCCCGTCCCGCGAAGGCCGTCGCGACGACCTTGTACTTCTGCGGGTCCTTGAGCTTGACGCGGAACGACTCCTGCATCTGGTCGGGCGTGATGTTGCCCGCCATCGGGGAGTCGCCGAACTGCTCCTGGTAGTGCTTGTACGCCTCGTCGACGGTCTCGAAGTGGACCGGCTTCTGAACGGCCTCCATCTTCTCCAGGTCGGCCTTGATCTGGGCCTTCTGCTCCGCCGTGACCGCGCCCTTCGCACACTTGGGCATGTCCTTGGCGTCGTTCTTGTTGCAGAGGAAGATCGAGACGTTGACCTTGTCGTACCAGTAGTCCTTCATCGTGCTGACCTGTTCGCGCATCAGCAGCGCGCCCCCGAACAGGGCGAGCGAGAGGGCGACGGAGACCACGACGGCGAAGGTCATCGTGAGGTTGCGACGGAGACCGACGCCGATCTCCGACAGGACGAACTGGGCGCGCATGGCGTCCTTTCAGTACTCGATGCTCGAAGTGCGCGAGGGGCCCGCGGGCCCCTCGGTCAGTGCTGGTAGCCGTAGACGCCGCGCGCCTGGTCGCGTACGAGACGGCCCTGTTCGAGCTCGATGACGCGCTTGCGCATCTGGTCGACGATGTTCTGGTCGTGGGTCGCCATGATCACGGTGGTGCCGGTCCGGTTGATCCGGTCCAGCAGCTTCATGATCCCGACCGAGGTCTGCGGGTCGAGGTTGCCGGTCGGCTCGTCCGCGATCAGCAGCATCGGGCGGTTGACGAAGGCCCGGGCGATCGCCACACGCTGCTGCTCACCACCGGAGAGCTCGCCGGGCATCCGCTCCTCCTTGCCGCCGAGGCCGACGAGGTCGAGCACCTGGGGCACGGCCTTGCGGATCTCGCCGCGCGGCTTGCCGATGACCTCCTGGGCGAAGGCCACGTTCTGCGCGACGGTCTTGTTGGGGAGCAGGCGGAAGTCCTGGAAGACCGTCCCCAGCTGGCGGCGCATCTGCGGCACCTTCCAGTTGGACAGCCGCGCGAGGTCCTTGCCGAGCACGTGGACCATGCCCGTGCTGGCGCGCTCCTCGCGCAGGATGAGCCGCATGAAGGTCGACTTGCCGGAGCCGGAGGAGCCCACCAGGAAGACGAACTCACCCTTCTCGATGTCCAGCGAGACATCGCGCAGAGCCGGTCGGTTCTGCTTCGGGTAGGTCTTGGAGACGTTGTCGAATCGGATCACGGATGCACCACGGTCGGCCGGGAGTAGGTGAGCGTGACCATACGCGAACCGGGCTCACGCGTGCAGGCGGCGTCCGGCAATGGGCGATTTATGGCGGATCGCCGTACGGAACGCATCGGGTCGGACCCTCCCTTGTCCGACGGGCCGCGCCGAAAACGGCGGGAGCTGGCACAGTGGTGGGGGGAACGGTTGCGTTTCCCGGAGCGTTGTGCGGAGAGAGAGCAGTCAGCGGCTCCGCCGCGCGGGAGGAGGAATGCGCATGACCTATGACCGACTGGTGTGCGCGAACTGCGCGGCCCCCGTCAGTGAGGGGCGTTGCCGCGTGTGCCGTGCCGTGCGGCAGCAGATGCTGGAGGAGCAGGGACAGAGCCCGCTGGCCGGGCTGAATCCGGCCATGCTGATCGCGCTGATGGTCGTGCTGCTCGCAGCCCTGGGGCTGCTGGCCCACCAGACCGTCTGACCTCTGCCCGCCCCTGGGGGCGCACAACGCCCCGAGGGGCGCCTCGGAACGTCTGCGTACGACCGCCGAAACGGTCGGCGCGCGCCGGAACGCACAGAAGGGCCCGGGAGGCTTTCTACAGCCTCCCGGGCCCTTCGCTGTGCCGTGCGCGCTGGACCGGGTACGGGGCTCACATGCGCCCGTACGCGGTCGTCAGCGGGTCCTAGGCGACCGTGCGGCCGCCGCCGACCAGACGCGGCAGGATGCGGAAGCCGATGCCGCCGGCGATCATCGTCGCGGCGCCGATGACCAGGAAGGTGGTCTCGGCCGCACCGGTCTCGGCAAGCTCTTCCTTGCCCTTGCTCTGCTCGACCGGCTGGTTGCCGACGCTGTCGGTGTCCGTGTTGTCGGCGCACTCGACGACACCGGAGTCGACGGTGCAGGCGTCGCCGCCACCGCCGGTCACGGAGCCGGTGGTGCCAGTGGAACCGGAGGTGCCGTTGCCGCCTTGGTCGCCGCCGTTGGCGTTGCCGCCCTGGTCGCCGCCGTTGGCGTTACCGCCCTGGTCGCCGCCGTTGGCGTTACCGCCCTGGTCGCCGCCGTTGGCGTTACCGCCCTGGTCGCCACCGTTGGCGTTACCGCCCTGGTCGCCACCGTTGGCGTTACCGCCCTGGTCGCCACCGTTGGCGTTGCCACCCTGGTCGT
>NZ_JBWKCM010000015.1:0-46506 GCF_056436485.1 Streptomyces sp. NPDC043746 | reverse complement strand
GTCCGCCACCGTTGGCGTTGCCACCCTGGTCGCCACCGTTGGCGTTGCCACCCTGGTCGCCACCGTTGGCGTTGCCACCCTGGTCGCCACCGTTGGCGTTGCCACCCTGGTCGCCACCGTTGGCGTTACCGCCCTGGTCGCCACCCTCGGACGTGCCGCCCTGGTCGCCACCCTCGGACGTGCCACCCTGGTCGGCGCCGCCGATGGGGCTCTCACCGGACGCACCGCCCTGGTCGGCACCGCCGGCCGGGTTGTCGCCCGTCTGGATCGACACCTCGGCAATGCCGGTGTCGACGCCGATGCCGACCGCCTGCGCCGCACCCGCGGCGGTCAGCGAGGCACCTGCGGCAATAACCGCACCAGCGGCTATCCGCGCGACGCGAACGCGCGTCTTCTTCGTCATCTGTTGCTACCCCCAGTAGCTGATCTCGTCAGTGGAGCAGCCATATGCGAGCCACGGCGGCCCTCGGGGAATCGCTCATCGCTTTCGGCGAAGGCCACGTCATGTCGTGGTCACCCCCGCCGACCCCCGGTTCACACCCGTCCCAGACATACGCATGCTGCTCCAGCACCCTGGCCAGAGTTAAGGATTCCGTCAAGGCCGTTCCGTGCAGTACGCACCCTTATAGGGGTTCTTGACGACTATTCGGCAGCCCGACTGTGACGCATCGGGCACAGCTTCCCCTCAACTCGCCTCCCATCTCACCCCGGCGCGCCGAACGCGGAAGGGCCCGGACAGTTCCCTGTCCGGGCCCAACCCTCGTACGGCGGGAGGCTACTTCTCGCGCTGCTTGCGCCAGCGGATGCCGGCCTCGACGAAGCCGTCGATCTCGCCGTTGAAGACCGCCTCGGGGTTGCCCATCTCGAACTCCGTACGCAGGTCCTTGACCATCTGGTACGGGTGGAGGACGTACGAACGCATCTGGTTGCCCCAGGAGTTGCCGCCGTCGCCCTTGAGAGCGTTCATCTTCGCCTGCTCCTCCTGGCGGCGGCGCTCAAGGAGCTTGGCCTGGAGGACGTTCATCGCGGACGCCTTGTTCTGGATCTGCGAGCGCTCGTTCTGGCAGGAGACGACGATGCCGGTGGGCAGGTGGGTCAGACGGACCGCGGAGTCCGTGGTGTTGACGCCCTGTCCGCCGGGGCCCGAGGAGCGGTACACGTCGACGCGCAGCTCGGACTCGTCGATCTCGATGTGGTCGGTCTGCTCGACCACGGGGAGCACCTCGACGCCCGCGAAGGACGTCTGACGGCGGCCCTGGTTGTCGAAGGGCGAGATCCGGACCAGGCGGTGGGTGCCCTGCTCGACGGAGAGCGTGCCGTAGGCGTACGGGACCTGGACGGCGAAGGTGGTCGACTTGATGCCGGCCTCTTCGGCGTACGCCGTCTCGTAGATCTCGGTCTTGTAGTTGTGCTGCTCGGCCCAGCGGAGGTACATGCGCTGGAGCTTCTCGGCGAAGTCGGCGGCGTCGACGCCACCGGCCTCGGCGCGGATGGTGACGAGCGCCTCGCGGGCGTCGTACTCGCCGGACAGGAGGGTGCGCACCTCCATCTCGTCCAGCGCCTTCTTCACCGACTCCAGCTCGGCCTCGGCCTCGGCCAGCGCGTCGGCGTCGCCCTCGTCCTCGGCCAGCTCGAAGAGGACCCCGAGGTCGTCGATGCGACCGCGCAGTGCCTCGGCCTTGCGGACCTCGGCCTGGAGGTGCGAAAGCTTGCTGGTGATCTTCTGGGCCGCCTCCGGGTCGTCCCACAGAGACGGCGCCGCTGCCTGCTCCTCGAGCGCGGCGATGTCCGCCCTCAGCGCATCCAGGTCCAGGACGGCCTCGATCGACCCCATGGTCGAGGAGAGGGACTTCAGCTCTTCGGAAATATCGACGACTGCCACGGGTCCAGCGTAACGGCATGGCGGATGAAGCTCCGCCTCCCCCGGGAGCCCTGTCCCCGCGCAGGCGACCCCGCAGGGCTCCTACGGGGTCGCCGGGGCCGAGTTCTCGCTGTCCTGGGGGCCCGCCGGGTCCCCGTCGCCGCCGCCCGCGGCCAGCCAGCCGCCGACCGCCACCGCCCCGCAGAGCAGGACGGCCGCGGCGCCCAGGGTGATCCGGCGCTTGCGGACGGCCGCCGCCTTGTTGCGGGCGGAGCCGGGGCGCGGCTTTCCGGGCGCGCGCGGGGCGCGGGCGGTGCCGAGGGGGCCGCCGGCCAGCTCGTCGGGCGCGGGGACGCGCATGCTCGTGTGGGTGTCCCGGTTGGAGTCCGGGGCGGAGCCCGGCACCAGGGGGACCGCGCCCCGGCGGCGCGGCTCCTCCGCGGAGGGGGTGTACTGCTGCTCGTCGTACGCGGCCGGCTGCTGCTCCGCCTCGTCGCCGCCGGGCTCGTCCACGTCCAGCGGCGGGATGCCGGCCAGGAGCGGGAGCAGGTCGCGGAGGCGGGCGGCCAGCTCGGAGGCGCGCAGCCGGGAGGCGGGGGCCTTGGCCAGGCACTGGACGAGGAGCTGCCACAGCTCCTCGGGGATGCCGGGGAGCGGGACGACGGTCTCGGTGACATGGCGGCGCAGGACCGCGCCGGGGTGGCCGCCTCCGAAGGGGGTGAACCCGGCGAGCAGCTCGTAGAGCACGGTCGCGAGCGCGTAGATGTCCACGGCGGCGCGCGGCGGGAGGCCCTCGACGATCTCGGGGGCCAGGTAGTCCGGCGTACCGATGATCTTGGTGGCCTTGGTGCGGCGCGGGGTGTCGATGAGCTTGGCGACGCCGAAGTCGGTGAGCAGGGCCGGGTGGGCGCCGCCGGGGCCGAGGGGGCCCTCCATGTCGAGCAGGATGTTCTCCGGCTTGACGTCCCGGTGGACGATCTGGGCCTTGTGGGCGGCGGCCAGGCCGTCGGCCACGTCCGCGACGATCGCGACGGCGGCCTCGGGTGCGAGGCGGCGTTCGCGGTCCAGGCGGGTGCGCAGATCGGTGCCGCGTACGAGGGTCATGACCAGGGCGAGGTCGTTGCCGTCCACCACGAGGTCCCGGACGGCGACCACGTTGGGGTGGTCGAGCCCGAGCAGGGCGGTGCGTTCCTGTACGAAGCGGCCGACCAGCTCCTGGTCGGACGCGAGGTCCTCACGGAGCAGCTTGATGGCGACCGGCCCCTCGGGCCCTTCACCGAGCCACACCGTGCCGGCGCTGCCGCGCCCCAGGATCTGGTGGGCCGTGTACCGGCTGCCGATATTGCGTGCCAAGACTGCTCCCTCAGCGGCTGGCGGTGGACCCCCGGTCGACAAAGTTACGCGGCGCTCGGGGTGCTGCGTGCCCGGGATGGCACCGAACCGCACTTCTCCGGGCGGAATCCGCCCGGAGAAGTCGACAAAGGGACATGGTTTGCCCCGTCAGGCTCCGCCCGTGCCGCCGCCGGACTCGCCGGTGGCCTCACCGATCTGGGAGATCCAGTCGGTGACCTGGCCGATGGCGTCACCGATGGCTTCCCAGTACCCCTTGCCCTGGGCGACCCAGTCCTGAAGCGGGGTCAGCTCCCAGATGAGCCAGCCGGCGATGACCAGCAGCACCACGGTGAACAGGCAGCCCTTGAGGCAGCCGAGCCCGGGGATGCGCATCGGGTTGGCGCCGCGCTGCCTCGGCGGACGCGGTTCGCGCGGCGGGCGCGCGGCGGGCTGCTGAGGCTGCTGGGGTGGTTGCGGCTGGGGCGCGTACTGCTGCCGCTGGGGCTGCGGGGGCGCCTGGTAGCGCTGGGGCTGATGCTGCTGGTGTTGCGGGGCCGGGTACTGCTGCTGGAGCGGCTGCTGCGGGTGCTGCGGGGGCCGCTGCTGGGGCTGCTGACGCTGAGGAGGCTGCTGGGGCGCCTGGCGCTGGGGGCGGCGGCGCAGCGGGTCCTGGCTCGGGTCCAGGTACTGCACCTGCGTCTGCTCGTTGCGGTCGCGGGCGGCCTGGAGCTGGGACTGCCAGGGGTGCGGGCTGTCCGGCTGCCCGTCGGGGTGCTGCGGCGGAACGGGCGGCAGGACGGCGGTCGGATCGGCGTGGCCCTGGTTGCCACCGGGGCCGCTCTGCGGCAGCACGCTGGTGGCGGCGGCCGGGTCGTACGAGCCCGCGCTGCTCGGCAGCACCTGGGTCGGGTCGGCGGCGCCCGGGGTCTCCGGGACGGCGGTGGGCGCCGGGTCCGGGGCGAGCAGGGCGCCCACCCCTTCGGCGGCGGCGATCTGGGCCGAGTTGGCGTGGACGCCGATGCCGGCGGCGACCGTGCGCAGCGCACGGGCCAGGTTCTCGGCGCTGGGCCGCCGGTCCGGGTCCTTGCTCAGGCAGCGCTCTATGACCGTCCAGAGCGGTTCGGGGACGGTGGAGGGGCGGCGGGGTTCCTCGCTGAGGTGCCGGTGCAGGACTTCGAGGGCGGTGCCCCCGGCGAACGGCGGGCGGCCGGTGACCAGCTCGTACAGCAGGATGCCCGCGCCGTAGATGTCCACGGCGGAGGTCTGCGGGCGCCCCTCGGCGGACTCCGGGGCCACGTAGGCGGGGGTGCCGACGAACTCGTGGGTCCGGGTCAGCCCCGGGGAGTCCGCGAGCCGCGCGATCCCGAAGTCGGTGAGCATCGGGGTCATGCCGCCGTCGCGCTCGTCGAGCAGCACGTTGGCCGGCTTGAGGTCGCGGTGGACGACGCCGTCGGAGTGGCTGGCGGCGAGCGCGTCGGCGATCTGCGCGGTGAGCAGGGAGGCGGCGACCGGGGTTAGCGGGCCGTTGTCGCGGAGGTAGCGGTGCAGGTCGGGGCCGTCGATCAGGTCCATCACCAGGGCGAGGAGATCGCCCTCGACGACCAGGTCGCGGGTGCGCACGATGTTCGGGTGCGTGAGCCTCAGGAGGACCGAGCGCTCCCGCAGGAACCGCATCACGACGTCCGCGTCGTTGGCCAGCTCCTCCTTGAGGACCTTGATCGCCACGGTCTCGCCGGGCTGACCGGCGACGGCCGCCTCGGCGCCCGCGGCCTCCCGCTGGCGGGCTCGCCAGACGGTGCCCGTGGCGCCGCGTCCGAGCGGCTCCTCGAGCAGGTACTTGCTGCCTACCGGCCGCACGTCATGCGCTCCCTGCTGATCGTGGTGCTTGCGGTCCCCCGGGGCCCGCCCGGATGTCCGGCCCAGTGCTCCGGCCCGGATGTCCCGGCCCACTCTAATGCCGCCGGACGAGGGGGCGGGATGGCTCTTGGGGAGAGGTTCCGAAGGTCGCGTTTCGGGGGAAGACGCGCAGACCGGACGGTTGGTTGCCGCGGGCGGCCGGAGCGCGAACCGGCGCGGGGCGGGGCGCGGGGGTGCGCTCGCGCTCCGGAGCGCTCAGAAGCGACGGGAAGAAGCGCGGGAGGAGCCGGGGAGAGGGGTCGGGAAGGGCCGGGGAGAGGGGTCGGGAAGGGCCGGGGAGAGGGGTCGGGAAGGGCCGGGGAGAGGGGTCGGGAACCGGACGCAAGCGGGCACTTTTGCGCCCACAGCCGACCATTCAAGATCATTTGAAGGTGACCGCCGGGCGTGTTGTCGGTGGCAGGTGCGAGGATGCCTCCAAGCACGGATCTGACGGGTCGGGAGCCCGGGGTCCGTGACGACCTGTACGGACGACCTGTCCGTGCCGGGCGGGGGGAATCACAGGGCGTTTCCCCTGCCGGGCACCCCGCGCAGAAGGGACCGCCGACGGCGATGCAGATCCGGCTGACCGTCCTCGCGCCGCGCAGCGGCCAGACCCCGGCGCGCGCCTGCGATGTGCTCGTCACCGCCCCCGCCGGGACGGCACTGGCCGCGGTCGCCTCCGGCCTCGCCCAGGCGGTCTCCGGGCCCGAGGGGTCCCAGGGCGGCGGGGCGGTGGTCCTCTTCGCCGGGCGGGAGCGGCTGGACGCCCAGCGGATAGCCCTCGGTGAGCCGCCGCTGGTGGACGGGACGGTGCTCTCGCTCCAGGTCCCCGGCGAGGACGAGGCGACGGACGACGCCGTTCCGGCCCGGCTCCACGTGGTCGCCGGGCCGGACGCAGGCGGGGTCCACCTGCTGCACGGCGGGCAGATCCGGATCGGCCGCTCCGCCGAGGCCGACGTCCCGCTGGACGACCCGGACGTGTCCCGGCTGCACTGCGCGGTGACGGTGGCGGAGGACGGCCGGGTCTCGGTCGCGGACCTCGGCTCGACGAACGGCACCTCCCTGGACGGCGCGGAGGTCCGCGACCGGCCCGTCCGCTTCCCGCCCGGCGCCCTGCTGCGGCTCGGTGAGTCGACCCTCCGGCTCACGGCGGACCCGCGCACGGCGACCCTGCCGACGGCCCCGGACGGCGAGGGCCACCTGCGGGTGAGCCGCGCGGAGTCGGCCTCGCACGGGCCGGTCCACCAGGGTCCGGGGGCGGCCGGGGCCTTCGGCGCCGGGTCCGGCGGGTTCGGCGGGCCCGGGGTGCTCGGCGAGGGGGCGGGCCCGGCGTACGGGGATCGGGCGGGGGCCCGTGCCTCCGACGCCTCCCGCGCGGAACCGGTGGCGTACGGCTACGAGGGCCAGGAGCCCGGCCCCGGTCACAGCGCTCCCGGCACGGGATCGTCCCAGCGCGCGCCCGAAGGCGGGGAGGCGCCCCGGCGTGGCGGCATAGGCGCCTGGGCCCGGCGGCTCAAGGGCGGTGGCGGCGGCAGGGGCGGCGAGCAGACGCAGAGGGCGGAGCGGCCGGGCCGGGAGGGGCGGCCGGAGACCGATCACTCCTACGGCGATGGCCACGGCCACACGGCGAGGGCCTCGGGCTCGGGCACGTACGCCTCGAGCGGGTATGCGCCCGGTTCACCCGCTTCCGCCGGTTCATCCGGTTCCGTCGGTGCTTCCGGCGGCTCCTTCGAACCCTTCGGCGCTGCGGATTCCTCCGGTTCCTCGGGTTCCTTCGGTGCCGGTGGTGACTCCGGTCATCTGGCCTCGCCCGTGTCGCCGCTCTCGCCCTTCTCCGCCGTGCCGTCCGCGCCCGAGGGCACCTGGCCGGACCCGGCGGCGGTGCTGCTGACGGCGCTGGGCCCGGGGCCCCGCCTGTGGGAGCGCCACGACGGGCACCCGGAGGCGCTGGTGGTACGGCTCGGGACGACCGACCGGGCCGATGTGCCGTCGGTGCCGGTGACGGTGGGGCTGCGGGAGGCCGGTTCGCTCGGGCTCGCCGGGCCGCGCGCCCGGCTGGCGGGGCTGGCCCGTGCCACGGTGGCGCAGCTCGCTGCCCTGCACTCCCCCTTCGACCTGGAGATCGTGCTCATCTCCACGGACCGCTCCCGCTCCCTGGACGAGCGGCGGCGGGAGTGGTCCTGGCTGGGGTGGCTGCCGCATCTGCGCCCGATGCACGGGCAGGACTGCCGGCTCCTCCTCGCGTACGACCGTGAGCAGGCGGCCGCCCGGACGGCCGAGCTGGTCCGCCGCCTGGACGAGGGCCCGCTCGGCCCCGGCTGGCCGAACCTGGACCGCGCCGAGGTGGCCGACGCCGCCCGGGCGCACAAGGGCCCGCACACGGTGGTCGTGCTGGACGGCGACCCCGGTACGGCTGCGCTGCGCGAGGCGACGGCCCGGCTGGCCGGTGCGGGGGCGGCGGCCGGGATCCATCTGATCTGTCTGGCGGAGACCCCGGCGGCCTCGCCCACCTCCCCGGTGGCCGCGACGTACGACGCCGCCTGCCGGGCCTCGATCGCCTTCCGCGAGTGCGGGGCGGTCGCGATGCTGAGCGGCGATGTGGCGACGGCGTTGCGGCTGCTGCGTACGGCGGGCGGTCGGGCGGCGGGCCACGGCACGGTGGCGGCGGTGGACGCGGTGTCGGCGGCCTGGGCCGAGCGGTTCGGGCGGGCGCTGGCGCCCCTGCGCGACGAGGGTTCGGCCGCGCTGGCGGGCCGCCCGACGACGGCCGCGCTGCCGCCCTCGGCCCGGCTGCTGGACGAGCTGGGTCTGGCCCGCGCGACCCCGGCGTCGCTCATGGCCCGCTGGGCCTCCACGGCGGAGGACCAGCCGGGCGCCTCGGTCCCCCGCCCCGCCGCCGCCCCCTCCCGGACGGACCTGGAGGGCCCCGGCTCGGGCCGCACCCTGAGTGCGGGCCCCCGCGTGGGCCCCCAGCGCACGGCAACCGAGGCCCGCCGCCCCCAGGACACCCCAGGATCGGCCCGTACGCCCTACCCGGGGACGGACGACCGGCGCTCGGGGCGCACCCCGCACCCGGGGACGGGTGCTCGGGACTCCGGCCGCACCCCGTACCCAGGAGCCGGCAACCGAGAGTCCAGTCGCACGCCGTACCCGGGGACGGACAGCCGGGGTTCGGGCCGCACGCCGTACCCGGGCGCGGGCGACCGGGACTCCGGCCGCACCCCGTACCCGGGCTCGGACGCCAGGGACTCCACCGGCACGCCGTACCCCTCGACCGCACACCAGGACTCCGGGCGTACGCCGTACCCGGGGACGGACAGCCGGGGTTCGGGCCGCACGCCCTACCCGGGCGCGGGCGACCGGGACTCCGGCCGCACCCCGTACCCAGGAGCCGGCAACCGGGAGTCCAGTCGCACGCTGTACCCGGACACGGACGACCTGGACTACGGGCGCACCCCGTACCCGGTCCCCGAAGCCCGGGGCTCCGGCCGGACGCCGTACCCGCGGGCGGACAGCCGGAGCTCGGCCCGCACCCCCTACCCGGGCACGGAAAGCAGGAACTCCAGCCGCACGCCGTACCCCGGCACCCACGCGCGGGACGCGGAGCGCACCCCCTACTCCGGCGCCGACGGCCGCGACTCCAGCCGCGTCCCCGGGATCGGCCCGCAGGGCGGGGAGGCTCCGGGGCACGCGCCGCAGGCGGGTGACTCCGGTCGGCCCGTGCTCGTGCTCGGCGCCGGGCCCCGGGGGCCCCTCAGCGTCGATCTCGCCGACGAGGGGCCGCACCTGCTCATCGAGGGTCCTGCCGGGAGCGGGCGCACCGAGTTGCTGCGGGCCGTCGCGGCCTCGCTCGCCTCCTCCGCCCGGCCCGACCGGCTCGGCATCCTCCTGGTCGACGGCGCCGGCGGGAAGCCCGAGGAGCGCGGCGAGGGGCTGCTCCCCTGTACGGAGCTGCCGCACGTCTTCACCCACCTCGTCGCCTCCGACCCGGTCCGGATGCGGGAGTTCGCGCAGGCCCTGGGCGGTGAGCTGAAGCGCCGCGCCGAGCTGCTCGGGCCCCTGGACTTCGCCACCTGGCACGCCCGCCACGCGGAGGCGGCCGAGCAGGCGGATCCCCGGCGGGTCGTGAGCAGGCGTCCGCCGAGCAGCGCCGAGGGCCGGGGCGACCTGGACTCCCCGGCCAGCGGGACCCTGCGGCTGCGCCCGGTCGCCGCCCGGGCGTCGGACCCGGGGCCCTCCCCGCTGCCGCGCCTGGTGGTGCTGGCCGACGACTTCGACGCACTGGTCGCCCCGGGGCTCGGCAGCCCCGGCCGGCCCGCCGCCGGTTCCGTGGTACGGGCGCTGGAGGCCGTGGCCCGGGACGGCGGCCGACTCGGGGTGCACCTGGTGGCCACCTCGGCGCGCCCGGACCGCACGGAGGACACGGAGCTGGCCCGTGGGGCGAGGCTGCGCATCGTGCTGGACGCCCCCGTCCTGCCGCCCTCCCCGGACGAACCGGCCCCGGGCCGGGGCAGGCTGGGACACCCGGACGGCCGGGTGACCCCGTTCCAGGGGGGCAGGGTCACGGGCCGCATCCCGCGTACGGCGACGCTGCGGCCCACCGTCGTACCGCTGGAGTGGGAGCGGATGGGCGACCCTCCGACCCGCCGCCCGGTCCGCGAGCTGGGCAACGGCCCGACGGACCTGGCCCTGCTCGCCAGCGCCCTGGAGCGCGCGGCCCGTTCGGTGAACGCCGAGCGGCTGTCCCCGCTGATCCCGTTCCCGACGTGAGCCGGTGAGCCGGTGAGCCGGTGAGCCGGTGAGCCCGACTACGCACCCCCGCCGTGAGCCCGAAGGCCCCGGAGCCCGTAGACCCGCGCACACCCCGACCCGACCCCCGCAACACACCCCCGACCTGCCACTCCTGCCCCCGCCCAACCCCCGCCCACCCCCTTCCTCACCTCATTCCGCCACATCCCCCGCCATGTGCTGACGCGACGTCACGAGCCCATCACGATCAACGCGTTGGGCCAGGCTGCGGTATTGCGGGGCCGGTGCGCCGAGCGTAGGACTGTGCGCACGGACGACGCGGGCCCGGGGCGACGACAGCGTGGTCGGGCGCGTACGGAAGAGACGGGGCAGAGATGCGGACAACCCTTTCCCTACGCAGGGCGGCCCTCGTCTTCACGGCGGTCGGCGCGCTGGCGCTGACCGGCTGCGGGGACGACGGCGGTGCGAAGAAGTCGGGCGGCGGGACGGACAAGGGCACGGACAGCGCCCCCACCGTCACCCTGCCGAAGCTGGACGGCGAGAACATCTCCGTCGCCGCGGTCTGGACAGGGCCCGAGCAGGCCAACTTCACCAAGGTGCTGGGCGAGTTCGAGAAGCGTACGGGGGCGAAGGTCAGCTTCGTCCCGGCCCAGGACCCGATCGTCAACTTCCTCGGTACGAAGATCGCGGGCGGCGAGCCCCCGGACGTCGCGATGATCCCGCAGGTCGGCGCCATCCAGCAGGCGGTGGCCAGGAAGTGGGCCAAGCCGGTCGGTGAGGAAGCCAAGGCCCAGCTGACCAAGAACTACGCCAAGGTCTGGCAGGACCTCGGCGCGGTCGACGGCACGCAGTACGGGGTGTACTTCAAGGCCGCCAACAAGTCGCTGATCTGGTACAACGCGGCGGCGTTCGACAACGCGGGCGCGAGTGAGCCGAAGACCTGGAAGGACTTCATCACCACCGCGGAGACCATATCCGCCTCCGGTGTCACCCCGGTCTCCGTCGCGGGCGCCGACGGCTGGACGCTCACCGACTGGTTCGAGAACGTCTACCTCTCCCAGGCGGGCCCGGAGAAGTACGACCAGCTGGCCCGGCACGAGATCCCGTGGACCGACCCGTCGGTCAAGGACGCGCTGACCACGCTGGCCGAGCTGTTCGGCAGGCCGGAGCTGATCGCGGGCGGCGCGGACGGGGCTCTCCAGACGGAGTTCCCGGCCTCGGTGACCCAGACGTTCACCGGGGGCGACCAGCCCAAGGGCGCCATGGTCTTCGAGGGCGACTTCGTCTCCATCAACATCGCGCAGACCGAGGCGAAGATCGGTACGGACGCGAAGGTCTTCCCGTTCCCGGCGGTCGGCGCGGACTCCCCCGTGGTGACCGGCGGCGACGCGGCCGTGGCGCTGAAGGACAGCAAGGGCGCCCAGGCGCTGCTGACCTGGCTGGCCTCGGCGGACGCGGCGAGGATCTGGGCCGAGGCGGGCGGGTTCATCTCGCCCAACAGGAACCTGGACTCGGCCGCGTACCCCAACGACGTGCAGCGCACGATGGCCGAGGCGCTCGTCGGGGCCGGGGACGACGTCCGCTTCGACATGTCCGACCAGGCCCCGCAGTCGTTCGGCGGGACGCCCGGGAAGGGCCAGTGGAAGATCCTCCAGGACTTCCTGAAGAACCCGAAGGACATCGCGGGGGCTCAAGCGAAGCTGGAGTCCGAGGCCGCCAAGGCGTACAAGGGCTGACGCGGTGGCGACGACGAACGCGGAGGGCGCCGGCGCGGCGCCCTCCGCCTCCACGGACCAGCCCCCGTCCCCGAGGCCCGGGGCCCGGGGCGTGACCGGGACCCGCAAGGTCATCGCGGCCGCGTTCCTGCTCCCCGCGCTGGTGCTGCTCGGCGCGCTGGTGGTCTACCCGATCGGCTACTCGGTCTACCGGTCGTTCTTCGACCAGGCCGGTACGGGCTTCGCCGGGATCGACAACTACACGGCGCTCTTCACCGACGACACGATCCTCACCGCGGTGAAGAACAACGCCATCTGGGTGGTCTTCGCCCCGACCGTCGCGACCGCGCTGGGCCTGATCTTCGCGGTGCTGACCGAACGCATCCGCTGGGGCACGGCGTTCAAGCTGATCGTCTTCATGCCGATGGCGATCTCGATGCTGGCGGCGGGCATCATCTTCCGGCTCGTCTACGACCAGGCGCCCGAGCGCGGGGTGGCCAACGCCGTCGCGGTGAGCGTGCACGACGTGTTCAGCGAGTCGGCCGGCTTCCCCAAGGCGCGGCCGCTGCCCGTCCATCCGCTGGAGAAGGGCGAGGACGGGTCGTACGTCTCCAAGGAACCGGTACGGGCGGGGGTGCCGGTCCAGGTGCCGCTGGTCGGCGTGGCCCCGGCCGCGATGCCCGCCGACGCCCGCCCCGCCCAGGCCGACCCGGTGGCGGACGGGGACGCGATCACCGGCACCGCCTGGCTGGACTTCACCCGGGGCGGCGGCGGGAAGCCCAATGTCGTCGACCCCCAGGAGCTGGGGCTGAAGGGACTGAAGGTGGAGGCGGTCCGGGACGGCAGGGTCGTCGCCACCGCGACCGCCGGGGCCGACGGGGTGTTCACCCTGCCCGCGTCGGCGGACGGGGCCCGACTGCGGCTGCCCGCGGACAACTTCCGCGAGCCGTACAACGGGGTCGACTGGCTCGGCCCGACACTCGTGACCCCCGCGATCATCGGGAGCTACGTGTGGATGTGGGCCGGGTTCGCGATGGTGCTGATCGCGGCCGGTCTGGCCGGGCTGCCGCGCGAACTCCTGGAGGCGGCCCGGGTGGACGGCGCCAACGAGTGGCAGGTGTTCCGCCGGATCACCGTCCCGATGCTGGCGCCCGTGCTGGCGGTGGTGCTGGTGACGCTGATGATCAACGTGCTGAAGGTCTTCGACCTGGTCTTCATCATCGCGCCGGGCTCCACCCAGGACGACGCCAACGTCCTGGCCCTCCAGCTGTACCGCTCCTCCTTCGGCACGGACGCCGACCTGGGCATCGGCAGCGCCATCGCGGTGCTTCTGCTGCTCCTGGTGCTGCCGGTGATGCTGTTCAACATCCGGCGGATACGGAAGGAGAGGCAGCGATGAGTACGCCCACCAAGCCCGGACCCACCCGGTCCCTCGGTGCCCGGATCGCCGCCCGGGCCGGCGGCGGGGTGATACGGGTCCTCCTGGTCCTGGTCGCCCTGTTCTGGATCATGCCGACGATCGGGCTGTTCCTCTCCTCGCTCCGGGGGTCCGAGGACATCGCCGCCACCGGCTGGTGGCAGGTCCTCACCGCCCCGTCCGAGCTGACCTTCTCCAACTACCAGCGCCTGCTGGACAATTCGACGATCACCGGCTCGCTCCTCAACACCGTGATGATCACCGTCCCGTCCACCGTCCTGGTGGTGGTGATCGGCTCGTTCGCCGGATACGCCTTCGCCTGGCTGGACTTTCCCGGCCGGGACTGGTGGTTCCTCGTGGTCGTCGGCCTGTTGGTGGTGCCCGTGCAGGTCGCCCTGATCCCGGTCTCCGAACTCTTCGGCACCCTGGGGATCTTCGAGACGACGCTCGGGGTGGTCCTGTTCCACACGGCCTTCGGGCTGCCGTTCGCGATCTTCCTGCTGCGGAACTTCTTCGCGCAGATCCCTCGCGAACTGCTGGAGGCGGCGCGGCTCGACGGGGCGGGCGAGATCCGCCTCTTCACCCGGGTCGTGATGCCGCTGGGCGGTCCGGCGATCGCCTCGCTCGGGATCTTCCAGTTCCTGTGGGTGTGGAACGACATGCTGGTGGCGCTGATCTTCGCGGGCTCCGACTCGCCGCCGATCACCGTGGCGTTGCAGCAGCAGGTGAGGCAGTTCGGCAACAACATCGACGTACTGGCGCCGGGCGCGTTCGTGTCGATGGTGATCCCCCTCGCGGTGTTCTTCGCCTTCCAGCGACAGTTCGTCTCGGGCGTCATGGCGGGGGCGGTCAAGTAGCCGGTCGAGTGGCCTCGTGAGGAAGCCTGTTGACCGGACCGTTCGTACGGCGGCACGTACAGCCGTACGAACGGTCCGAGGCGGCCCCGTTCTCCGGGACCGGGCCGCCTCACCGCGCACCCCCCGCGGGCCGCCGGGCCCTCCACCGGGACGGCCGCCCCGCGCGCCCTGCGGGGCCCGGTCCTCGCCCCTGAGCGGCGGAACAACGGCCGGCCGACCATCGTGGCGGGACCGGCGCTCCGGTCGAGAAGCGGAGCGTACGGTGCACGGATCCAGCGCGAGGCGCACCGACCCGGCGCCCGGCGCACCACCACGTCGGCCGCCGCGTCCCCGCGCACGTACCCGTTCCCGCTCACCGTCACCGTCCTCTCCGTAGGTGGCGCGGGCGGCGCCTGGGACGAGGCGCCGCGCGCGCACGCCGCGTCGTCACGGACGACCACCTGCACGCCCGGTTCGAGCGGCGCCCCGGACGGACGGCCGTCCAGCTGGCACTGCCCCCCGCTCGGCCGCCTCGGCACCGGCCCGACCGGCACCCCCTACTCCGACGGCCGGCATCTCGCCACCTGGCGCACCGGTCGGCCCAACGGCCGGTACTGCCCTCCCCAGCCGCTTCGCACCCCGTTGCCACGCAGGTCACCGGCGTACGGGGCGAGGTGCTGGAGGCCGGGCCGCCCGTCGGCGACGTGCTGGTCACGGAGTACGCGGGGCCGGTGTCCGACGTCACGCTGGCGGGCCTCCCGATGCTCATCCACCGAACGGCACGGGCCTCCCCATGCTCCTGCACACGGACGGCCCGGAGCCCCACCGGGACACCGTGCGCGGCGTCTGCCCGGGCTTTCGGGGCCCGGGCGCCGGGTCCGCTGCCGGTTCGCCTCCCTGCTTCCCCCGGAAGAGTGGCGGCCGGGAGGGACCGGCCCGGACACGGAACCCATGTGCTGTGTCCCTCCCCTCTTCCGCCACCCCCGCCCCGTCCGACGCTCCTCCCTCCGCGCCCCCGCGCGCGGGGGCCGACGGCGTCGACGAGTACGTCGTAGCGCCCCGGTGGCTGCCCTCGCCCTACGTCCTGCTGGGCGGTCTGCTGTGGGCGGTGCTCTCGGCGGCGGCCTGGCAGGTGCCCATGTGCTGCGAGGCCGGGCTGAACGCGGCCGTCGTCGAACGGCTGCGCGTCAGCCTGCTGCACCCCGCGTTCCCGATGACGGACCTGCCCGCCGTCGCCAGCGCGCACTACTCCCCGTACGCCGTGCTCCAGGGCCTGGCCGCCCGGGCGAGCGGGCTCTCCGGGCAGACCGTGCTGGCACTGTCGGCGGCGGTGGACCTGGCGCTGCTGCTGACCGGGATCGGCCGACTGGCCCGCGTGCTGACCCCGAACCGCTGGGTGCCGGTCCTCGCCCTGATCCCGCTGGCCCTGATCCACTGGGCCGACCCGGGACGGTGGAGCGCGCCGAGCACGTTCGCGGTGGCGGTCACCCTGCATCTGTGGGCGTGGACCGGGCGCGCGGTCACCCGGGTCCCCCGCCCGGTCGCCGGGCGACTGCCGGGGCGGTCCCCCCGGTGGGCGGAGGCGGCCGGGATCGGGGTGCTGCTCGGGCTCGTCCTGCTGGTGCATCCGCCGACGGCGTTCGGGGCGGCGCTTGGCGTGGTCGCGCTGGTCGCGGTGGTGCAGCGGACCCGGATCAGGCCGACGGTACGGCGGTGGGCGCTGGCCGGGCTCTGTGCGGCGTCCGTGGCGGCGGCGTGGCCGTACTACAACGGGCTCACCGCCGAGCAGGCCCGCCCTTCGGCCGGGACCACGAGCGGCCCGGCGACCGGCGGGGCCCCGGTGACCGGGGAGCCGTACACCTGGGCCACCGCGCACATCCCGCCCGGTGAGGTGGTGCTGACGGACAGCCGCCCGGCGATGTACGCGCTGGCCGGGCACGGGGCGTACGTCCTCGCGGAAGGACTGCCGGACGCGGGGCTCCCGGCGGCGGAGCGACAGGCCCGGGGCCGGGCGGTGGCGGAGTATCTGAAGGCGGCGACCCCGCAGGAGGAGCGGGACCGGATCACCGGGCGCTACGGGGTGCGGTGGGTGTTGCTGACCCGGCTCCAGAAGCTGCCGGGGGACGCGTCGGTGCTGGCCTACAGCCCGCGTACGGGAGAGGTGCTGGCGCGCGTACCGGAGCGGTGACGTTTCCGTACGGGCAGGACGTCGGCGCGTACCGGAGCCGTGAGCGCACCGGCGGGGCTCGCGTACCGGAGCCGTGAGCGCACCGGCGGGGCTCGCGTACCGGAGCGGTGAGCGCACCGGCGGGGCTCGCGTACCGGAGCGGTGAGCGCACCGGCGGGGCTCGGTGCCCGCCGGAAGACCGAACCCGCTCCCTGGAAGGCCGGCTGACCCCCAGCAGGACCGCCTGAGCGCCCGGCCGGCAGGCCGGATCGGCCCGGTTCCCGCGGGGCCGACTCCCTCCAGCGGGATCGGTTGCGCCCCGCCGGGGCCGGCCCGGCCCCCCCCATGGGACCTGCTCAGCTCCCGGCCGGGTCACCGCTCCGGAGGGCGGCGACCGCCGAGGTGGCCAGATCGTCCAGGTACCCCTTCGGCAGCTCGCCCCGGACCACGACCAGGCGCCAGTAGAGCGGTCCGACGATCAGGTCGAGCGCCCGGTCCGGATCGCTCCCCTCGGGCAGCTCGCCCCGGGCCACCGCCTCCCGCACCACCACGGCGGCGACGCCCTGCTGCTGGTCGAGGAGGGCGGCCTTGATCGCCTCGGAGATCTCCGGATTGCGGGCGGCCTCCACCAGCAGGTCCGGGATGACCTGCGAGGCGACCGGGTGGCGCAGGGCATAGGCGGCGAGTTCCAGGACGGCGCGCACATCGCCGTACAGCGAACCGGTGGCCGGGGCGGGCATCCCCTGCGCGGCGACGGCCGCGACCAGGTCGAGGACGAGAGCGAGCTTGGACTTCCAGCGGCGGTAGACGGCGGTCTTGCCGACGCCCGCGCGCCGCGCGATGCCCTCGATGGACATCCGGGCGAACCCCACCGCGGCCAGCTCCTCGAAGACGGCCGCGCGGATGGCGTCGGTGACGTCCTCGCGCAGGACGGCGGCGCCCGCGGGGGCGCGGCGGCGGGTTCCGCGTTCGGTGGTCATGGCCCGAATGATAGTGCGCCACGACGGGACGGTTGCGTTGCGACGTACAAGCGTCCTACTCTCGGCGTTACGACGATACGGTCCCGTCCCAACGAGGGCGTCCCTACGAGGCCGTACCGTCCCTCCTCCACCTTCCGCCCTCTTCCTCCCGCTTCTGCCGCTTCTTCCCCCTCCCCTCCTTCGCCGAAAGTGATCGTTCGTGGTGAGCCAGACAGCAGCCCCGCCACCCCCGGTGAGCACCCCCGCGCCGGGCGCCCCCACCTACGCTCCCGGCGAGCTGGCGGCCCTCGCCGCCCGACACGGGCTGAAGGTGAGCGGAGCCCGGCCCTCGCTGCCGGCGTACGTCGGGCAGCTCTGGGGCCGACGACACTTCATCTCCGCGTTCGCGACGGCCAAGCTGACGGCCCAGTACAGCCAGGCGAAGCTGGGCCAGATCTGGCAGATCATGACGCCGCTGCTGAACGCGGCGGTCTACTACTTCATCTTCGGTGTCCTGCTGAACACCAGGCACGGGGTGGAGGACTTCGTCCCGTTCCTGGTGACCGGGGTCTTCGTCTGGACCTTCACCAGCAGCTCGATCACCGCGGGCACCCGGGCGATCAGCGGCAACATCGGGCTGGTCCGGGCCCTGCACTTCCCCCGGGCCTCGCTGCCGGTGGCGCTGGCGCTCCAGCAGTTGCAGCAGCTGCTGTTCTCCTTGGGCGCGCTGGCGCTGATCCTGCTGGCCTTCGGGCAGTACCCGCGCCCGTCCTGGCTGCTGGCGGTCCCGGCCCTCGCCCTCCAGGCGGTGTTCAACACCGGAGTCTCGATGGCGGTGGCACGGCTGACGGCGAAGACCCCGGACATCGCGCAGCTGATGCCGTTCGTGCTGCGGACCTGGATGTACGCGTCCGGGGTGATGTGGAGCCTGGAACAGCTGCTGGCGGGCGACCGGGTGCCGCACGCGGTGATGGTGGCGCTGGAGTACAACCCGGCGGCGCTCTCCATCAACCTCATGCGGTTCGCGCTCATCGACAGCTACGGCGCGGGGCAGCTGCCGCCGCACGCGTGGGCGGTCTCGGCGGGGTGGGCGCTGCTGTGCGGGGTGGCGGGGTTCGTGTACTTCTGGAAGGCGGAGGAGACGTACGGACGTGGCTGAGCCCAAGGACATCGCCGACGACCTCCGCGTCCCGACCGTCGTGGTGGACGACGTCCACATCTCGTACACGGTCAACGGCGCCCGCACGGGCAGGGGCAGCGCGACCTCGGCGCTCAGCCGGATCGCCTCGCGCCGCCGTACCCCCGGCGCACGCCAGGTGCACGCCGTGAAGGGGGTCAGCTTCGCCGCGTACAAGGGTGAGGCGATCGGATTGATCGGCTCCAACGGCTCGGGCAAGTCGACGCTGCTCAAGGCCATCGCGGGGCTGCTCCCGCCGAGCCGGGGCAAGGTCCACACCCGGGGCCAGCCGTCGCTGCTCGGGGTGAACGCGGCCCTGATGGGCGATCTGACGGGCGAGCGGAACGTGGTGCTGGGCGGGCTGGCGATGGGGATGACGCGCGAGCAGATCCGCGAACGCTACGACGACATCGTCGACTTCTCCGGCATCAACGAGAAGGGCGACTTCATCACGCTGCCGATGCGGACGTACTCCTCCGGCATGGGCGCCCGCCTCCGCTTCTCCATCGCGGCGGCCAAGAGCCATGACGTGCTCCTGATCGACGAGGCGCTCTCCACGGGCGACGCGAAGTTCCAGCGCCGCAGCAAGGACCGCATCCAGGAGTTGCGCGCCGAGGCGGGCACGGTCTTCCTGGTCAGCCACAGCAACAAGTCCATCACCGAGACCTGCGACCGGGCCCTGTGGCTGGAGGCGGGCACCCTGCGGATGGACGGCCCGGCGAAGGAAGTGGTGGCGGCGTACGAGGCGTTCACGAAGCGCGCGTAGGGGCTGTCCCCACGCGCTCCCCCAGCCCGTCCGCACGCATCCAGCCCGTCCGGCGCTTGAGGACATCTTTCAGCCCGTCAGGCGTTCGAGGACGGACCTCCACGCCGAGGGGGCCGGCGCCACCGACGGCACCGGCCCCCTCACCCCGTACGGCAACGCCTACGCGTGCGTACGCAACAACGTCCGCATCGTCCGCATGGCCACCGACAGATTCGCCAGATCGAACGCGTCCGACCCCTGGATCTCCTCCAGCGTCGACCGCGACCGCGCCAGGATCGCCGCGTTCTTCTCCTCCCACGCCCGGAACCGCTCCTCCGGCGTGGAGGTCCCGTTCCCCACGCTCAGCACGTCCGCCGTGAGCGCCGCGTGCGCCGCGTACAGGTCCTCGCGGATCGATGCACGGGCCATGGACTGCCAGCGGTCGGCCCGCGGCAGCTCGATGATCCGGTCCATGAGCTGGGTGATCCGCAGCCGGTCCGCCAGGTCGTAGTAGACCTCCGCGACCTCCAGCGGGTCCTTGCCCGTGCGGTCCGCGATGGCGACGATGTCCAGCGCCGGGAAGGCGGAGGAGAATCCGGCGACCCGGACCGCCAGCTCGCTCGGCACCCCGGCGGCCGTCAGCTCGTCCAGGATCGAGTGGTACCAGTCCAGGTCGGCACCGCGCAGCAGCTTGGGCAGCTCGTTCCAGACCTGCTCGACCCCGTCCCGGAACCCTTCGATGGTCTCCGCGATGGCGACGGGCTGCGGCCGGTTGCCCAGCAGCCAGCGTGAACCGCGCTCGACCAGGCGCCGCGAGTGCAGCCGGATCCGGGTCTGGACATCGGCGGCGACCTGGTTGTCCAGGGCCTCGACCGCGTCCCACACCTGAGCGAGTCCGAAGATCTCGCGGGCCGTGAACTGGGCCCGTACGATCTCCTCGATCGACGCCCCGGTCTCCTCCCGCAGCCGGTGCAGGAAGGTCGAACCGGCGGTGTTCACCGTGTCGTTGACCAGCACCGTCGTGATGATCTCGCGGCGCAGCGCGTGCCCGTCCACCGCCTCGGGGAACCGCTCGCGCAGCTCGCTCGGGAAGTAGGCGTGCACGAGCTTCTGGAGGTGCGGGTCGTCGGGCAGGACGGTGGAGATCAACTCGTCCGCCGTCGTGATCTTGGTGTAGGCGAGCAGCACGGCCAGCTCGGGCTGGGTGAGTCCGGTGTCGTTGCCCAGCAGCTCGCGGATGTGCCGGTCGGCGGGGAGGAACTCCAGGTCCCGGTCGAGCGCCCCGTCCCGCTCCAGGCGGCGCATGAAGCGCTGCTGGGCGTGGAGGAGGGAGGGGGCCTGGGCGGAGGCGTTGGCGAGGGCGACGTTCTGCGCGTAGTTGTTGCGCAGGACGAGCGCGCCGACCTCTTCGGTCATGTCGGCCAGCAGCTTGTTGCGCTGCTTGACGGTCATGTCGCCGTCCCGGACCAGCCCGTTGAGCAGGATCTTGATGTTCACCTCGTGGTCGGAGGTGTCCACCCCGGCGCTGTTGTCGATCGCGTCGGTGTTGATCCGGCCGCCGCTGCGGGCGAACTCGATCCGGCCGAGCTGGGTGGCGCCCAGGTTGCCGCCCTCGCCGACGACCTTGGCCCGCAGCTCCTCGCCGTTGACGCGGATCGCGTCGTTGGCCTTGTCACCGACGTCGGCGTTCGACTCGGAGACGGCCTTGATGTACGTGCCGATGCCGCCGTTCCACAGCAGGTCGACGGGGGACTTGAGGATGGCCTGCATCAGCTCGGCGGGCGTCATCTTGCTGACCGAGGCGTCGATGCCGAGCGCCTCGCGGACGTGGTTGTTCAGCGGGATCGACTTGGCGCTGCGCGGGTGGATGCCGCCGCCCGCGGAGAGCAGGTCGGTGTCGTAGTCGGCCCAGGAGCTGCGGGGCAGCTCGAAGAGGCGGCGGCGCTCGGCGTACGAGGTGGCCGCGTCCGGGGCCGGGTCGATGAAGATGTGCCGGTGGTCGAAGGCGGCGACCAGGCGGATGTGCTCGGAGAGCAGCATGCCGTTGCCGAACACGTCACCGGACATGTCCCCGACGCCGACGACGGTGAAGTCCTGGGTCTGGGTGTCGTGGCCCAGCTCCCGGAAGTGCCGCTTGACGGACTCCCAGGCGCCCCGGGCGGTGATGCCCATGCCCTTGTGGTCGTATCCGGCCGAACCGCCGGAGGCGAACGCGTCCCCGAGCCAGAAGCCGTAGGTGACGGCGACCTCGTTGGCGATGTCGGAGAAGCTGGCGGTGCCCTTGTCGGCGGCGACGACGAGGTAGGTGTCGTCCTCGTCGTGGCGGACGACGTCGGCGGGCGGCACGACCTCGCCGGCCACCATGTTGTCGGTGATGTCGAGGAGCGCCGAGATGAAGGTGCGGTAGGCGGCGATGCCCTCCGCGAACCAGGCGTCCCGGTCCACGGACGGGTCCGGGAGCTGCTTGGCGACGAAGCCGCCCTTGGCGCCGACGGGCACGATGACGGTGTTCTTCACCATCTGCGCCTTGACCAGGCCGAGCACCTCCGTACGGAAGTCCTCCCGCCGGTCCGACCAGCGCAGACCACCGCGGGCGACCTTGCCGAAGCGCAGGTGGACGCCCTCCACGCGCGGCGAGTAGACCCAGATCTCGTACGCGGGGCGGGGCGCGGGCAGGTCCGGGATGGCCTGCGGGTCGAACTTCATCGAGACGTACGCGTGCGGGGTGCCGTCGTCCGCGTTCTGGAAGAAGTTGGTGCGCAGGGTCGCCTTGATGACGGTGAGGAAGGAGCGCAGGATGCGGTCCTCGTCGAGCGAGGCGACCTGGTCCAGGGCCCCGTCCAGCTCCTCCAGGAGCCCGTCGGTCAGCTCGGTGCCCGCCCGCTGGCGGCCGGGCGACATCCGGGCCTCGAAGAGCGAGACGAGCAGCCGGGTGGTGTGGACGTTGTTGCGGAGCGTGGACTCCATGTAGTCCTGGCTGAAGGTCGAACCGGCCTGCCGCAGGTACTTCGCGTAGGCGCGCAGCACCATGGCCTGGCGCCAGTTCAGCCCGGCGCCGAGCACCAGCGCGTTGAAGCCGTCGTTCTCCGCCTCGCCCTTCCAGACGGCGGCGAACGCCTCCTGGAAGCGGTCGCGCGCGTCGTCGGCGAGGTGGCCGCCGCTGCCGGCCTGCGGCATCCGCAGCCCGAAGTCGTAGATCCAGGCGTGCGTGCGGTCGGCGCAGCGCAGCTCGTAGGGGCGCTCGTCGACGACCTCGACGCCGAGCTGCTGGAGGGCCGGGAGGACGGCGGAGAGGGAGACCTGCTCGCCGGTCCGGTAGATCTTGAAGCGGCGCTCGCCGGGGCCCGCGCCGACCGGCTCGTACAGGCTGAGGGCGAAGTCGTTGTGGCCCTCCTTGAGGGTCTCCAGGTGGACCAGGTCGGCCACGGCGGCGCGCGGCGAGTGGTCGGCCTTGTAGCCCTCGGGGAAGGAGTGGCCGTACTGGCGCTGGAGTTCGGCGGCGCGCTCCTCGCCCAGTTCGGCGTTGAGGGCCTCTCCGAAGCCGTCGGCCCAGGAGCGGGCGGCCTCGACGAGGCGGGCCTCGATGCGGTCGGCGTCGGCGTCCGTGAGATGCGGCAGTTCGGTGCCCGGGGGGACCCGGATGACGAAGTGCAGCCGGGAGAGGATCGATTCGGTGTTCCAGGCGGTGAAGTCGACGCTGGTGCCGCCCAGCTCCTCCTTGAGGATGTCGATCAGCCGCAGGCGTACGCCGGTGGTGTACCGGTCGCGCGGGAGGTAGACGATCGCGGAGTAGTAGCGCCCGTACTCGTCCTGGCGCAGGTAGAGCCGGAGTCGGCGGCGCTCCTGGAGGTAGAGCACGGAGGTGACGACGGCGCGGAGTTGGTCGACGGGGGTCTGGAACAGCTCGTCGCGCGGGTAGGTCTCCAGGATCTGGAGCAGGTCGCGGCCGTCGTGGCTGTTGTACGAGAAGCCCGCGCCCTCCACCACTTCGGCGACCTTGCGGCGGATGACGGGCACCCGGCGCACGGACTCGGTGTAGGCGGCGGAGGAGAAGAGGCCGAGGAAGCGGCGCTCACCGACGACGTTGCCCTTGGCGTCGAACCTCTTCACTCCGACGTAGTCGAGGTAGCTGGGGCGGTGCACGGTGGCCCGGCTGTTGGCCTTCGTCAGGACCAGCAGCTTGTGCTCGCGGGCCTTGGCGCGGGCGTCGGCGGGGAGCCGGTCGAAGGACGGGCTGACCGGGTGGTCCTCGTCCACGCTGTGCTGCGGGTCGGAGCGGAGGATGCCGAGGCCGGTGCCGGGTACGGCGGCGAGGGCGTCGCTGTCCTTCAGCTCGTATTCGCGGTAGCCGAGGAAGGTGAAGTGGTCGGCGGCGAGCCAGCGCAGCAGCTCGCGGGCCTCCTCGACCTCCTCGTCGGGGAGGTCGTCGAGCGGCTCGCCCGGCAGGTCGTCGGCGATCCGGAGGGCGGCGTCGCGCATCTTCCCCCAGTCCTCGACGGCCTCCCGTACGTCGGACAGGACGCGGCGCAGGTCGGTGGTGATCTGCTGGAGGTCGGCGCGGTCGGTCTCGCGGTCGATCTCGACGTGGATCCAGGACTCGACGAGCGCGTCGTGCGGCAGCTCGGCCTTGGTGCTCCGGCCCGCCTTGAAGGCCTTCGGGGTGCCGGGGCCCCCGGAGAGGACCTCGATGAGCTTGCCGGTGACATCGCGGCGGACGGTGACCTGTGGGTGGATCACGACGTGGATGCCGCGGCCCTGCCGGGACAGCTCGTTGGTGACGGAGTCGACCAGGAACGGCATGTCGTCCGTGACGACCTCGACGATCGAGTGGCTGCAGGTCCAGCCGTTCTCCTCGACGGTCGGCGTGTGCACGCGGACGTTGGCGGTGCCCTGCGGACGGTTCTCGGCGAGCCGGTAGTGCGAGGCGGCGGCGCCGTAGACGTCTTCCGGGTCCCGGCCGCTGAGGTCCTCGGGAGCCGTATGCAGGTAGTAGCGCTGAAGGTAGGCGAGCGCCGCGTCCTGACGTGGACGGGCGTCCTCGTCGGCGGCGACCCGCACCCGGGGGGTACCGCCCGGGCCACCGACACCACCGCCCGAGGCGTTGTCAGCTACCTGGGCAGCCCGTGCGAGCAGCTCGGCCTTGGCTTCGTCCAGCTTGGTCTGCATGTCCTCTGGCTCCTGTCGCGCGCCGTTGCGTGACGTAGGTGAGAAAGGCGACGTACCGCCACGACACAGGGGTTCCGGTCGGGGTCGACGCTATGCCGCTTCGAGAGTCACCCGGGACCGTGTGGGCCGTGCGTGGCGGCCGGTCCGGGGTCGGGAGATCGCGGATCGCCCGGGTGCGGTGGCACTCCGGGCGGCGGCCGGGGGCTTCGCTGCCCCCGAGGCATATCGCGCTGATCACGGCACCAGGCTATCGCCCCTTCACCCCACCCCGTCATGAGCCGCATGTGTACAAAAGAAGACATCGAACTTCGACACTTCGGACAGTGCGGTGCATGGCCTTGGCGAATGTACGCAACGGGGGCAACCTGTTACCGGGGGCGCGGAAACAGCCCCACGAGCCCTGAGGAGCGCGTCATGCCCGAGAAGGTCCTCATCGTCACCGGCGACGCCGCCGAGTCCCTCGAAGTGCTCTACCCCTACCAGCGGCTGCTGGAGGAAGGGTACGAGGTCGATATCGCGGCCCCCGAACGCAAGACGCTGCGCTTCGTGGTCCACGACTTCGAGCCCGGCTACGACACCTACACGGAGAAGCCCGGCTACACCCTCCCCGCCGACCTGGCCTTCTCCGAGGTGGACCCCGGAGCCTACATCGCCCTGGTGATCCCCGGCGGCAGGGCCCCGGAGTACCTTCGCAACAACGCCGAGCTGCGCAAGATCATCGGCGCCTTCTTCTCCGCGGACCGCCCGGTCGCCCAGATCTGCCACGGCCCCCTGATCACCGCGGCCACCGGCAACCTCAGCGGCCGCCGCGTCACGGCGTACCCCGCACTGGAGCCGGACATGCAGAGCGCGGGCGCGGAGTTCCAGGACACGGAGGCGGTGGTGGACGGCCCCCTGATCTCTTCCCGGGCCTGGCCGGACCACCCGGCGTGGATGCGGGAGTTCCTGAGGGTGCTCCGCGCAACCAGCCGATCCAGCTGACCCGACCACATCCAGCCACATCCGCTCACCGCAGCCGCCCCAGCCCGACCCGCCCACATCCGGCCTGTCCGGCCGTCCGGCCAAGTCCAGCCGGTCCGGCGTTTGAGGACGTCTTTTCACGCCCAGCTGCCCCAGCCACCGAACCAAACCAGCTCGCCCGGCAAATCCAGCCCGTCTGGCGTCTGAGGCCACTCTTCAGCCCGTCCGGCGCCTGAGGACCGGGCCCGGGGCAGCGCTCCGCGCCCCGCCGCACCGCCCCCGCACGCCCTCACCACACCCGCTACGCGGAAAACGTCTCCGCCAGCGCCACCGCCTCCCCCAGACTGTCCACCACCGGCACCCCGGCCGCCAGCAGGCTGCTCCGGCTGTGCGCCCCCCCGGTGTACAGCACCGCCCGCGCCCCCACGTGCGCCGCCGCCACCGCGTCGTCCACCGCGTCCCCGATGACCACCGAGTTCTCCGGGGATATCCCGCCCGAGCACGCCAGCTCCTCGAAGTGCCGCTCCATGTGGAGCGCTTTGCTTCCGCCCGAGGGACCCGTCCGCCCGTCGACCCGGACGAAGTGGGACTCGATCCCGTACCCGCGCACGACCGGCACGAGGTGCTCGTGCCCGTACATGCTCAGGATCGACTGGCTGTGCCCGGCCAGCTTCCAGCGCGCGAGCAGCTCCTCCGCCCCGGCGGTGAGCCCGCAGGTGACCCGGCGCTCCGCGTAGTACCGGTGGAAGATGTCGTCCATCCGCTCCCACTCGGCCGCGGTGGGCTGCCGGCCCAGGAGCCGCTCGTAGAAGCGGGGTATGGGCACGCAGTACGTCTCCCGGTACTGCTCCAGGGTGAGCGGCGCCAGGTCCACCTCGGCGAAGGCCGCGTTCGCCGCGTGGATGACGGCGTGGATGTCGTCGAGCAGCGTGCCGTTCCAGTCCCAGACCAGATGGGTGCGTGTCTTCCCGGGTGTCATACAGAAAACGTACCCGCAGGGTCTGACAACGCAGAAGCGCCGGCCGTGCGCGGGGCGTCAACCGATGAGCTGCGGAATCTCCTGGACGCCGAACCAGAGCAGCTCGTGGTCCTCCGCCCCGTCCACCGTGAACTGCGCGTCGTCGTCCCCGAGGTCCGCCGCCCCCAGGGCCGCCGCTGCCGCGGCCACGTCCTTCTCGGCCTCGTCGGCGTCCACGTGCACCGCGGCCGCCTTGGCCAGCGGCAGCGCGGCGGCGAGGCGCACCTCGCCGAGCGAGGCGGCGCTCAGCCCCTGGTCGGGGTCGGTGGTGGCGGCCCCGTCGGGGACGTCGACGGCGACGACGATCCGGCGCCGGGCCGCGCCCGGGTCCCCGGCGATCAGCCGGAGCGAAGCGGCGGCGGCCCGGCTGAGCGCCGCGTACTCCAGCTCCTCGATGTCGTCGGAGACGTACCACTCGCGCAGCCCGGGCGTGACCGCGTAGGCCGTCAGCGGCCCCGGGCCGACCTCGCCGGCCGCGTGTGCCGCTGCGAGACCGGAGAGGGTCAGGGGGACGTACACGCGCATGGCAGGCCGCTTTCGTAGTCGGAAGACGCGTTCAGGATACGTGGGGAGCCCCCTTTCGGGTTTCGGCAACCGGGGGCACCCGTCCACGCCCGGCGCCCCGTCACCCCCGCTCCGGCCCTTGCGGCACAAGGACCGTGCCCCGGATAGGTGAATCGCGCCGGACCCCCGACTGGGCGCGGGAGCCCCTTGCGGTGTTGCCGACCGCCCCCGTAGAAGATCCCCAGCACAAGTTACCGCCCGGTATCAACCGGGCCCGGTTCACGTCACGGGGGCGATGAACATGAGCACGAACAACTCCAGGCCCGCCGGCCGCCACGATCGGCGCAGGCCCCAGGCCGTACCTCCCCAGCGATCCCGGCGGCTTCAGCCGCACCGCCCGCCCCGGCCCCATCAGTGGTTCGCGGAACGGCTGCTCGCGGTCCTCAGCGGCCAGCGCCCGGTGCACTGGATGCTCGGCCACACCATCGGTGACGCCTACGACCAGCTCGCCGAACTGGCCCCCGGCGTCCCGCTCGGGGCCGCCCGGGGCACCCGCCCGGTGCTGCGCCACTGCCACGGCGCCCAGCCCGCCACCGGGGTGGTCGAGGCGTTCGCCAGCATCGCGGCGGGAGACAGGGTCCAGGCCATGGCCTTCCGCCTGGAACAGGGCGCCGACCAGCGCTGGCGCTGCGCCGCCGTGGAACTGGGCGGCGAGCCCCTGGTCCCCGTCGGCCCGGGACGGCGGTGACCCTCGCACGACGGCAGGGGCCGGGCACCCCGAGGTGTCCGGCCCCTGCCGCTGCGGCACCGCCGCTGCTACTTCTTACGGCGGCGACCGCCGCTGCCACCGCTGTTCCTCTGCGCCTTGCGGCGCTCGGCGCGCGTCATGCCGTCGGTGGAGCGTGTCGCACCGGCGCTGTCGGTGGCGAAGTCGCCCTCGACGACCCCGCCCTCGCCGTCCACCGTGGGGGCGGAGAAGTGCAGCCGGTCGGGGCGCTGCGGGGCCTCCAGGCCCTTGGCCCGGATCTGGGGGGTGGCGGGCTCCTTCTCCAGCGACGGGCGCTCGGCCGCGTCCTGCACCGGAACCTCCTCGACCTGCTGCTCGACCTGGACCTCCAGGTTGAACAGGTAGCCGACGGACTCCTCCTTGATGCCCTCCATCATGGCGTTGAACATGTCGAAGCCCTCGCGCTGGTACTCCACCAGCGGGTCCTTCTGCGCCATGGCCCGCAGGCCGATGCCCTCCTGGAGGTAGTCCATCTCGTAGAGGTGCTCACGCCACTTGCGGTCCAGCACGGAGAGGACGACGCGCCGCTCCAGCTCGCGCATGATGTCGGAGCCGAGGGTCTTCTCGCGCTCCTCGTACTGCTCGTGGATGTCGTTCTTGACGGCCTCGGCGATGAACTCGGCGGTGACGCCCGCCAGGTCCCCGGCCTCCTCCTCCAGCTCCTCGACGGTGACCTTCACCGGGTAGAGCTGCTTGAAGGCGCCCCACAGCCGGTCCAGGTCCCACTCCTCGGCAAAGCCCTCGGCGGTCTCCTGCCGGATGTAGTCGTCGATCGTGTCGTCCATGAAGTGCCGGATCTGGTCCTGGAGGTCCTCGCCCTCCAGGACGCGGCGGCGCTCGCCGTAGATGACCTCACGCTGCCGGTTGAGCACCTCGTCGTACTTCAGGACGTTCTTGCGCGTCTCGAAGTTCTGCTGCTCGACCTGCGACTGGGCGGAGGCGATGGCACGGGTGACCATCTTGTTCTCGATCGGGACGTCGTCGGGGACGTTCGCCATCGACATGACGCGCTCGACCATCTGGGCCTTGAACAGGCGCATCAGGTCGTCGCCCAGCGACAGGTAGAAACGGGACTCGCCCGGGTCGCCCTGACGGCCGGAACGACCGCGCAGCTGGTTGTCGATCCGGCGCGACTCGTGCCGCTCCGTGCCGAGGACGTACAGCCCGCCCAGTTCCTTGACCTCTTCGAACTCCGCCTTCACGGCCAGCTCGGCCGCCTCCAGCGCGGCGGGCAGCGCGGCCGCCCACTCCTCGACGTTCTCCACCGGGTCGAGGCCGCGCTGGCGCAGCTCCGCCTCGGCGAGGTCGTCCGGGTTGCCGCCGAGCTTGATGTCGGTGCCTCGGCCGGCCATGTTCGTGGCGACCGTGACCGCGCCCTTGCGGCCGGCCTGGGCGACGATCGTCGCCTCCCGGTCGTGCTGCTTGGCGTTGAGGACCTCGTGCTGGACACCGCGCTTGGAGAGCTGCTGCGAGAGGTACTCGGACTTCTCGACCGAGGTGGTGCCGACCAGGATCGGCTGGCCCTTCTCGTGCTTCTCCGCGATGTCGTCGACGACGGCGGCGAACTTGGCGACCTCGGTGCGGTAGATCAGGTCCGACTGGTCGACCCGGACCATCGGCCGGTTGGTCGGGATCGGCACCACGCCGAGCTTGTAGATCTGCTGGAACTCGGCGGCCTCGGTCATCGCCGTACCGGTCATGCCGGAGAGCTTGTCGTAGAGGCGGAAGAAGTTCTGGAGGGTGATCGTGGCGAGGGTCTGGTTCTCGTCCTTGATGTCCACCCCTTCCTTCGCCTCGATCGCCTGGTGCATGCCCTCGTTGTAGCGGCGGCCGGCGAGGATACGGCCGGTGTGCTCGTCGACGATCATGACCTCGCCGTCGATGACGACGTAGTCCTTGTCCTTCTTGAACAGTTCCTTCGCCTTGATGGCGTTGTTCAGATAGCCGACGAGCGGGGTGTTGACCGACTCGTAGAGGTTGTCGATACCGAGCCAGTCCTCGACCTTGGCGACGCCGGACTCGTGGATGCCCACGGTCCGCTTCTTCTCGTCGACCTCGTAGTCGCCGGTCTCCTCGATGCCCTTGAGCTGGTTGCCCGCCTCACCCTTGGTGAGACGGGTCACCAGCTTGGCGAAGTCGCCGTACCACTTGGTGGCCTGGTCGGCCGGGCCGGAGATGATCAGCGGCGTACGGGCCTCGTCGACGAGGATCGAGTCGACCTCGTCGACCACGGCGAAGTTGTGGCCGCGCTGGACGAGCTCGTCCTTGGACCACGCCATGTTGTCGCGGAGGTAGTCGAAACCGAACTCGTTGTTCGTGCCGTACGTGATGTCGCAGGCGTACTGCTCACGGCGCTGGGCCGGGGTCATGTTGGCGACGATGCAGCCGACGGTCAGGCCCAGGAACTTGTGGACCCGGCCCATCAGCTCGGAGTCGCGCTGGGCCAGGTAGTCGTTGACCGTGATCAGGTGCACGCCCTTGCCGGAGAGCGCGTTGAGATACGCGGGCAGGGTGCCGACGAGGGTCTTGCCCTCACCGGTCTTCATCTCGGCCACATAGCCGAGGTGCAGGGCGGTTCCGCCCATGATCTGTACGTCGTAGTGGCGCTGTCCGAGAACGCGCTTGGCGGCCTCGCGAATCGTGGCGAACGCCTCGGGGAGCAGGTCGTCCAGGCTCTCGCCGTCCGCGTACCGTTCCTTGTACTCGTCGGTGAGCGCCCGCAGCTCGGCGTCGGAGAGGTTGACGAAGTCCTCTTCGATGGAGCTGACCTGGTCCGCGATGCGGTGCAGTTTGCGCAGGATCTTGCCTTCGCCTGCACGCATGAGCTTGTTGAAGACGGACACTGAGGCTGGTCTCCTTGCCGGTCGGGCCTGGCACTGGGTCGTGTGATGGACTCTGGCGCGGGCACGGCAGGTGGGCCCCACCGCAACGGCCATCGTAAGCGAGGACACCACCGCGTCGGGAGGGCTGCCGTCGCGTGGACCTTGCCGCACCCTCCCGGACAACGGACGAGAGGCGCGGAAGGTGCCGGGAAGCCCCAAAAGTGCTCGCGTCACGGATCCCCGCTCATGAGAATCACTGTATGGAGCCGATCACTCTCACCACGCGACGCCTTCTGCTGCGGCCGTTCGGCCCGCAGGACACCTACAAGGTGCATGCGGCCTGTCAGGACCCCGACATCCAGCGGTGGACGGTGATCCCCTCCCCGTACCGGCTCACCGACGCGGAGCTGTTCATCGCCCAGCTCGCCCCGGCGGGGTGGCGGGACGACTCCGCCTACAGCTTCGCCCTGGTGCTGCAGGAGAGCGACGCGCTCGTCGGGGCGCTGTCCGTCGACCGCCGCAGCCGGCCGGGGACGTACGAGGTCGGCTACTGGTCCTCCCGGGAGCACCGCAATCGCGGGTACGTCACCGAGGCGGTGCTCGGCTCCGCCCGCTGGGCCTTCACCGCGCTCGGGGCGGACCGGCTGGAGTGGCGCGCCGAGATCGGCAACGTGGCCTCCCGGGCGGTCGCCCTGCGGGCCGGGTTCCGGCTGGAGGGCGAGCAGCGGTCCGGGCTGCTCAACAAGGGGGTGCGGCGGGACGCGTGGACGGCGGCGCTGCTCCCGTCCGACCTGGGACTGCCGGGCACCCACCCGTACCTCCCCGAGCGGCACGGTGCCGCCCCGGACACAGCGCGGTGAGGCCGCCGCCGGTGCTCCCTCCCTGACTGTCAGTGGTGCGGTCTAGGGTTCGACACATGACGCCTGTGCCGCCTCCCGCAGTCGAACTCTCCGCCGACCAGGCCCGCCGCATCGCGCTGCGCGCCCAGGGGTTCCTGGGTGCTCCGGACCGCCGGGCGGGCGTGCCCGGGGTGCTGCGCCATCTCGGGGCCGTCCAGTTGGACACCATCTCCGTGCTGGCCCGCTCGCACGAGCTGATCCCCTACGCCCGGCTCGGCGCGGTGGGCAGGCGCGCGGTGGAGGAGGCGTACTGGTCGGGCGGGCGCTCCTTCGAGTACTGGTCGCACGCCGCGTGCATCCTGCCCGTCGAGGAGTGGCCGCACTTCGCGTTCCGGCGCCGCGCCTACCGGGCCCGCCCGCACTGGCACCACGATCTGCCCGACGGCGTCTACGACACGGTGATCAAGCAGTTGCGTACGGAGGGCCCGCTGACGGCGACCGAGCTGGGCGGCGCGAAGAACGGCGGGGAGTGGTGGGACTGGTCGGCCTCCAAGGTCGCCGTCGAGCGGGCGTTGATGTACGGCGAGGTGGTCTGCACCGAGCGGCGCGGCTGGAAGCGGGTCTACGACCTGGCCGAGCGGGCCATTCCGGACGCGGTGCTCCATGACGATCTGAGCGACACCGAGTGCCGGCGGCGGCTGGTCGCGCTGGCGGGCCGGTCGCTGGGCGTGGGCACCCGCAGCGACATCGCGGACTACCACCGGCTCAGGGGCGAGGAGTTCGACGCCGTGGTGGCGGACTCGGGGCTGGTGCCGGTGACGGTGGAGGGCTGGTCCAAGCCCGCCTGGGCGGACCCGGAGGCGCTGGCCGCCGAGCCGCGCGGACGCCACCGTACGACGCTGCTGTCGCCGTTCGACTCGCTGGTCTGGGAGCGGGCGCGGACCGAGCGGATCTTCGGCTTCACGCACCGGCTGGAGGCGTACGTCCCCAAGCAGAAGCGGGTCCACGGCTATTTCGCGATGCCGCTGCTGGCGGGCGGGAAGCTCCAGGGCCGTATCGACCCGGCGCGCGAGGGCACCACGCTGGTCGCCCGGCAGGCCTCGCTGGCCGGTCCGAAGGCGGTCGCCCCGATGGCCCAGGCTCTGGTGGAGGCGGCGGCCTGGGTGGGCTGTACGGACATCCGGCTGGAGCGGATCGACGCCCCGGAGCTGCGCGACCCGCTCAGGGACGAGATCGGCCGGGCGCTCCAGCGGGCCCACCGCTGAGGTGCTGTCCCGCGGGTCAGCGGATTTCGAGGATCTTCTCCCGCATGGCATAGACCACGGCTTCCATGCGGGAGTGCAGCTGGAGCTTCTCCAGAATATTGCGGACGTGGTTCTTCACCGTGTTCTCGGAGATGAACAACTCCTTGGCGATATCCCGGTTGTTCATGCCGGTCGCCACGAGTTTCAGCACTTCCAGTTCCCGGTCGGTGAGCCGGGGGGCGGGGACGAGCCGCCGCTCGTCGGTGCGCTGGATCATCGATTTGAACTCGGTGAGCAGCTTGGAGGCCATGGAGGGGCTGATCTGGGACTGTCCGTCGGCCACGGCGCGAATGGCCGTCGCCACCTCGTCGGTGGAGATCTCCTTGAGGAGGTATCCGGTGGCGCCCGCCTTGATCGCGTCGTAGAGGTCGGCCTCCTCGTCACTGATCGTCAGCATGATGATCTTCGCGCTGGGGGCCACCTCCTTGATGGCGGTGCAGGCCTCGATGCCTCCGCGCTTGGGCATCCGCACATCCATCAGGATGATGTCGGGCAGCAGGTCGGCGGCCTTGTCGACCGCCTCCGAACCGTCTCCGGCCTCACCGACGACCTGGATGTCCTCCTCCTGTGCGAGGACGATCTCCAGCCCCCTGCGGAAGAGCGCGTGGTCGTCGACCACGAGGACCCTGATCGGCTCCTTGCGCGGGGGGCCGTCCACGTCGTCGACGGCATGGGCGCCGTCGTCGTCGGAGCCTCTCGCACCGCGCACGGGCCCGAAGGTGTCCACCATCGTTCCTCCCCCTGAAGGCCACGGCCTGATAGTCATCGGTCGTCCGCCAACGGCGTTCCGGCGAACACCGGTTGGCTCGGGACGCCATGATTCCATGCCGCGACGCCCCAGCGGTGATCCTGCACCCGCGCGCAGGTGCCCCTGGTGGCGTGAAACCGCTCCAGGGGCACCGTGGTGGTGGGGCGTCAGCCGCCGAGCGCACCGCCCGCGCCGCCTGCTTCGTCAGCGGCGAGCGGGTCGGTCCTCAGGTGGATGACGCCGTAGTCGTAGGCGTGTCGCCGGTAGACGACACTGGGCTCCTTCGTCTCGGAGTCGACGAACAAGTAGAAGTCGTGTCCGACCAGTTCCATCTCGTAGAGCGCCTGGTCGAGCGCCATGGGTGCGGCGGTGTGGGTCTTCTCGCGCATCACGAGCGGCCCTTCGCCCTGCACCTCGATCGATCCGACCCTCGTGGTCGGTACGGGTTCCGACGGCTGCTCGCCGACCAACTCGCCGTCCTCGTCGAACGAGGCGACACCCGGCACCACGTCCCCGACCTCGGCGGCGGAGAGACGGCCGTTGCCGCGGCGGCTGTAGCGCTTGTCGTGCTGCTTGCGCAGCCGGGCCTCCAGCTTTCCGGTGGCCAGGTCGAGCGCTGCGTAGGGGTCACCCGCTGCCGCTTCCGCCCGGATGACCGGGCCGCGCGAACGGAGCGTGATCTCCACCCGGTCGGAACGGTCGGCCTGACGGGGATTCGGCTCCTTGGACACCTCGACGTCGAGGCTGATCACCTTGCCGTCGAACTTCTGGATCTTGTCCAGCTTCAGCTTCTCGGCCACGTGCTTGCGGAACCGCTCGGGCACCTCGGTCTTGCGGCCCTTGACGACGATGTCCACGCAGAACTCCGTTCCCGGATCGCCCCGCTCAAACGGCGGGGCATCTCCCTTTTGCACCAGCCCCCGGTGATCCCCAGGGGCCTCGGACTCGGTGACTTTCGCCTCCTCCTCCCCCGTCGGAGAGGTCACTACCCCACCGGCTCGGCTGCTTCCGGTCCATCGGTGAGTTACCTGCCCGAAACCTCAAGGTGCATTCATCGAGGTTCGGCCTTCACCGCTCCTCACCACCGAACATAGCCTGCGCACCCGGGTATCGGCACCCGCTACCGGCACTTACCTCCGTTCAAGGGGTCTCGCCCTCCCATTACCTGCAACGATGCAAGTTCTCGGTCAGTTCCGGTTTATTTCGAAGGCGGACGGAGAAGCAGAGACGACCGCCGCCGCGCACACCGGGTCGCCGAAGGGACCACGGGGGCTCCCGAGCGCCTCGGCGACGGCCCGCGCCGCCTCGGCCAGCGTCGATCCCGTCGTCAACAGGTCGTCCACCAGGACCACCCTTCCGGGGCCGAGCAGCCGCTCCGCCCCGCCCGCCACCTCCAGCGCCCCGGCGAGATTCGCCCGCCTTCCCCGGGCGCCCAGCCCCGACTGGTCGACGACCGCACGGCGCTGCCGGAGCACCGGCAGGACCCGGGCCGGACACCCCGTGCGCCGCAGCTCGCACGCCGCCGAGCGGGCGATCCGCCGCACCGGATCATGACCGCGTGCCGCGGTGGCGGAGGGCGCTGAGGGTACGGGCACCAGCAGCAGGGGTCCCACGGCCCCCACCTGCCCCGTCCCGGCCCGTACGGAGGCCGCCAGGGCCCGTCCGAGGGGGCGCGCGAGCCCGAGTGCCCCGCGCTCCTTGTGGGCCAGCAGCACCGCGCGTACGGCGTTCTCGTACGGCGCCGCCGCATGCACCGCCGGAAGCCCCGCAGGCCTGGGCGAGGGGCGCACCCTCCGGGGAACCGCCCCGCTCAGCGCCGACCCGCACAGCGAGCACAGCTCCGTACGCGCTCTTCCGCAGCCCGCACAGGCCACCGGCAGGACCAGACCGGAGAACTCCCCCCACCACTCCCGCATGGCTCCACAGTGCCCGCACACCGCAGGACGGACCACCCCTGTGGACAACCACCGGCAGGAGGCCCGATCCCCCCAGGGGCTTGCAACCGGCGTCAGCCCGGGTAGACCAGTGAGGTGCCTTCCTCCAGGACCGTCTGCCAGTTGTCCCCCGGCGAGAGCTTCACTATGCCGTCGCCCTCGGTCTCCGCCATCAGCGGAAGCACCTCGTCGTCCGCCGCGGCGACCGCCCGGACCTGGTTGACCCCCGGCAGCACTCCGGAGGCACCGGAGGACGGCGTGGAACCGTCCGCCTGCACGTACCGCACCTGCTGGATGCCGCCCGCCTCCTTGCCCACCACCACGAGACGGCTGCGGCCCGACCAGGAGATGGCCGAGACGTCCGTGAGTTGGGGCGCGGCCTGGCGCAGGTCCTCGACGGAGATCTCGGGCGCCTCCTGGGTCCCGCGCCGCTCGACCCGGCCGATCTTCAGCGTCGTGTGCCCGTCCGCCGTGACCAGCAGGGCGATGCGCACCCCGTCCGCCGAGAGTCGCAGCTCCTCGATCCGCCCGCCGTCCAGGCCCGGGACCCGGACCTCCTGCGGCTCGCCCTCGCCCTCGACCAACCGCAGCAGCCGCGGGCGCGCCTTGTCGCGGTCGGCGACCCACAGATCGCCCCGCCCGTCCCAGCTCGGGGACGACAGCCGGTCGGTGGCCTTCTTGCCCGCGCTGGTCACCGCGGGCGGGGCCAGCTCGCCCGACGCGACCAGGGAGGCGACGTAGAGGTGCTGCCCGTCGGCCGAGACCGCGGCGGCCCGCTGCTCGTCCCGGGCCACGCCGACGGCGCCCATCGCGGCCGCGCCGGTGCCGAGGGGGCCGTGCACCGCCTCGGGGGTGCCGTTGCCCCCGGTGGCGCCGGGGATCTTCTGGACCGTCCCCTTGGCGTCGATGAAGTACTGGCTGTCGGGCCCGTCGGAGCCGCTGTCGGAGGAGAACTTCGCCGCCTCGTCCGCGTCCAGCGCGCAGAGCCGGCCCTTGCCGCCCTCCAGCTCCACCTGCTCGACCCGGGCGGAGGTCAGGTCCCGCAGAGTGAAGAGCACCTGGGCGGCCATCATCCGGCAGGCCGCCCGGCCCGCCTTGTCGGCCTTGTCGTTGAGCGGCACCTTCAGCACGTTCTGGTCGTCGGGGGCCAGCGCGACGACGCCCTTGCGCAGGGCGGTCCCGGTGGGGAACCGGGAGTCGACCACGGGCCGCAGCCAGTTCGTCGGCCCCTCCAGCAGCGTCCTGACCGTCTGCGTCGCCGTGCTCATGCGGGTGACCGGGTCGGTGCCCGTGCGTACGTAGACGGGGTCGGCGACAAGCGCCGGGCGGCCGTCCGTCCGCCCGGTGGCGAAGTAGTACTTGTTCACGGAGCGGTAGAGCCGCTTGAAGTCGGACTGCCCGAGGACCAGGCCGTCGGGCACGATGTCGATGCGCCACTCGGTCTTCCCGTCCGCCACCTCCTCCCGCACCAGGTGCAGGACCTGGGAGTAGTCGGTGGGGGCGAGCGGCTGGTACGAACTCTGGGCGTCGACCGCCGCCACCTTCTCGCCGGTCAGCGTGTAGGAGGTCTCGGCGTCGCGGCGCTCCTCGTCCTGGAGGAGGGGGCCGCTGCGGTTGGGGGCCTGGGCGAGCACGGTGGTGCCCTCGCTCGGCTGCCAGGTCTCGGCGGCCGCCCGGCTCAGATACTTGCGGGTGGTCCGGAAACCGGGGTCGTCGCTGGTCATCGACTCCAGGAAGCCGTCGACGATCTCGCTGGGCGCCGCGCCCTCGCGGGGCTCCACCGCGTACACCTGCACCTGGGAGTCGCCCGGCTGCGAGGCGTCGACCGCCTTGACGTCACCGGTCACCGGCATCGACCCGCAGCCTGCGAGCACGATGACGGAGCAGCCGAGCAGCGCGGTGAGCCGCACGCCGCGTCCGGGGCCGCCACGACGGCGGTCAGTACCCACGAGTGGTGTCCTCCTGGTCGGAAGGGTGCGCCGGGGAGTCGGCGCCGCCGGGGCGCTCCGGTGCCGGGCGGGCCACGACCCTGGCCCCGTTGCCGGGCAGGGCCGCCGGGTGCACCGAGGCGGGGGCCGGGTGCGGCACGGCGGGACCACAGCCCGGTACGGGCAGCGGTGAGCGCATCGCCGCCCCGGTCTGGCTCGGCACGGAGAGCAGCCGGTTCTCGCCCGTCGGCGCCTCGTCGCGCTCCCGGCTCTCGCGGTTGCGCCGGGAGTCCTCGGGCTCCAGCGGTATCGGTGAACCGCGCAGCGGCTCGTCCGCCGTACGCGGCAGGGTCAGCCGGAACTGGGAGCCGCCGCCGGGCTCGCCCCAGGCCTGGAGCCAGCCGCCGTGCAGCCGGGCGTCCTCGACCGCGATGGAGAGGCCGAGGCCGGTGCCGCCGGTGGTCCGGGCCCGCGCCGGGTCGGCGCGCCAGAACCGGTTGAAGACCCGGGTCGCCTCACCGGGCTTGAGCCCGACCCCGTAGTCCCGTACGGCCACGGCGACCGCGCCCTGGGCCACCCCCATCCGCACCACGACGTCCCGGCCCTCACCGTGCTCGACGGCGTTGACCACGAGGTTGCGCAGCACCCGCTCGACGCGCCGGGCATCGGCCTCGGCGATCACCGGCTGGTCGTCGCCGACGACCAGGATGCGGCTGCCCTTGCGCTCGGCGAGCGGCTCGGCACCGCCGATCACCCGGTGCACCACGGTCCGCAGGTCTATCGGCTCGGCCTCCAGCGCCGCCGCGCCCGCGTCGAACCGGCTGATCTCCAGCAGGTCGGAGAGGAGCGACTCGAAGCGGTCGAGCTGGTCACCGAGGAGTTCGGCCGAACGCGCGGTGACCGGGTCGAAGTCGACGCGCGCCTCGTGGATGACGTCGGCGGCCATCCGTACGGTCGTGAGCGGGGTCCGCAGCTCGTGCGAGACGTCGGAGACGAAGCGCCGCTGCATCCGGGAGAGCTCCTCCAGCTGCTGGATCTTCAGCTGGAGGTTCTGCGCCATCTTGTTGAAGGCCTCACCGAGCCGGGCGATGTCGTCCTCGCCGGTGACCTTCATCCGTTCCTGGAGCTTCCCGGCGGAGAGCCGCTCCGCGATACCGGCCGCCATCCGCACCGGGGTGACGACCTGACGCACCACGAACCAAGCGATGGCCCCGAGCAGCACGACGACGAAGAGCCCGGCGGTCGCCAGGGTCGTCTTGACCAGCGTCAGGGACTTCTCCTCCTGCGTGAGCGGGAAGAGGTAGTACAGCTCGTAGGGGTGCTGGTCGATGTCGTAGAGCCGCTTGCCGACGACGAGGCCGGGCTGTGACTCGTTGCCGTTGGAGTAGCGGATCAGGGAGTACGTCTGGAAGGCGCCCTGGCCCTTGCCCACGTCCTGGCGCAGCCGCTCAGGCACGCTGGCCGCCTCGACGCTGCCCGAACCCCGGGGGGCACGGCTGCCCGCGCCCTCGTTGGTCGAGTCCGCGCTGAGGGCGACCACGTTGAAGGCGTTCTTGCCGCCACTCGCGAGCTGATCGACGAGTTCGGTGCGCCAGGAGGTGCTGGCGGTCACCCCGTCGGGGCCCTCGGCACCCTGGCCGCCCGGGGCCAGGGAGGCGTTCGCCCGCTCCTGGGCGGCGGCGAAGCCACCGGCGGCCTGGGTCTGGGCCGCCTTGCCCTTCGCGTCGAGCAGGCCGTTGCGGACCTGCCCGATGACGACGAAGCCGAGCAGCAGCACCACGCCCATCGACATCAGCAGCGTGCCCGCGACGACACGGAGCTGCAGATTGCGCCGCCACAACCGCACGGCGGGCAGCAACGGACGGCGCACCCACCGCATCAGAAGACGGGGCACGGGACCACCAGGCGCCCGGTCCTGGAACAACCGGCCGCCCTGCAGGAAACGGCTCATACGAGAAGCCTTCCGTCCCGGACCGGCAGCCCGCCCCGTACGGACTCCCGGCTCCCCGGGGTTCGGAGCAGCGCTGCCCTCGGCCATGTCAGCTCGGCCCGGCCTTGTAACCGACCCCCCGGACGGTCACCACGATCTCCGGCCGCTCCGGGTCCCTCTCGACCTTGGAGCGCAGCCGCTGGACATGCACGTTCACCAGCCGGGTGTCGGCCGCGTGCCGGTAGCCCCAGACCTGCTCCAGCAGGACCTCACGGGTGAAGACCTGCCAGGGCTTGCGGGCGAGGGCGACCAGCAGGTCGAACTCCAGCGGGGTGAGGGCGATGGACTGTCCCTCCCGCTTCACGGAGTGACCGGCCACATCGATGACCAGGTCACCGATGGCCAACTGCTCCGGCGCGGGCTCTTCGGACCGCCGCAGGCGGGCCCTGATGCGGGCGACCAGCTCCTTCGGTTTGAACGGCTTGACGATGTAGTCGTCGGCACCTGATTCCAGGCCGACCACGACATCGACGGTGTCGCTCTTGGCAGTGAGCATGACGATCGGCACACCGGACTCGGCCCTGATCAGCCTGCACACCTCGATGCCGTCCCTTCCGGGCAGCATGAGGTCGAGCAGCACCAGGTCCGGCTTGGCCTCACGAAATGCGGCCAGTGCCTTGTCGCCGTCCGCTACGAACGACGGCTCGAAACCTTCTCCACGCAGCACAATCCCGAGCATCTCGGCCAGTGCGGTGTCGTCGTCGACGACAAGGACGCGTCCCTTCATAATCGACATCATCCCATTAGCTAATCGTTACCTGCGATGACCTGGCACACAGCTCGGCCAGTCCGACCCCCGTGACCGGGGAAATGACACCCTCCTCGGTGACGATCGCCGTGATCAGCTCCGGCGGCGTGACGTCGAAAGCCGGGTTGTACACCGGGGCCCCGAGGGGTGCGACGACCATCCCACCTCCACCCGCCGTCGACCCGCTCCGCGGCGATGTGACCTCCGTCACCTCTTGCCCGGAACGCTGCTCGACGATGATCGATGTGCCCTCCGCCGTCTCCATGTCCACGGTCGTCGTCGGCGCCACCACGATGAACGGCACATGGTGGTACTTCGCCAGCACCGCCAGCGGATAGCTCCCCACCTTGTTGGCCACCGAGCCGTCCGCGGCGATGCGGTCCGCCCCGATGAGCACGGCATCCACCTCCCCAGCGGCGAACAGGGACCCCGCCGCACTGTCCGTGAGCAGGCTGTAGGACATCCCGCCGCGCGCCGCCTCGTACGCCGTCAGCCTCGCCCCCTGGAGCAGCGGCCGGGTCTCGTCCACCCACAGGCGGCGAAGCCGCCCCTGCCGGTGCACTCGCAACGCCACCGCGAACGCTGTCCCCTCGCCCCCGGAGACCAGTGCCCCGGTGTTGCAGTGGGTCAGCAACTGGTAGCCCCGCCCCGGCAGCAGCTCCTCCAGCAGCGCCGTCCCGTGCTCCGCCATCCGCGCGCTGGCCCGGGCGTCCTCCCGGTGCAGCGCCCGCGCCTCGGCCAGGGCCACGGCCGCGGCCTCCGACGCCTCCGCCCCCTTGCGGGCCGCCGCCCCGTAGGCCGAGGCCACCCGTCGCACCCCGTAACCGAGGTTCACCGCGGTGGGCCGCGCCCCCTCCAGCAGCCCGGCCGCCTCCGCCACGTCGTAGCCCCGCGCCGCCGCGAGCGCCACCCCGTACCCTCCGGCGATCCCGAGCAGCGGGGCCCCTCGCACCGCCAGCGTCCGGATCGCCCGCACCAGCGCGGGCACATCCGTACAGACCAGTTCCACCTCCTCCGCGGGCAGCCTCGTCTGGTCGAGGAGCACCAGTACGGGGCCCTCCGGAAGTTCGTCCCAACGGAGCACGGAAAGCGCGGGAGGCTCTTCGCCCACCGGCGTTTGCACGTCCTGATCAGCCATCCGCCCAGTCTGCCCGGTGAGCCGCCCACAAATGAAGGCACGAAGGAGAGAAGGCTCCCGGTCCGCGGCGCACCGGCCCGTGGCACGATGGCTGCCAACCTGCCGCGCCGATGAGCGGTCAGGACGGTGAAGGAGCGAGAATGAACGACTCTCCGGGCTGGGCGACGCCCGGATCTGCCCCCTCCGACGGCCAGGAGGCGGCCGTTCCCCGCCCCTCCGAGCCCAAGGACGGAAGCGCGCCGACGGGACAGTGGTCCCCCGAGCAGCCGCCTCCCGGGCAGTGGTCCCCGCCGGGCAACCCCGTCGGCGGCCCTGGTGCGCGACCGCCCGCCCCTGGCTGGGGCGGTGGACCGCAGCGCCGCCCCTGGGGCGCACAGCCCCCGGCCGCGAAGCCCGGTGTCATCCCGCTGCGCCCCCTGGGCCTCGGTGAGATCCTCGACGGCTCCGTCTCGGCCCTGCGCGCCCACTGGCGCACCGCACTCGGCTTCAGCCTCGCGGTCTCCGTGGTCGTCCAGGTCGCCGTCGTCCTCATGCAGCGCTATCTCCTGCCCAAGCCGACCGACATCGACCCGAACGCGTCCGGCACCGAAGCCCTCCGCCAGGCTTCCGAATCCCTCCGGACAGCGTTGGTCTCCCTCACCCCGGCCGTTCTCCTCGCCCTGATCGCCACGCTGTTCACCACCTCCGTCGTCACCGTGGTGATCAGCCGCTCGGTGCTGGGCCGCCCCGTCACACTGGCCGAGGCCTGGGCCGAAGCCCGCCCGCGGATCCTCCCCCTGATCGGGCTGACCCTTCTGGTGATGCTGGTACTCCTGACCGTCATGACCGTCGGCGTCACCCCCGGACTCCTGGTCGGCGGCAAGGCGGGCGCGGTGCTCGTACTGCTCGGCTTCGCCGCCGCGTGCGTCGTGGTCCCCTGGCTCTACATCACCTTCGCCCTCGCCGCCCCCGCCCTGATGCTGGAGCGGCAGGGCATCATCGCGGCCCTGCGAAGGTCGGCGAAGCTGGTCCGCGGCGCGTGGTGGCGCACCTTCGGGATCCTGGCCCTGTCTCAGCTGATCGTCCTCCTGCTCAGCCTGGCCGTCTCCATCCTGGTCGTCCTCCTGATGGCCGTCGCCGGCGCAGTCGGCATAGGCGACTTTCCCGAAGCCGGCGCCGCTTCCCTGAGCTGGCCCTTCCTGATCGTCACGGGCATCGGCGAAGTGATCGTCTCGACGCTCGCCTACCCCTTCCTCGCCGGGGTGATGGCGCTGCTCTACGTCGACCAGCGCATCCGCCGCGAGGCGCTCGACCTCGACCTGGCCCGGGCCGCGGGACTCCCGGGCCACGACACCGACACCCCTAGGAGCTGATGAGGTGTCGGGGGCGGGGGGCGCCACAACAGCACGGCAGGTCATCGGCGCGGGCGACATACCCGTGGACACTCCGCGGGTCCCGGCCCGGGAGGCCGCCGAGACCGAGCTGTCCAAGCCGATGTACCACGAGCACGATCCAAGCTTCCTCCAGCGCGCACTGAACAAGTTCTGGGACTTGGTCACGGGAGTGTTCGACGCCGCCGCGAGCGTCGCCCCCGGCGGCCCTGCGGGGCTCGTCGTCGTGGTCCTTCTCGTCGTCGGCCTCGCCGTCGCGCTCTGGTGGCGGCTCGGCACCCCGCAACGCTTCTCCCGCCCCACCGCGGACGCCCTTTTCGAGAGCGAGGGCCCCCGCAGCGCCGCCGAGCACCGAGCCGCGGCCGAAGCCCACGCCACCGCCCTCCGCTGGACCGAAGCGGTCCAGGAACGCATGCGGGCCATCGTCCGGTCCCTGGAGGAACGCGCTCTGCTCGACCTCCGCCCCGGCCGCACGGCGGACGAAGCCGCAGCGGAAGCGGGCCGCGTCCTGCCCGACCACGCCACCCGACTCCGCTCCGCCGCCCGGGAGTTCGACGACGTCACATACGGCGGCCGCACCGCGGGCCGACCCGCATACCTGTCCCTGCGCGCCCTGGACACCGAGCTGGACGAGGCGAAACCCATACTCTCCGGAGCCCCCCGAGGAGCCGCCGGATGACCGCGGCCCCCTCCCCCACCTCGACCGCGCCCACCCCCGACCAGGTCTGGAAGCGCGCGCGAGGACCGCTGATCGCCCTGCTCGTCCTCGTGATCGCGGGCATCACGTTCGCCGCGGTCCGCTCCGGCACCGACTACGGGCACCTCGACCCCCGTTCCCCCGGCCCGAAGGGCAGCCGCGCCGCGGCGGAACTCCTCAGGGAACGCGGGGTGTCCATCACCGTCGCGACCACCCTCGACGAAGCCACCACGGCGGTGGGATCCGACACCACGCTCCTGGTCACCGGCCCCAACCTCCTGACCCCCTCGCAACAGCGCCGACTCCACGAGGCGGCCAACGCCTCCACCGGCCGCACCCTCCTGATCGCCCCCGGCCCAGCGGCCGTGTCCAGGCTGGCCCCCGGCGTACGCGCCGAATCCCACCGCCCGGTGGACGCGATCCCTCCGTCCTGCACACTCCCCGCCGCCCGCAGCGCCGGCACGGCGGACATGGGCGGCATCCGCTACACGGCTCCCGGCTCCTCCGCCACCGCCTGCTACCCGAGCGACGGAACCCCCAGCCTCCTGATACGCCCGGCGCGCGGAGACGGCGACACCGTCCTGCTCGGCTCCCCCGACTTCCTCCACAACGAGCGTCTCGACCAACAGGGCAACGCCTCTCTCGCCCTGCAACTCCTCGGTTCGCGTCCCCATCTCGTCTGGTACCTCCCCTCTCTCACCGATCCATCCGCCACCGCCGATGACGGCTCCCCCGACGACGGCGGTCGCACCGGCGAGGAGACCTCCGCCGACGAGAGCGACTTCCTCGACCTGATCCCCTCCGGCTGGCTCTGGGGGACACTCCAACTCACCCTCGCCGCCGTCCTCGCGGCGATCTGGCGGTCCCGTCGGCTCGGCCCCCTGGTCATGGAACAGCTGCCGGTCTCCATCCGCGCTTCGGAATCCGCCGAAGGCCGCGCCGGTCTCTACCGCAAGACCAACGCCCGCGACCGGGCAGCCGCATCGCTGCGAACCGCCGCACGCGCCCGCATCGCCCGCCTCACCGGCGTCACCGCCCGCGAGGCCCACACTCCTCACGTCCTCCTCCCTGCCGTGGCCGCCCGTACCACCACCCCGGACGGCGAACTGAGCACCCTGCTCTTCGGCCCGGCCCCCGCCGACGACGCGGCCCTTGTCCTGCTGGCCGACCACCTCGACGCCCTCGAAAGAGAGGTACGCACTTCATGAGCGCCCCGACCCCCGAGCCGGCCGACCCCACAGCGGTCCTGGCGACCCCTGCGGCTCCGGAGCCCGCCGACGGCGCCCGCGCCTCCCTGGAGGCCCTCCGCTCCGAGATCGCCAAGGCCGTGGTCGGCCAGGACCCTGCCGTCACCGGACTCGTCGTCGCCCTGCTCTGCCGAGGACACGTCCTCCTCGAAGGAGTCCCCGGTGTCGCCAAGACCCTGCTGGTCCGGGCACTCGCCGCCTCCCTCCGACTCGACACCAAGCGCGTCCAGTTCACCCCCGACCTCATGCCGAGCGATGTGACGGGCTCCCTCGTCTACGACGCCCGAACCGCCGAGTTCTCCTTCCAGCCCGGCCCGGTCTTCACCAACCTGCTGCTGGCGGACGAGATCAACCGCACCCCTCCCAAGACACAGGCCTCCCTCCTGGAAGCGATGGAGGAGCGCCAGGTCACCGTCGACGGCACACCGCGCCCGCTGCCGGACCCCTTCCTGGTCGCCGCCACCCAGAACCCGGTCGAGTACGAGGGCACCTATCCGCTCCCGGAAGCCCAACTCGACCGCTTCCTGCTCAAGCTGACGGTGCCGCTGCCTTCCCGGCAGGACGAGATCGACGTCCTCACCCGTCACGCCGGCGGCTTCAACCCACGGGACCTCAAGGCAGCAGGCATACGGCCCGTCGCCGACCCCGCCGACCTGGAGGCGGCCCGCTCAGCCGTCGCCAAAACCGCGGTCTCCCCTGAGATCGCCGGCTATGTCGTGGATATCTGTCGTGCCACGCGCGAATCCCCCTCGCTCGCTCTGGGCGTCTCCCCCCGAGGCGCCACCGCCCTGCTCTCGACCGCACGCGCCTGGGCCTGGCTCACCGGCCGGGACTACGTCACCCCGGACGATGTGAAAGCCCTGGCGCTCCCCACGCTCCGTCATCGCATCCACCTGCGGCCCGAGGCAGAGATGGAGGGGGTAACCCCCGACTCCGTCATCACCTCGGTGCTCGCCCACGTCCCCGTACCCCGATGAGGCGGTGACCATGGCCCTCACCGGACGTACCGCACTGCTGGCCGCACTGGGATCACTCCCCGTAGGCATCCTCGCTCCGAGCTGGACCGGGATGCTCGCCGTCAACGCACCGCTCTCACTAGCGATTCTGTGCGACTATGCCCTGGCAGCGCCAGTGCGCCCGCTCCGATTCACCCGATCCGGTGATACATCCGTTCGACTCAGTGAAGCGGCGGAAGTGCAACTCACCGTGACCAATACGTCGCGACGGCGGCTGCGGGCGCAGCTCCGCGACGCCTGGCCGCCGAGCAGCTGGCCCACGGGGAGCGAACAGGCCTCCTCCCGCCACGCGTTGACGGTTCCTCCCGGCGAACAGCGGCGTCTCACCACCGTGCTGCGCCCCACCCGTCGCGGCGACCGCCAGGCCGAGCGCATCACCGTCCGTTCCTACGGCCCCCTCGGCCTCGCCGCGCGCCAGGGGCACCACCGCGTCCCGTGGACCGTGCGGGTGCTGCCCGCGTTCGCCAGCCGTAAGCATCTGCCCTCCAGGCTCGCCCGGCTCCGGGAACTCGACGGCCGCACCAGCGTGCTGACGCGGGGTGAAGGCACGGAGTTCGACAGTCTGCGGGCCTACGTACCGGGGGACGACACGCGTTCCATCGACTGGAGGGCTACAGCACGCCAGTCAGCAGTCGCGGTCCGGACGTGGCGTCCCGAACGCGACCGGCACATCCTGATCGTCCTGGACACCGGACGCACCTCCGCTGGCCGGGTGGGCGGCGTCCCACGCCTCGATGCGGCCATGGACGCCGCGCTCCTCCTCAGCGCACTCGCGACACGTGCCGGGGACCGCGTGGGCCTCCTCGCCTACGACCGCCGCGTACGGGCCCGCGTGCAGGGCCGGACCACGGGAGGCGACGTCCTCGCCAAGGTCGTCGGCACCCTCGCTTCGCTGGAGCCCGAACTCGTCGAGACGGACGCCCGAGGCCTCAGCACCACAGCCCTCTCGGACGCTCCCCGCGGTTCGCTGATCGTCCTTCTGACGAGCCTGGAGACCGCCGCCGTCGAGGAGGGACTCCTCCCGGTGCTCCCTCAGCTCACCCAACGCCACACCATTCTGCTGGCAGCTGTGTCCGATCCGCGGATCGAGGAGATGGCGGAGAGCCGGGGCACAGTGGACGCGGTGTACGACGCCGCGGCCGGCGCCCAGGCCCAGGCCGAACGGCGCAGCACGGCGGAGAAACTCCAGCGCCACGGCGTCGTCGTCGTGGACGCCACCCCGGACGATCTCGCTCCGGCCCTCTCCGACGCCTATCTGGCCCTGAAGGCCGCAGGCCGTCTCTGAGAAGGGGCTCCCTGCCAGCCACTATCTGTAGCTGGTCGGGGCCTCAACCTGCCGCTGAACGCAGGAAAGCCCCGCACCATACGGTACGGGGCTTTCCCAGAAAAATTGTTCGGCGGCGTCCTACTCTCCCACAGGGTCCCCCCTGCAGTAC